>JAUZSP010000007.1:300000-399860 GCA_030949385.1 Gammaproteobacteria bacterium | reverse complement strand
ATTGCGCATTCCAGCAGCGATGCCGTTGATGCTGCGCAGCAGTGGGCTGAGCCACGTTTGACGCTCTTCTTCCGAGAGTTTGGGATCGCGGAAGCGTTTCAACAGCGAAAGCTGAATGTGTCCCATCGGGTCAAGGTACGGCGCACGGCGTTGCAGTGACAGTTCCAGTGTGGGGTTGTCGGATAACAGGGCGTTGTTTTCGCTGATTTCGGTGATCTGCTGCATGGTGCGTTGGTACTCGTCGCGGATCATGGCGTAGATGCCCATGGCCTGTTCGCGGTTTTCACACAACTCTACATACTCTTCTGCAATGCGCATGTCCGCTTTCATCAGCGCCATCTGGGTATTACTGACCAGTGCTTGGAAGTAAGGCCACTCTCGGTACATGCTGCGCAGATTCTCCAGATTACCGGGAGACGAGTTGCGCCAGCTCTCCAGAGCGGTGCCGATGCCGTACCAAGCGGGGATCGTGTGGCGCGCTTGCGCCCAACTGAAGACCCAGGCGATGGCACGAATGGAGTATTTGGAACGATCCGCCTTGCTGCGATGTGAGGGGCGTGAGCCGATGTTCATCAACGCAATTTCATTCGCTGGCGTGGCTTCATAGAAATAGTCCATAAAACCAGGCACATCTTCGGTCAAGGTGCGGTAGTGCTGCTCGCCGATGGGGGTGAGCTCTTGCATAAAGGCGCTGCAATTACCGCTGGTGGCCGTCACCGGTTTAATCAGACAGAGGCTGGCTTTCATCAAGCCGGTCACGCCCATGTTCAGCTCATAAATGGCCGTTTCGGAGTTGCTGTATTTGCTCGACAGCACCTCACCTTGCTCGGTGAATTTGATCTGGCCGTGAACCGTATCCGCCGGTTGGGATAAAATGGCTTGATGGGTTGGGCCGCCGCCGCGACCGATGGTGCCACCGCGACCGTGGAACATGCGGCACTCAACACTGCGTTGGCGGGTCAGTTCGATGACCTTCTGCTGGGCGCGGTAGAGGTTCCAGCTGGAAGCCAAGATGCCGCCGTCTTTGCAGGAATCAGAATAACCGAGCATCACTTCTTGCTGATTGCCGGAGCATTTTAGCAGTTGAGCGTAAACGGGATTGTCGAGCAGAGCGTTAAGCACTTCGGAGATGTGACCGAGATCTTCGATGGTTTCAAACAGCGGCCCCACTCGCAGATGACAGAACCATTCGTTGTCTTTTTTGCCTACCAAACCGGTCAAGCTGGCAAGCCAAATCACTTCCATGATGTGGGAGGCGGTGTGGGTCATGGAGATGATGTAATCGCCAAAGGCGTTGGGGCTGATCTCTTTACGCATCTGGCTCATGACGCGCAACACATCCATGGTTTCAAGGGTGTGTTCACTCAAGTCGTCGGCAGAGGTATCAAGGCTGACGGGGTTTTCCAGTAGAGACTGCAAGGTTGCCATCCGTGCTTCTTCATTTAGCGCATCGTAGTCGATGGCTGCAGGCAGACGTTTGCACAGCTCACTGACCGCCGAGCTGTGGCGGGTGGATTCTTGGCGAATGTCCAACTGCATCAAGTAGAAACCAAAGGTTTCTACCAGTCGGATCAGATCTAACAATTGGCTGTTGGCGACCATCGAATCGCCGTGGGAGATCAGAGAGTCACGGATTAGGTTCAAATCGGCGAGAAATTGGCTCTCATTTTGGTAGGCGTGTTCTGATTTTGCAGCGGGATCGTCCGTTTCCAGTGCGTGTTGCACACCGTGCAAATTGAATTGGATGCGGTGCGCCATGCTGCGCAGTTTGAGGCGATACGGCTCGTGTTGGTAACGTGCGGCACGATCATCAAAACAGGCTTCATGCAGTTGAGCATCGGCTTCTTGTGCCTGCTGAAACGCCGCTGATGGTGTGATCATGGTGCGGGTGTGGGTCAACTGATGGGAGAGTTGATCCAACTGCTCCAAATACTCTTCAAGAATGGTTTCGCTTTGCATCCGCAGCGCCAAGCGGGTGGTGGCGGGTTTAACAAAGGGGTTGCCATCACGGTCGCCGCCGATCCAAGAGCCGAAGTGTAAATAGTTAGGCAGCTTGATCTGTTCCGCTACGGCATCACCGTAGGTGCGTTTGATCGCTTTTTGCAGGTAGCGGTAACTTTCGGGGATCGCTTCAAACAGGCTTTCTTTAAAATAGAACAGACCGTTTTTGATCTCGTCGCGTACTTGCAGGCGGTTGACGCGCACTTCATCGGTGCGCCACAAGACTTGAATCAGGCTTTTCAGCTTGGCGCTGACATCGTCGCGCTGTTCTTGACCCAACGGCTGTTCTAGCTCGTAGGCGGTGGTGAAGATGTTGCGCAACACGCTCATCACAGCACGGCGTTTGGACTCCGTGGGGTGAGCGGTGATGACGGGGGTGTAGCTGAGTTTGTTGAGCAGCTGTTGCAGTTGCTCTGGGGTAACGCCGTCATTAAAAAATTCGCGCAGGGTGTGATCAAAAGAGCCTTCCCAGAGTGTGCGGCCACGGCGTACTTCAACGCGACGGCGACGATGCAAATTGCTCTCTTCGGCAATGTTGACCAGACTGAAATAAATGCCAAAGGCGCGGGTGACTTCACTCAACGTGTCGCTGTCGAGTTGGGCGATGTAGGCCATTAATTCAGCGCGTTGTTCCGCATTTTCTTGCTCACGCAGAGCTAAAAAGCCCTTGCGAAGGGTTTCAACGGCGTTGTAAACATCGCTGCCTGCGTGTTCGTTGAGCACTTCACCGAGCAAAATGCCGAAGAGTTTGACGCGTGAACGTAATTTTTTGTCGTGTACCGAAGTGGAAGCCATACTGTTCGTTTCACCTTTTTTTATCTGCGCTCACCCAATCGAGTAGAACCGTGCTGTTCACTCCGGCGGCTTATTCCTTAAGGGCGCGTATCATATCGGCTTTTGCACGCAGCCGCATCTATTCTGACTTTTTTACCGCGATCAATTTTATTTTTCGCTGTGTTGTTTGAGGTAGTCGAGTACCAGCTTGGTAAACAGCGCTGGTTTTTCGATGTGGGGCCAGTGTCCGGCGTTGTCGATGGTTTTGGCTTGCGCTTTGGGAAACCAGCGCAGCACTTGAGCGGTGTCGTCGAGTTGAATGTAGTCGGAACGGCTGCCGCGAATAAACAGGCACGCTTGAGGGTAACTTTGGCCGCCGTTGGGTGCGGCAGCGATGTCGTGTTGCTGCTTTTTCAGGGCTTTGAGGTTCATGCGCCACTGGTAGTGGCCATTGTTATCTCGTTGTAGATTTTTGAGCAAAAACAGGCGTACGTCTCGTTGTGGAATGTGTTGGGCTAATGTGGCATCGGCTTCACGCCGAGAACGAATTTTATCGATTTTAAGTGCCGCAAGGGCTTGAATGGTCTCGTCATGATGGGTGGGGTAGACCTTGGGGGCAATGTCCACCACGATTAGGGATTTAAGTCGTTCAGGGTGGTTGAGGGCGATCTGCATCGCCACCTTGCCGCCCATCGAGTGGCCGATCAGATGCACACTGGGTAAATCATGTTGATCCATAAAGTGCAACACATCGGCGGCCATGAGGCTGTAATTGATCTCGTCGCTGTGCGGGGATCGGCCGTGGTTGCGCAGATCAGGGGTGTAAAGGGTGAAGTTGCGCGCCAGCAGTTTGGCTTGTGACAACCAGTTTTCATGGGAGCCAAACAGGCCGTGTAAAATAATAACGGCTTCGCCATGACCTTGTTTCTGAAAATGCAGTGTGATTGGCACGGTCTGTTTTACTGTCTCGGTTGTTTGGTTGTCTGTCTGACAGGGATTATTAATCCATGCAACCCATTTAAATCGGATCAAGCTCGGTTGCACTCTGTTCTGTCTCACAGAGGCATTCCATCTGCATGCTGCTGGCGGTGTTTTCGATGGTGGCCAGACAGGCAGAGGTGCGTTTTTTGGGAATGGCGACAGAGATGCGAATCAGGTAGTGATCCATGTCCGCCTGCGGAAAACTTTTGGTGTTGAGGTGGACGATGTTGGCCTCAAACTCCGCAAACACTTCGGTGAGCCGTGTTACCAGTCCGGGTTGGTCGCGCCCTTGGAGGGTGATCTGATGGCTGATGTGAGCGGAGCTGCTGGGGCGAGCCAAGGCGTAGGGGGTGATGCTGATTTTCGCCTCATTCAGCTGTGGCAGGTGTTGCAGTTGAGTGTGTAAGGTTTCGGCGCTGAGCGTTTCCGGCAGAGTGCAGACAGCGGTGAATTTAGCACCGCTGCCCAAAATGGAAAAGTTACTGTCGCCGATATTGAGGTCGAGATCAAAAAGGCAGCCGCTGATCGCAGAGATCAGGCCGGGACGGTCAGGACAAAAAAGAGAGATCAGATGTTCGCTCATGGTGACTCCTTTGGGGTTAGTTTTTGCCATTGCCCGAAGCGCGTTTCAAGATGCGATCCAAAAAACGCGCGGAGCTGATGCGTTTTAAACAGGCAAACAGGTAGGTAGGCACGGTGACGGGATAGCGTATTTTTGGGCGACGGCTCTCCAGTGCGTGAATGACTCTTTTTAGCACCGCCTCAGGTGGCAGCGTGAAGGGTGCAGCAGGGCCAGGTTTGTTCAGCCGTTTCAACATGGAGTGATAGTTGTCGGCGTGTGGGCTGTTAGGCGCGTCAATGTACTTTAAAAAAGCCAGCTGGGCATTGTGCCGAAAACGGCTCTCGATGGGGCCAGGTTCAATCAAGCTGACCTGAATGCCGCTGCCGTGCAGCTCCAGCCGCAGGGTATCGGTTAGCCCCTCTAGGGCGTATTTGCTGATGTTGTACGCGCCGCGATAGGGCATGGCGACAAAGCCGAGTACTGAGCTGTTTTGAATGATGCGACCTTCGCCGTGGTGGCGCATCTGCGGGATAATGAGGTTGGTCAACTCCAGCCAGCCGAGCAGATTGGTTTCCAGTTGGGCGCGCAACGTCTCTCGGCTGAGGTCTTCAATGGCACCCGGTTGGCCGTACGCACCGTTATTGAACAGGGCAAACAGTTTGCCATTGCAGCGCTGTAACACCTCGTTGACGGTGTTTTGAATGGAGTCTGAATTGTCCAGATCCAGTTGCAGAGCCTCTAGCTGCTCTTCTGTCTGGAGGCGTTTTACGTCTTCTGCATTGCGGACGGTGGCAAAGACGCGGTAACCGCGCTGTTGTAGGCCTTTGGCGACGCAGAGGCCGATGCCGCTGGAGCAGCCGGTGATTAAAATGGCTTTTTGTGCAGAGTCCATATTGGGGCTTTTTATCGTGGTAGTGGGAATGATTGTACGCCGATTGGACTGCGAAACAATTGCCAATTTGACTCTAAATCCGTAAGATCAGCGCCCCTAACCATCCGCTCCTTTTATCGGCTTTTTTTGAGCCATTACCGTTCAGGATTAATACCATGCGTAGTCACTATTGTGGTGAGGTTGATGCCTCATTGTTGGATCAAGAGGTTGAATTGAGTGGCTGGGTTAACCGTCGCCGCGACCACGGCGGGGTGATCTTTATTGATCTGCGTGACCGCGAAGGGGTGGTGCAGGTGGTGTTTGACCCCGACCGAGTAGAGAATTTTCGCATCGCGGAAGAGGTGCGCAGTGAGTTTGTCTTGCGCATCAAAGGCCGTGTGCGTCGTCGCCCAGAAGGCACGGAAAATTCCGACATGCGTACCGGCGAGGTGGAGATGTTGGGTTTAGAGATCGAAATTCTCAACCGCGCTGAAACCCCGCCGTTCCAGTTGGACGATGACAACATTAACGAGGAGCTGCGTTTGCGCTACCGTTACATTGATCTGCGCCGTACCGAGATGCAGCAGCGGATGCGTTTGCGCGCCAACGTCACTCGTCAGGTACGGGCTTATTTGGATGGCGAAGGTTTCTTGGACATTGAAACGCCGATGTTGACCAAAGCGACCCCCGAAGGGGCGCGGGATTATTTGGTGCCAAGCCGCACCCATCCGGGTGATTTTTTTGCGTTGCCGCAATCACCGCAGCTCTTCAAGCAACTGCTGATGATGTCGGGCATGGATCGTTATTATCAGGTGGTGCGTTGTTTTCGTGATGAAGATCTGCGTGCCGACCGTCAACCGGAGTTCACTCAGCTCGACGTTGAGACCTCTTTTATGGATGAGACGCAGATCATGGGCATGATGGAGACCATGATTCGTAATCTGTTTGCCGATGAGCTGGATGTGGCGTTGCCGGAGACTTTTCCGCACATCACCTACGCCGAATCCATGCAGCGTTACGGCAATGATCGCCCTGATCTGCGCATTGATCTGGAGCTGGTGACGGTCTCGGATTTGATGGCGGAGGTGGATTTCAAGGTCTTTTCCGCACCAGCCAACAGCGATGACGGTCGGGTGGCGGTGTTGCG
Source organism: Gammaproteobacteria bacterium (assembly GCA_030949385.1). Taxonomy (NCBI): domain Bacteria; kingdom Pseudomonadati; phylum Pseudomonadota; class Gammaproteobacteria; species Gammaproteobacteria bacterium. Next base: position 393,524 of record JAUZSP010000007.1, on the reverse strand, counting down.
TGTTCCGGGTGGCAACGCTTTGAGCCGTAAAAAGATTGATGCCTACACCAAATACGTCGGTCGTTACGGTGCAAAAGGTTTGGCTTACATCAAGTGCAATGAAATTGCTGCCGGTCGTGAGGGCTTACAGTCACCGATTGTGAAGTTTTTGCCTGATGAGGTCTTGAGCGCGATTATTGAACGTTGCGGCGCGCAGGACGGCGATCTTCTTTTCTTTGGCGCGGATAAAACCAAGGTGGTAAACGAGTCTTTGGGCGCGCTGCGGGTCAAGGTGGCGCAGGATTTGGGTCTGGTGGCCGAGGGCTGGAAACCGGTCTGGGTGGTGGATTTCCCCATGTTCGATTACGATGAAAAAGCCGGTCGCTGGAATGCATTGCATCACCCCTTTACTGCGCCTTCTGGTGACGTTGAAGCGATGAAAAACGATCCTGGAACGGCCTTGTCTCGTGCTTACGATATGGTTTTGAACGGCAGCGAAATTGGTGGTGGTTCGATCCGTATTCACGACAGTGCGATGCAGCAGGCGGTGTTTGGCATTTTAGGCATTGAGGATGAAGAGGCGCAGGATAAGTTTGGTTTCTTGTTGGAAGCGTTGAAATACGGTTGTCCTCCTCACGGCGGCATGGCTTTTGGTCTGGATCGTCTGATCATGTTGATGAGCGGTGCCAGCTCAATCCGAGACGTGATGGCCTTCCCGAAAACGCAAACGGCCAGTTGTCCCTTGACCAGTGCACCGGCCAGTGTGCCGTTGCAGCAGTTGGCGGATCTGCACATTCGGGTGCGTAAACCGCAAGCGGAGAGTTGATGTAAGATTCTGGGTTTGTTGTTTTAAAGATGCCACCCTTGCGGTGGTGTTTTTATGCCTAAATGTGCGATATTGATCAATTATTGCGAGCGGTTTGACGTGCTAAAATGCAGTTTCGAGTCTGTGTGGGGTGGTAGATATGGCATTATCAGAGTTGGAACAACAAGACATTCCCTCTGAAGCGGCTTTGCTCGCTGGAGCAGCCCATGATCTGGGTAATCACATTGCTGCGATTCAGGGTTTTAGTGAGCTGCTGTTGATGCCTGATCTTGATCTGGATCACCGTCGCAATTTCTCTGAAAAAATAAATCAACTCAGTATTGAGCTGTTGCAGCAATTTCGTAATTTGGTGGATTATTCGAAAATAGCCTCTACTGGTTTAGTGCTGGATCTCTCGACGGTGTTCATGGATCAAGTGATCAATGAACGCCTGCTGAGTTTTGAAAAACGGGCGCAGAAAAAAAACATTTTTTTAAATTCCAGTTCTTCGTTTCAGCTGTCGTTGCAGCTGGATCTTGTGCGTATGCGACTGGTGGTCGATCAACTGCTGAGCAATGCGATTAAATTTTCCCCCTGTAGCAGTCGAATTGATGTGCGTTTATTCACAACCTCAGAGGAGGTTGTTTTTTCTGTGCAGGATCAGGGTGAAGGCATATCTAAGGAAGAACAAGCTCAGCTGTTTTCTACCTTGCATTGTCTGAGTACAAAGCCGACTGAGGGTGAGTTTGGTTTGGGGTTGGGTTTGGCGCTGACGAAACAGATTGTGATGGCTCACAATGGAGTGATTAATGTCCGCAGTGAACTTGCTGAGGGGGCTTGTTTTAGTGTTGTTTTGCCACGTCATAATGCTTGAGTTTTCAACGCCTTTCGTTAAGTATTCCTTTCCATGAAAACATTATTATCCATAGGTTTTTTTTGTTTTCTGCTGTTTAGTTGTTCACTTCTAGCTGATGAAGCTGATATTAAAATTGGTGTGTTGAGCCATCGCGGTGAGGCAGCAACTCGTGCTACTTGGTCGCCGACTGCGGATTATTTGACTCACGCTATTAAGGGTTATCGTTTTGAGATTGTGCCACTGAATTTTTCTCAAGTGGATCCGGCGGTGGCCAGTGGTACTGTGGATTTTGTCTTGGTCAACCCAGGTATTTATGTCAATTTGGAAGTGCGCTACCGGGTTTCACGCATTGCCACTTTGAATAATCAAGGCAGTGGGGTGCCTTATAATGTCTTTGGTGGGGTGATTTTCACCCGAGCTGATCGTGAGGATATTAAGCGGCTTTCTGACTTGGTTGGCAAGCGTTTAATGGCGGTGGATAAGACCTCTTTGGGTGGGTTTCAGATGGCTTGGCGTGAGCTGCAACAGCAGGGGATTAACCCCTATCAGGATCTGGCTGAGGTTCGTTTTGCCGGTATTCATGATCGAGTGGTGCAGGCGGTGCTGGCGGGTGAGGTTGATGTGGGTACGGTGCGTACGGATATTTTAGAGAGAATGGCGGCGGACGGTTTGATTCAACTGGATCAATTTCGAATCATTCATTCACAACATCACGAACATTTTCTCTATGTTCACAGCAGCAGCCTCTATCCTGAATGGCCTTTTAGTAAGGTAAATCACACCTCAGCTGAGTTGGCGCAGCGGGTGGCGCTGGCGTTGTTGAACATGCCTTTGGGGCACCGTGCCAGCCAAACAGGACACTACACCGGCTGGACGTTTCCACTCAATTATCAGCCGGTACACGATCTCTTTAAAGAGTTGCACTTGGCACCTTACGATTCTATGGGGAAATTTACCATTTGGGATGCGGTGCGCCAATATTGGCATTGGTTGCTTATCGGTCTCCTGTTTTTGCTCTTTATGGTGGTGATGATCCTGTGGGTGCTGCGTCTGAATCGTGCTCTGAAAGTGGCGCAATCACGGTTACAACATCAACACGAGTTGATTCTTGATTCGGTCAGTGACGGTATTTATGGGGTCGATTTAGAGGGTAATTCAACCTTTTTAAATCGGGCCATGGAGCGCATTACCGGCTGGAACGCTGAGGACTTGATTGGCAAAAACCAGCATCAAATCTTGCATCACACTCATGCGGATGGGAGTCATTTTCCAGATGATGAATGCCCTGTTTATCAGACCTATAAAGACAATCAACCGCGTTTTATTGCCGACGATACGTTTTGGAAAAAAGATGGCAGCTGTTTTTCTGTTGAGTACAGCAGTACCCCACTCAAAGATGAGCAGGGTAAAACCGTGGGCAGCGTGGTGGTATTTCGGGACATCAGTCTGCGCAAAGGGGTAGAGGCAGAGCTGCGCCAACATCAACAGGAGTTGGCTCATGTGGCGCGTTTGAGCACCATGGGGGAGATGGTTTCGGGTATTGCTCATGAGATTAACCAACCATTGACGGCCATTGCCACCAATGCGCAGGCCTTGATTCGTTGTGTGGAGTCTGGGCAAACAGGGTTAGAACAATTTGTCGATGTGATGGAGCGAATTGTTAATCAAGCGACTCATGCCGGTGAGGTGATTCGAGAGCTGCGTAGTTTTGTGCGCAAAGAACCGCCACAATTGCTCTTAATTGATTTGTCTCAGGTGGTGCGAGAAGCGACACTGCTTTTCTCTACTGAAATTCATCAAGCGGGGATTAAGTTGGAGTTGCAGTTAGGTGCCGTGGCCTTGATCAATGCCCAGCGGATTCAAATTGAGCAGGTGATATTGAACCTTGCGCGTAATGCCATTGAGGCGATGTCGGATGAATTGTTGGAAAACAAACGGCTGCTGATTCGGGTGAGAATGAGAAATTCTCAACAGGTCGAATTGTCGGTTCGAGACAGCGGTCCTGGTTTGAGTCACCTTATTGAGGGGCAGTTGTTTGATCCTTTTGTGACCACCAAAGAGAAGGGTATGGGCTTGGGTTTGTCGATCAGTCACAGTATTATCGAGCACCACGGTGGCACGCTCTCTGTGGTGAGTCATACCGAGGGCGTTACTTTTGTTGTTATCTTGCCGATTGCGGAGTTGGAAAAAGGTGAAAAAGAATGAGTGAGCCTACGGTATTCATTGTGGATGATGACTGTGAGGTACGAGCAGCTTTGCAGTTGTTGATGGGTTCTATCGGTTTGCAGACGGCTGTGTTTGAGTCTGCGCTGCACTACTTGGATCAGTTTGATCCTCGTCAAGCAGGGTGTTTGGTTCTGGATATTCGGATGCCAGGAATGAGTGGTTTGGAGTTGCAATCGATTTTGAATGCAAAACCCTTGCACCCTCCCATTGTTATGGTGACCGGTCACGGTGATGTGCCGATGGCGGTGCGAGCGGTGAAAGCCGGTGCTTTGGATTTTATTGAAAAGCCCTTCAGTGATCAGTTGTTATTGGACAGCGTTCATCGTGCCATTGAAAAGGATGCCCAGCAGCGTGGTGAGGCGTCTCGTTTGGCAGAAATCAGTGAGCGCTTGATACGTTTGACCCCAAGAGAGAGTCAGGTGTTGGAGCATGTGGTTGCCGGTTTGCGTAATAAAGTGATTGCGGTGGAGTTAAAGGTAAGCCTTTCTACCGTGGAGGCGCATCGAGCACGGGTGATGGAAAAAATGGAAGTAAAATCGCTCTCGGAGCTGATGCGCATCATGCTTTCGTTGCAGCGAAACTAAGGCAAACCATAGGAAGAACAGCTGTTTTTGCTAATTTCATTGTTGACTCACTGTTTGGATAATGGGGCGACATCCTGAGAATTTTGTAGTAGTGTAAGTCCGGTTCTGCGATGGAGTGTGGTTGTCAAAATTAAGTAAGTAGTCAAAATATCCTGGAGGAGAGAAGCACATGTCAATGAGTAAATCCACGTCTTTGATGCGAAAGACTCTGTTAGCTGCGGCTTCGGTGGCGCTGTTGGGAACATCCCAATTGGCGTTGGCTGATGAAGATGGCAAAGAGTTGGCCTTTACCCGTAAAAAGGGTAATTGCCTTGCCTGTCATATGATTTCGGGTGGTACCAATGCCGGTAATATTGGCCCAGCCTTAATAGCTATGAAAGCGCGTTTCCCTAAAAGAGAAGTGTTAAAAGCACAAATTTGGGACGCTACGGTTAAAAACCCTGAATCTCCAATGCCTCCTTTTGGTAAGCATAAAATCTTGAACGACAAAGAGCTTGATGCTGTTGTTGATTTTATCTGGAACCTGTAACCCAGTCGTCATACTGAAATTATAGAGTGAAGAGATTTTTATGAAACGAATATTAACAGCTGTGGTTGCAATGGCTCTACCATTGGCCATGATGAGCAGCGCTATAGCCAGCCCTGAAGGTGATACAAGTACAATCCGTGGTTATTTTGCCAAAAAATTTCCTAAAGTGGAGTTGAATGATTTTGGTAATGGCGTTTACGCTATTGATAAAGTCAGTCGTGAAAGTTGGGAAGCGATTGAAGAATTTCCTCCTTACGAGACTTTCATTGATGCAGGTGAAGAGATGTGGAACACAGCCTTTGCCAATGGTAAAGGTTATAAAGATTGTTTTGCTGATGGGCCAGGCGTAGCACATAAATATCCTCATTGGGATAAAGAGAAGGGCATGGTGATGACCTTGCCCTTGGCGATTAATAATTGCCTGAAAGCCAATGGTGAAAAACCGTTGAAATACGCTAAGGGATCAATCAACGACATACTTTCTTTTATGACCTACAATTCTCGTGGTAATAAAACCAATGTTATGATTCCCAGTGATGATCCGCGTGCAATGGCGGCCTACGAAGAGGGTAAACAGTTCTATTTTGCTCGTCGTGGCCAACTGAATTTCTCGTGTGCTTCATGCCACATGCAAAATTCGGGTAACTACATCCGTTCCGATATTTTGAGTCCTGCTTTGGGTCACACCACCGGCTTTCCTGTTTACCGTTCTAAATGGGGTACGGTGGGTACCTTGCATCGTCGTTTCAAAGGCTGTAACAAACAGGTTCGAGCGAAACCGTTTAAACCACAAGGTCAAGAGTATCGTAACTTGGAATATTTCCTGACCTACATGAGCAACGGTTTGGAGCTGAATGGCCCCAGTGCGCGTAAATAACCCAAAGATCAAATAGGTGGATAAGATAATGAAGGCAAAATTAATCAGTACCCTGTTTGCTGGGTTGTTGTTGGTGACCCCGTTTGTTGCTGTGAACGCAGGTGACGATGATAAACATCATGGTGATGATGATGGTGCTTTGAAAAAAGCAGTAGCAGAGGCGACTGCGGCAAAGAAAAAAGCCGCTTCAGTGGGTGGTGAATGGCGCGACATTGGTAAGTTTCTTAAGAAAGCCAAAAAAGCCGCTAAAAAAGGCAAAATGAAAAAAGCCATGAAGTTGGCGAAAAAAGCCAAATGGCAAGGCGAAGAGGGCTATAAACAGGCGATGGCACAAAAAGATGTGGGGCTGCCTGCTTATTTGAAGTAAGTTCTGTGCTGTTCGTTTGTTTAAATGGGTCGGTTTTTAACCGGCCTTTTTTTGTGTCGTGGCATAGTAAATCTATCTACACACCAGCCAGATGTTCCGACATTGGGTTTGGGGTTATACTGATATGCTCTATTAAATATTTGGTTTGCATTAACGGTTATTTGCGTTGAATTCATTTAAAAAAACAAACAACAACCGCTTCGATGTGGTCATTATCGGAGCCGGTGCCGCTGGTCTGATGTGCGCCATCGAAGCGGGCAAGCGCGGGCGGCGGGTGCTGGTGCTGGACAAAGCCAAAAAAGCCGGTCGTAAGATTTTGATCTCCGGTGGCGGTAAAAGCAATTTTACCAATCTGGACGTGACTCCCGAAAACTACCTCTCAGATAACCCGCATTTTTGTAAATCGGCACTGGCGCGTTACAGCCAGTGGGATTTTATGGCGCTGATGGAGGAGTATCAGCTCAGTTGGGAGGAGCGTGAACACGGTCAGCTCTTTTGTGAGCAGGGCGCGGGTGCGATTGTTGATCTGCTGCTGAACGAATGCGCTGAGGTGGGGGTGACGCTGATCTGCCATGCCGAGATTGAAGCGATTCAAAAACCGCAGCAATTTGAGGTTCGCAGTTCCGTAGGGCGTTTTGTCGCTGAAAGGCTGGTGATCGCTACAGGTGGGCCCTCTATTCCAAAAATGGGTGCGACGGATTTTGGTGTTCGCATCGCCAAACAGTTTGGCCTGAAAAGCCTGCCCTTTAAACCGGCTTTGGTGCCTTTTACCTTCCCTCAAGAGATTCTAAAACGCTATTTCACCGAACTGTCGGGCATCTCCTTGCCGGTGCAGATCGGCTGTAACGGCCACTTTTTTCGTGAACAGATGTTGATCACTCACCGTGGTGTCAGTGGGCCGGTGGTGTTGCAGATATCCTCCTATTGGCACAAAGGCGATTGCATTGAAGTGAATCTGTTGCCGGATCTGGATGCGGAAGTCTGGCTACTGGAGCAGCAGCGCCAGCAGCCAAAAAAAGAGCTGAAAACCGTTTTGGCTGAGGTGCTACCCAAACGGCTGGTGCAGCGCCTCTGTCTGCATGATTTCAGCTCCAAACCGCTGTGCCAATACGATGGGGCTTCTGTGCTGAACATAGCCCAATTGCTCAACGGCTGGCCGCTCTGGCCGTCGGGCACTGAGGGGATGCGTACCGCTGAGGTGGCCAGTGGTGGGGTGGTCTGTGATGAACTCTCTTCTAAGACCTTGGAGGCAAAAAAGGTGGCGGGGCTGTTTTTTGTCGGCGAGACGGTGGATGTGACTGGCCATTTGGGGGGATTTAATTTCCAATGGGCGTGGGCTTCTGGCTGGTCTGCTGGGCAGGTGGCCTGAAAATATGTTACCGTGGCGCGTTTTCCGTAGCGGTTATTTAGTCACTTATTTAAGAAGGGGAGCAGCATGTCTCTGGAAGCATCAGAGGTGAAAAAAATTGCCCATTTGGCTCGTATAGCCATTCGTGAAGAGGATGTGGCGGGCTATGCCGAGAGCATCTCCAGCATCTTGGGTTTGGTCGAGCAGATGGATGCGGTGGACACCTCCGGCGTGGAGCCGATGGCACACCCTCAAGAGGCGGTGCAACGTCTGCGTGAGGATGTGGTTAGCGAGTCAAATCAGCGCGAAAAATTGCAAGCCAATGCGCCCGCTGTGGAAGCGGGTCTCTTCTTGGTACCTCAAGTTATCGAATAAGCCCTTCACCGTGTCGTTCCCTGGTCGGTCTCTTTGAGGCTGCGCCAGTCTGACCGTGGATTCAAACCGAATGCAGGATCATTATGCACAATAAGACCATTGCTGAACTGTCCGCTGCGCTGGCCTCGGGAGAGGTGAGCAGCGTTGCGTTGACCGAACATTTTTTGGCGCGCATCAAGCGCCTTGACCCCGAGCTGAACAGCTTTGTTACCGTCACCGCCGAGCAAGCGTTGGCCGATGCCGCCGCCGCCGATGCCGCCCGTGCCGAAGGCAGCGCAGGGCCGTTGACCGGCGTGCCGTTTGCCCACAAAGACATCTTTTGCACCGAGGGGGTGAAAACCGCCTGCGGCTCTAAGATGTTGGATAATTTCATTTCGCCTTACGATGCCGCTGTGGTCTCGAAGATGAAGGCCGCAGGCATGGTGATGTTGGGTAAAACCAACATGGACGAGTTCGCGATGGGTTCGAGCAACGAAACCAGCTTCTACGGGCCGGTGAAAAACCCGTGGGATAAAGAGCGTGTTCCGGGCGGTTCTTCTGGGGGTTCGGCAGCGGCGGTGGCAGCGCGTTTGGCACCGATGGCCACCGGCACCGATACCGGCGGCTCGATTCGTCAGCCCGCCAGCTTGTGTGGCATCACCGGTTTGAAACCCACCTACGGGCGGGTTTCTCGTTACGGCATGATCGCTTTTGCTTCGAGCTTGGATCAAGCGGGGCCGATGGCACGCAGTGCCGAAGATTGCGCCTTGATGTTGCAGTTGATGGCCGGTTTTGATGAGCGCGACTCCACTTCGCTGGAAAATGAAGTGCCGGATTACAGTCAAGATTTAAATAATTCTCTTGAGGGGCTGCGTATCGGTCTGCCAAAAGAGTATTTTGGTGAGGGGCTGGATCCCGAGGTCGCCAAAGTGATCGAGACGGCCATCGAAGGCTACAAGGCGCTGGGTGCAACGGTGAAAGAGATCTCCTTGCCCAACACTCATTTGGCGGTGCCGGTTTATTATGTGGTGGCTCCGGCGGAGTGTTCGTCTAACTTGTCACGCATGGATGGGGTGCGTTTTGGCCATCGTTGTGAGAATCCGAAAAATCTTGATGATCTTTATAGCCGTTCTCGCGGTGAAGGTTTTGGCGAGGAGGTCAAGCGCCGCATACTGATTGGGGCGTACGCGCTCTCTGCCGGTTATTACGACGCGTATTACATCAAAGCGCAGCAAATTCGCCACTTGATCAGCGACGATTTTAAAGCGGCCTTTAAAGAGGTGGATGTGATTATGGGGGCCAACGGCACCCACCACTGCTTTTAAAGTCGGTGAGAAGAGCAAAGATCCGATCTCCATGTATCTGTCGGACATCTACACCATCGCCACCAATTTGGCCGGTTTGCCAGGGATGTCGATCCCTGCGGGTTTTGCTCAGCAGATGCCCGTGGGTTTGCAGTTGATTGGCAACTATTTTGATGAAGCGCGCCTGTTGAACATCGCCCACCGTTTCCAACAAGAGACGACGTGGCACCAACAGACTCCGACCGGAATTGAGTGAGGTAGAGAGTATGCAGTGGGAAACAGTAATCGGCCTTGAGATTCACGCTCAACTGGCCACCAAAACAAAAATTTTCTCTGGCGCGGCTACCGCTTACGGTGCTGAACCCAACACCCAAGCCTGTGCGGTGGATCTGGGTCTGCCCGGGGTGTTGCCGGTGCTGAACAAAGAGACGGTACGCATGGCGGTTAAGTTTGGTGTTGCCATCGGTGCCAAGCTGGACAGCCGTTCGGTGTTTGCGCGTAAAAACTACTTCTACCCCGATCTGCCCAAGGGCTATCAGATTTCGCAGATGGATCTGCCCATCGTCGGCGTGGGTGAGTTGCAAATTGAGCTGGAGGGGGAGAGCAAAACCATCGGCATCACCCGCGCTCATCTGGAAGAGGATGCGGGTAAATCCCTGCACGACGATTTTCACGGTCAGTCGGGCATTGATTTGAACCGCGCCGGTACGCCGTTGCTGGAGATTGTCTCGGAGCCGGATCTGCGTTCCGCTAAAGAGGCGGTGGTTTACGCGAAAAAGATTCACTCTTTGGTGCGTTATTTGGAAATTTGCGACGGCAACATGCAGGAAGGCTCTTTCCGCTGTGATGCGAATGTCTCTGTGCGCCCTGTGGGGCAGAAAGAGTACGGCACCCGCGCTGAGGTGAAAAACGTCAACTCGTTCCGCTTCTTGGAGCGGGCGATCAACTTCGAGGTGGAGCGCCAAATTGATCTGATTGAATCCGGTGGCACGGTGGCGCAAGAGACCCGCCTTTACGATGCGAATAAAAACGAAACCCGCTCCATGCGCAGCAAAGAAGAAGCGAACGATTATCGTTACTTCCCCGACCCCGACTTGCTGCCGGTGGTGATCGAGGACAGCTTTATCGAAGCGGTGCGTGCCGATTTGCCGGAGCTGCCCGATGAGAAAAAAGCCCGTTTTATCGAGGAATTTTCTCTGTCGGCCTACGATGCCGGCGTGCTCACCGCCAGTCGTGAGTTGGCGGCCTATTATGAAGAGGTCAACGCCGTCTGTGGCGAGCCAAAATTGGCGGTCAACTGGGTGATGGGCGATCTTTCCGGCCTGCTGAACAAAGAGGGCAAAGAGATCGGCGAAAGCCCCGTTTCGGCGCAGATGCTCGGTGGCATGTTGCAGCGCATCGTGGATAAGACCATTTCCGGTAAAATCGCCAAAGAGGTCTTTGAAGCGATCTGGAACGGTGAGGGCAGTGCCGATGAGATCATTGCCAAAAAAGGTCTGAAACAGATCACCGACAGCGGTGCCATCGAAGGCATTATTGATGAGGTGATTGCCAATAACCCGAATCAATTGGCGCAGTACCGTGACGGCAAAGAGAAGCTGATGGGCTTTTTTGTTGGTCAGGTGATGAAAGCCTCCAAAGGCAAAGCCAATCCTGGGCAGGTGAATCAGCTCTTAAAATCCAAGCTGAAAGGGTGAGTGGCGATGCACGACGGAGATAAATTGCACCGCTTTACCCTTGATGGCTCGGCGGTGCGCGGTGAATTGGTGCAGTTGGATGAGAGTTGGCAGGGGTTGTTGGCGCGTGCCGATTATCCGCTCAATTTAAAGCGGCTGTTGGGGGAGGCGTTGGCGGCTACGGCGTTGATGGCCGCGACCCTCAAAATGAGTGGCGGCGGTTTGACTCTGCAGGTCAGTGGGGGTGACGGGCCGGTTTCGTTGCTGGTGATTCAAGCCAAGGCCGATGGTGGTCTGCGGGGCATGGCTAAGTGGCGCGATGAGGTACCGGAGGCGTCGCTGGATAAACTGTTTGGCGCGCAGGCACAGATGGTGATGACCATTGATCCCGGTGAGGGACAAGAGCAGTACCAAGGGGTGGTGGAGTTGCAGGGGCAAGGATTGGCAGACGCGCTGCAAACTTATTTTATCCGTTCAGAACAGTTGCCCACTCGTTTTTGGCTGTGTGCCGATGAGGAGGGGGTGGCGGGTCTGCTGTTGCAGCGCTTGGCGGGAGCCGACGCAGAGGATGAGAGCTGGCAGCGTGCCGTTCATCTGGCGGCGACGGTGAAGCCGGTGGAGTTGTTGCAATTGCCTGCGGTGGAGGTGTTGCATCGCCTTTTTCATGAGGAGGAGGTGCGTCTGTTTGAGCCGCAAGCGCAGCGGTTTGCGTGCAGTTGTTCGCAGCAGCGCAGTGAAAATATGTTGCGTTCTTTGGGTTTGAATGAGCTGCGTCAACTGCTGCTGCAAGAGCCGGAGGTGGCGATCACCTGTGAGTTTTGCAGTGCCCGTTATGCCTTTGATGTGGTGGACGTTGAGGCGTTGTTCAGTGACAGTCATGAAGGCGATTTGAGTCACCATTGAGGCCGCTCAAGCTGAGTTTCTGCTGATTTTTGGAGTCTTATTATGCGTGTTAATAAACGCGTTCTGCTGGTGTTGCTCGGTTTGAACGTGCTGCTTTCGGCTTGTTCTGTTGAAGCACCTAAATTGATTAATACACATCTTTACAAAGGGGATGTGACGCAGGCGGAACGCTTCATTGAGGCGCAGATAAAACGCTGTTGGTTGAATAACGCTGACTTTGATGCGGTGCTGGAGAAAACCACCAACTCTGAGCGCCGAGAGGCGAGCTTTCGTCTGAGCCGTGTGGCATCGGAAGCGGCATTTTTGATTCTGAATCTGGCCGGTAATACGGCTTCGACTGCAATGGTTGAGGTCAATGAAGGTGATTATTCGACCTTCAAACGCTTGGGTCTGGCGGAGGATGTGGAGCGTTGGGTGCTGATGGATTATTCGTGTTAGATTTTGCTTGGCTGATGTTATTTTGAAAACGGTTAATCATTCCCTTTATCAAGGCAAGATTATTGGCTTGCTTTAGAGCAAATCCCCCTCAATCCCCCTTTGTCAAAGTGGGAAGCCCAAGCACTGACTTCAGAGCAAGCTTCAAACAACACGATCTGGTTTTCCCTCTTCAATCGAAGAGGAGTTAGGGGAGATTTATTTTTTGCACGTCATTCTCGCCTGCGCGAGAATGACGTGCGTAACATCAGTTAATAACGCGAGGGCAGGGTAGCCACCTCTTTCAAGCGCCAGCCGGAGGTGGATTTAGACGCTTCAATTTTACTCTCGATCTTGTCATCCAGTTTGGAGAGAAAATCCAAGCCGGTGCGTTTTTCAATCTCATCAATGCTGCTGGTGAATTTGGCCAGTGATTCGTTGCCTTTGACCTTCTGCGGCATAATAAAACTCAACACTTTGGGCGCATCGCCTTTTTTCTTCGCCGGTCTTATGTAGATTTTGTAAAAGGCATCGGGGATCTCCACGCCCGATTTCAGCTTGGTGATCTTATCGTCAAAAATCGGTCCGGTGATCACCCACATGTCCTTAAACCACTTGGCAAATTTGTTTGCTTCCACATCTTCCAACCGCTGCCACAACTTTTGGTTCAGCTTGGGTTTTTGTGGGGTGATGTTGGTCATCACAAAGGTGTCGAGCTGGCCTTTTCTGCCGTACAGATTGGAGATGGCGTAGTTAGGTGCCATGTGACCACGGTCGTAACCGCTGTGCAGGTAGTCGTTGTGTTTTACACGGCGCAGGCTGCGCTCATCCACTTTGAAGCCAGAAGGGCGTTTGAGCTTTTTGCTTTTACGAATCGGGGTGAGGTGGTAAGTAACCCAGAGTGGGTTTTGTCGCCATTCAGAGTAGCCGACCATAAAACCTTCACTGCGGAAGTTGCGCGTGAAGGTATTAAGAGAGAAGGATTCTGCTTTGGGAACCCCGGCATAGGACATTGATCCCTGTTGCAGATGATCGAGGCCGAAGTAGCCGCCACCGCCGCCGATGAGCAGCGTCAAGAAGCCGCCTTTGCTGCCAAATAATTTTTTTATCAGGGGTAAAATGAGCCGTAAAAGTTGTGGATTCATGCAAAATTCCAGTGGTTGATGATTGTTTTGCTCTTAAGAGCGCAAAGCGACCACAGTTTATGTGCTGCATCGCATGGGGTAAAGCTTAAGATTGTATTAATATTTCTATCTGTAGTTTGATGGGGGGTTGGTTTTTGTGTTTTGAGTGATTGATTAAGGGGACAAACGGCAAAACATTAGAAATATGTTAGCTGACTTCACTTATTCTAGCGCAACTTAATTTAATTCTTATTTAAGGGTGTCTGTTGTGATGGAATGGAAACGTTGGCTGAATTTGGGGTACGGTTTTTTAAGAATTGGAATGCTGTCTTCTTTGTTTCTAATGCCGTCGGCATATGCGGGCAATACCTACATTACCTTTGCGGACAACTTAGCTCAAGACGGGGTGACTCCTATTCCTGATGGTGATCTGGTTTTTACCAGTAACGCCCAAGGCAATGGAGGACAACCGGTGGTGAACGCCTTGGCGGTACCCTTTGGCATTCAGCAAGCAGGGCCGATTGAATTCAATATCAACGTTACTGGGGCTTTGCCACAGCGGACGGCCTATTTAACCCTCACCGCCTTTGATGTGGACGAAGATGACCCTGCTTTCCCTGCCTTTCCTGAATTGGATACGGTGACCTTTAACGGAGTGCCGCTAGGAACAGCAGTGCCAACGGGGTTTGTGGACAGAGCTAATTTGCCCATCAATCAAGGCAGCTATCTGACCGGTTTTAACGCCAGTTACAGCACCAGTGTGTTTCAGATCCCGTTGGCCAGCGTGGTGGCGGGCAATAACACCGTGGTAATTCACCCTTCTATGGTAAAAAACTCTACTTGGGCGGTGATCGTTACCGCTGGGCAATTGGTGATTGATGGCGGTGCTGGTGCGCAGGGGCAGCTTACGGCTTTGAATGTGGTTAGTGCCAATACGGCAGTACCTAACGTTGATCTTCAAGTTCAGACCAGCCTAAACATTGTGCAGGCGGGTAATTATTTGTTGGAATATTCGGTGATTGATCCCAATGGCAATTCGCCAATGGTGATCAATCTTCCTTTTGTGGCAGCAGCCAATACGATTATCAACCGCCCTATTGATCTGGTTAGCTTTCCTTTTAATGCCGCTTTGGCAGGAAACTACACCGTCTATGCTCAGCTCTTCTATGTGGGAGCCGGTACGATTGTGCCGGTGGGGGTGCCTTTTCAGCAGTCCTTGAGTTTGTTGGCCTTTCGTCCTCTGGACAGCGATGCCGATGGCCTGAAAGACACAGATGAGGTGGTTTTAGGCACCGATCCACACAACGCCGACAGCGATGGCGATGGGGTGCAAGATGGCGTTGAAGTAGGCTTGACCTACCCAGCCTTGGCGGCCATCGACAGCGATAACGACGGAGCTTATTGATGCGCTGGAGTCGGACATTCTCGATGACGACGGTGATCTGTTCAGTAACCAACAAGACAGCGCCAACGCCGATCCTTGTTTGCCAAACCCGCTTAGCAATGTGTGTTTGGCCTTGACCGATGCCGATGGCGATGGTCTCAGCAACGCGCAAGAAGCAACCTTGGGAACCGACCCTAATGTGGCCGACAGTGACGGCGATGGCATCGATGACGGGGTGGAAGTGGGTGCCAATCTCGCCAGCCCGATTGATACCGATGGCGATGGAATCATTGATGCGTTGGAGTCCAATAGTACGGATACGGATGGCGATGGTGTTAACGATCAATTAGACCCCGCCAATAACGATGCCTGTAATCCCGACAGCACCATTGGTGTTTGTGATGCCGATGGTGATGGTTTGAGTAACGCCCAAGAGGCGCAAGCGGGAACAGATGCAAACATTGCCGACAGCGACGGCGATGGCGTTCTTGATGGTGCCGAGGTGGGGGCTGATGTGGCCAAGCCAACAGACACCGACAAGGATGGAATCATTGATGCCTTGGAGTCCAATGTTATCGACACAGATGGTGACGGTGTGGTGGATCAACTCGATCCGGCCAACAATGACGTGTGCAACCCTGACAGTACGCGTAGGCATGCCTGTGATGCCGATGGCGATGGCTTGACTAATACGCAAGAGGCGCAAGCGGGAACGGATCCTAATTTGGCCGACAGTGACGGCGATGGCATTAACGACGGTGTGGAAGTGGGTGCCAATCCTGCCAGCCCGATTGATACAGATAATGATGGCATTATTGACGCGCTGGAGTCGAACATTACGGACACCGACAACGACGGTGTGGTGGATCAACTGGATGCGAATAATAACAACGCCTGTCTGCCCTCCAATTTAGTCTCCGCCTGTGACAGCGATGGCGATGGCCTCAGCGACGGTTTTGAGATCAGCATAGGCAGCAACCCTAACGTGGCCGACAGCGACGGCGACGGTATTAACGACGGTGTTGAAGTGGGAGCCAATCACGCCACACCACTGGACAGCGACGGTGACGGCGTTATTGATGCCTTAGAGTCTAATACAAACGATGCCGATGGTGACGGCGTGGTGGATCAGCTGGATAGCAATAACAACAACGTCTGTCTGCCTTCTAATTTAGTGGCTGCTTGTGACAGTGATGGTGATGGCATCAGCGATGGTTTGGAGATCAGCTTGGGCAGCAACCCGAATAACAACGACACCGACGGTGATGGCATTGCCGATAATCTTGAAATCGGCACGGGTCTTACGCCCGACCGATACGGACGGCGATGGTATTGCCGATGTGGCGGAATCCGACCTGATCGACAGCGACGGTGATGGCGTCAGTGATCAAAATGACCCAAATAATAACAACGCTTGCCTGCCAAGCGACAGCGCAGCGGCCTGTGACAGCGATGGCGATGGCCTCAGCGATGGGATTGAACGTCAATTAGGCACCGATCCGAATAACGCTGACAGCGATGGCGACGGAATGAGTGATTTTATTGAAGTGGGTCTGATCGGTTCGCCTGGCAATATTGATGGTGATCAGCGCATCAGTGCCTTGGAGTCCTCTTTATTGGACAGTGACGGTGATGGCTTGAGTGATCAAGCGGATCTGGCTAACTTGGATCCTTGTCGGCCCAGTCTTGAGAACAATGCGTGTCTGCGAGCCAGCAGTTTGGATACCGCTGTGTTTGGCGCGGGCAGTCAAAACACCCTATTTTTATTGTTGTTGAGTGGCTTAATGATGGGGCGTTCTAGGTGGACTAAATAACCCCTTATTGGGCAGGGTGTGGTTCTGATGTTGAGCCGCATGATTCTTGATGTCGATTAAACTTCTGATTACTGTGCCAAGGATGGATGTCGTGAATATAGAAAAAATATGGATTCGAGCTGATTTTTATCTAAAAATTGTGGCTATTTTTATATTCACTTTTTTTATTCAGCCCGTTTATGCAGGATCGACTTACCTTACCTTTGTTGATAATTTAGGCCAAGGTGGTTTACCCGTAGCTGATAATGATCTGGGTGTTGCGGTGGTAAACCCACTAAATGTACCTACGGCAACTCAGCAGAAAGGACCTGTTGAATTTAATATTAATGTCACGGGTGCGCTACCTCAGCAGTCGGTTTATTTAACCCTTACTGCTTTTGATGTGGATGAAGATAATCCTGCCTTTCCGGCATTTCCAGAGTTGGATACAGTCGAGTTTAATGGTGTGCCTTTGGGTGGCGCGATTAATACCGCCTTTTTTACTGCTGCGGGGCTGCCAATTAAACAGGGCAGTTATCTGACGGGCATTAATGGTGTTAACAGTACCAGTGTTTTTAAATTGCCATTGGCCAGTGTGGTGGCGGGTAATAACACGGTGGTCATCAATCCTTCCGTTGTAAATAATTCGACTTGGGCTGTGATCGTTTATGGTGGTCATTTGGTGATTGATGGCGGCGCAGGTGCGCAGGGGCAGATCACAGCTTTTGATGTTATTAGTGCGAATCCAGCAGGGGCTAACCTGAACCTGCAGGTACAGACTGCGTTTAATATTATACAAGCAGGCAATTACGAGCTGGAGTATTCGGTCATTGATCCCAATGGCAATTCACCTATGGTGGTTAATATTCCTTTTACTCTGCCTGCCAACTCTGTTTTTACCCGTCTGGTTGATACGCTGCCCTTTCCTTATAACGCGGCCTTAACAGGCAACTATACGATTTATGCTCAACTTTTTTATCTGAGTGGTACGGTAACAGTACCGGTTGGAGTGCCCTTTCAGCAGTCGTTAAACCCATTATTATTTCGTCCACTGGACAGCGATGCAGACGGTCTGAAAGACACGGATGAAGTGGTTTTAGGCACCGATCCACACAACGCCGACAGTGATGGCGATGGTATTCAAGACGGCGTTGAAGTGGGGTTGACCTACCCTACCGTAGCGGCTCTTGATACCGATGGCACGGGAGGCATTGATGCGCTGGAGTCGAATATTATTGATACGGACGCTGATGGATTTATGAATCATGAGGATTCGGATAATCTAGATTCTTGTATTCCCAACGCACTCAGTACTGCCTGTTTGGCCTTGACCGATACCGACGGCGATGGTCTCAGCAACGCGCAAGAAGCGGCTTTGGGAACGAACCCTAATGTGGCCGACAGTGACGCTGATGGCATTGATGACGGTGCGGAAGTGGGTGCCAATTACCCCACTGTGGCGGCTCTGGACGGCGACGGCGATGGAGTTATTGATGCGCTGGATTCCAATCTTTTGGACAGCGATGGCGATGGTGTTAACGATCAATTAGACCCCGCCAATAACGACGCTTGTAATCCTGACAATACCATTGGTGTCTGTGATGCCGATGCTGATGGCCTGACAAACGCCCAAGAGGCGCAGGCGGGAACAGATGTAAACATCGCCGACAGCGATGGTGATGGAGTGAATGATGGCGTTGAAGTGGGTGTGGATGCCGCTAATCCAACGGACAGCGACGGCGATGGCCTTATCGACGCTTTGGAGTCCAGCTTGAACGATGCAGATGGCGATGGCATCAATGATCAATTAGACCCTGCCAATAACGACGTATGCAATCCTGACAATACCGTGGCTGCTTGTGATGTCGATGGCGATGGTCTGACAAACGCGCAAGAAGCTTTGGCGGGGACAAACCCGAATCTGGCCGACAGTGACGGCGATGGCATTAATGACGGTGTGGAAGTGGGTGCCAATCCTGCCAGCCCGATTGATACAGATAATGATGGCATTATTGATGCGCTGGAGTCGAATATTACGGACAGCGACAACGACGGTGTGGTGGATCAACTGGATAAAAATAATAACAACGCCTGTCTGCCCTCCAATTTAGTCTCCGCCTGTGACAGCGATGGCGATGGCCTCAGCGACGGTTTTGAGATCAGCATAGGCACCAACCCTAATCTGGCCGACAGCGACGGCGACGGTATTAACGACGGTGTTGAGGTGGGTGCTAACCAAGCGACTCCATTAGACAGCGACGGTGACGGCATTATTGATGCGCTGGAGTCCAATCTAAGCGACAGTGACGGCGATGGAGTGGTGAATGCTCTGGATGCCGACAGTAATAACCCCTGCTTACCTTCTAATTTGGTGGCCGCCTGTGACAGTGATGGTGATGGCATCAGCGATGGTCTAGAGATCAGTTTGGGCAGCAACCCGACCAACAACGACACCGACGGTGATGGCATTGCCGATAATCTTGAAATCGGTACCGGCTTGAGTCCAAGAGACACGGACGGCGATGGCATACCCGATGTGGCGGAGTCCGACCTGATCGACAGAGATGGCGATGGCATCAGCGATCAAAATGACCCAAATAATAACAACGCCTGTTTGCCGAGTAATTTGGTTGCGGCTTGTGACAGCGATGGCGATGGCCTCAGTGACGGGGTTGAACTTCAATTGGGTACCGATCCGAATAACGCTGACAGCGATGGCGACGGAATGAGTGATTTTATTGAAGTGGGTTTGATTGGTTCGCCGAGTAATGTCGATGGAGATCAACGCATCAGTGCTTTGGAGTCGTCGTTGTTGGACAGTGACGGTGATGGCCTGAATGATCAAGCGGATTCGGCCAATTTGGATCCCTGCCTGCCGAGCCTCGATAATAATGCGTGTCGTCAAGCCAGCAGTTTGGATACCGCTGTGTTTGGCGCGGGCAGTCAAAGTACGCTGTTTTTGTTGCTTTTGAGTGGTTTGTCCATTTGGCGCTTGAGAGAGGATCGTTAGATCCTATTCTTGTCTTTGAGTGGCTGGTTTTGATTCTTCATGAGTAAGACTCTTTAGAAATAGATCAGTCTATTTACTTACACTGGTGCAACTTAATTTAATTCTTTTTTTAAGGATGTTTTTTATCATGATATGGAAATTATTTTTGAGTTTGGGTTGTGATCGGTTGAAACGAGGCGTGCTGCTGCTTGCTGTTGTCTGTGCGCCGTCGGCATATGCGGGCAACACCTACATTACCTTTGCGGACAACTTAGCTCAAGACGGGGTGACCCCTATTCCTGATGGTGATCTGGTTTTTACCAGTAACGCCCAAGGCAATGGAGGACAGCCGGTGGTGCACGCCTTGGCGGTACCCTTTGGTATTCAGCAAGCAGGGCCGATTGAGTTCAATATCAACGTCACCGGCGCTTTGCCACAGCAGACGGCCTATTTAACCCTCACCGCCTTTGATGTGGACGAAGATGACCCTGCTAATCCCACTTTTCCTGAGTTGGATACAGTGACTTTCAACGGTGTTTTACTGGGGTCAGGAGTGCCGACTGGCTTTGTTGATCGCGCCAATGTGCCGATTAATCAGGGCAGTTATTTGACCGGTTTTAACGCCAGTTACAGCACCAGCGTGTTTAAGATCCCATTGGGCAGTGTGGTGGTGGGTAATAACACGGTGGTGATTCAGCCTTCTGTGGTGAAAGGCAGCAGTTGGGCGGTGATCGTCACCGCCGGTCAGCTGGTGATTGATGGCGGTGCAGGCGCACAGGGGCAGATTACGGCTTTGAATGTGGTCAGTGCCAATACGGTCGGGGGCAATATCGACCTGAAAGTGCAGACAAACTTGAACATTGTGCAGGCGGGTAATTACTTGCTGGAGTATTCGGTCATTGATCCGAAAGGTAATTCGCCAATGGTGATCCGAATTCCATTCACCGCAGTGGCCAATACGATTATTAATCGGCCTATTGATTTGATTAATTTCCCTTTCAATGCCGCTTTGGCGGGCAATTATACCGTTTATGCTCAGCTCTTTTATGTGGGTACCGGTGCGATTGTTCCTCTTGGTGTGCCTTTTCAGCAGTCGTTGAAGCCCTTATTTTTTCGCCCACTGGACAGCGATGCGGACGGTCTAAAAGACAGCGATGAAGTGGTGTTAGGCACCGATCCCCACAACGCGGACAGTGATGGCGATGGGGTGCAAGACGGTGTTGAAGTGGGTTTGACTTACCCCGCTTTAGCGGCCATCGACACGGATAACGATGGCATTATTGATGCGCTGGAGTCGGATCTTCTCGATGACGACGGTGATCTGTTCAGCAATCAGCAAGACAACGCCAATGCCGACCCCTGTTTGCCTAATGCACTCAGTATCGTTTGTTTGGCCTTAAGCGATGCGGACGGTGACGGTCTGAGCGACGTACAAGAAGTGGCCTTAGGCACTAATTCGAACAACGCGGACAGCGACGGCGATGGTATTGATGACGGTGTTGAGGTGGGTGCCAATTACCCCACTGTGGCGGCTCTGGACGGCGATGGTGATGGAATCATTGATGCGTTGGACTCCAACCTGTTGGACAGCGATGGTGACGGGGTGGTGGATCAGCTCGATCCGGCCAACAATGACGCCTGTAACCCTGATGCCACGGTGGGCATTTGTGATGCCGATGGTGATGGTCTGACTAATACGCAAGAGGCTCAAGCGGGAACCGACCCTAACCTTGCTGATAGCGACGGCGATGGTATTGATGACGGGGTTGAGGTGGGTGCGAATCCGGCCAGCGCGATTGATACGGATGGGGATGGAATCATTGATGCCTTGGAGTCCAATGTTATCGACACAGATGGTGACGGTGTGGTGGATCAACTGGATGCGGACAACAATAATGCCTGTTTGCCCTCCAATTTGGTCGCCGCGTGTGACAGTGATGGTGATGGCCTCAGTGATGGGGTTGAACTTCAATTGGGAACGAACCCGAACAACGGCGACAGCGACAGTGATGGTATTCCAGATAATCTTGAGGTGGGTACAGGCCTCACCCCGACGGACACGGACGGGGATGGCGTTATTGATGCGCTGGAATCGAATCTGATCGACGCTGATGGGGATGGTTTGAGCGATCAAGCGGATCTTGATAACTTAAATTCCTGTCGGCCAGGTGTTGATAGTGAGGCGTGTTTGAAATCGAGTGTTTTGGATACGGCTGTTTTTGGTGCGGGCAGTCAAAGCAGTCTGTTTTTATTTTTTATGGTCACATTGATGTTGGCCCGTTTTTGGAGCTTTTCGTTGAAACAGGATGTTTCGCGGTGCAGAAAATTTTTATGACGAAATATCGATGCTTACATCCGAACTCTCTTTATCTCTCTGTTTGTAGTGCCTTGGTCTTGCTGCCTTCTCAGGTGTTGGCCATTGAGTCCAATGTGTTGACAGAGACGCCTCAGTTATCACCCTGGTCTGTCAGTGCGACGGTGGGTGTAAGTGCTCTCTCACCGCAAGAAAATAACAGTGGTTTATGGATCAGTACAAAACAATCCAGTGGTTATGGTGTTGCTTTGGATTATCGTTGGCATGAGCAACTGTTGCTCAGTGGTTTTTATCTGAATGCAGGAGCCTCCGAGGTTTCCAGTGGTTCTCAGGTATTGGGTGATCTTGATTATCAATATGTGGGGGGAAGTCTTTCTTGGTCGCCTTTTTCTGTACGAAATAATTTTTCTCCATATTTAAAGGCAGGGCTGCATTCGACACAAAACAGTGTTAGCAATCCGAAAATAAAATACACAAAAGACAATGCAGTGAACAGCCATTTTGGTTTGGGTACGAGCTGGAGGTTCAGTGATGATTGGCGTGCTTTATTGGATTTGACCACTTATGGCAAAGATGCTTATTTTGCCTCGCTTGGCTTGCGTTACCAATTGTTTAATAAAAAATCGACTGGTGTGCTTGATACGGACTTGGACGGTATTCCTGATGCTCAAGACCGCTGTGAAAACAGTGCGGCCAATAGTGAAGTGGATGTGAAAGGCTGTGTTGTTGTCTTGGACAGCGACGGTGACGGTATTCCTGACGCTCAAGACCGCTGTGAAAACAGTGCGGCCAATAGCAAAGTGGATGCGAAAGGCTGTGTTGTTGTCTTGGACAGAGACGGTGACGGTGTGCCTGATAGTCGTGATTGCTGCCCGAATACCGCGTTGGGTAAGACGGTGGATGAATACGGTTGTGCCATTATAGAAATTGATTTGAGTAACAGTGAGGTTCCGTTTGAATTTGGTTCTGAGAAACTGTCTTTAATAGGAGAAAAAATTTGGGCGAACATTGCCAAACAAATCAAACAGTTTCCTAATGTGATCGTGGAGCTTGGTGGCCACACGGACAGCAAAGGATCCGCTACTTTTAATCAAAAATTCTCTCTTAAACGTGCAAAAACAGTGGAAGCATTTTTGACCTCGAAAGGGGTGCAAGAAAAACAGTTGCGTGTCCAAGGCTATGGCGAGTCACAACCCATAGCGGATAACCGTACGGAAGAGGGGCGGCGCAGCAATCGGCGAGTGGAAGCGCATATCGTGCAGAAATTGAAAATGATTTCTGTGGATGAATTGCCCGCTGTTTGCAAGCAGCGTTTTCAACTGCCCGTATTGGAAGAGGTAGAGACGTCTTTTGAGGCTTATGGCTTTCAGGTGTTATCCGAGTCAGCCAAACGGGCTTGGAGTGGGGTGGCAGAGCAATTAAAACAGAATCCTCAGTTAAAAGTTGAATTGGCTGGTTACACTGACAGCAGTGGTGCCGCAGAACTTAATTTGCAACTTTCTCAGCAGCGCGCTGAGACGGTACGAGATTATTTGATTTCTGCTAGGTGTAAGGTGAACAACAATTAACGGCTAAAGGCTACGGAGAGAGCAACCCCATTGCGGACAACTTGACTCCAGAAGGACGAAAAAAGAACCGCAGAGTGGTGCTTTATAGCCGCTGAAAGGATGAATTTTTATGATGAAATGTCGGCGTTTTAACCACAATCGTTTGTTTGTTTTTACTTTGCTGGCGTTGTCAGCAGGGCAAAACACACTGAGCGCTGAAGAAGCATCCTCACCTTGGTCTGTGAGTGGTTTGGTGGGAGCCAGCCTTCTTTCTCCACAAGAAAATGGCAGTGGTTTAAGCGTCAGCAATAAACAGTCAAGTGGATTTTCTCTGTCACTCGATTACCTTTGGAGAGAGAAGTTTTTATTCAGTGGTTTTTATCTGGATGCGGGAGCCGCTGAGGTTTCTGGTGGGTCAGGGCTGTTGGGAGACTTGAGTTATCAATATTATGGTAGCAGCCTTTCTTGGATGCCTTTTTCGGCCAGAAATGTTATTTCTCCTTATTTGAAAGCAGGTGTGCATACAACACAACACTCTGTTACGGATCCACGGATTAAGTTTGATCAAAATTTACAGCTGAATGCCCACCTTGGTTTGGGAGCGGCATGGAAATTCAGTAACGACTGGCGCTTACTGGTGGACATGAGCAGTTATGGTAAGGATGCGTTCGTGGCTTCGGCTGGTCTGCGTTACCAGCTGTTTAATCCGTCTAAACCCGAACCACGGATAGAGCTCCAGCCACAGCCTAAACCTCAGGTTAAAATAACGCCGCCTTCTGACAGTGATGGTGACGGCGTTTATAATCTGATTGATCTTTGTGTCAACACACCGGCAGGTGTGGTGGTCGATGATGACGGTTGTCAGATTAAAAAAACAATGGCTGTTCAAAATCGTGAAATTATATCTGACGGCGACGGTGATGGTGTTTTGGATGAGCAAGATTGTTGTCCCAATACCGCACTGGGTAAATCGGTGGGTGTCGATGGTTGTGCGCTGATTGAAATTGATTTGAGTCGCAGTGCGGTACCGTTTGAATTTGCGTCTGCCGAACTGTCTGACGTTGGTGAAAAAATATGGAGTAAAATTGCGGCTCAGATTCAACAATTTCCGAATGTGGTGGTTGAATTGTCTGGCCATACGGACAGTAAAGGGACGGATGAGTTTAATCAGCGTCTTTCATTAAAACGTTCTCAGTCAGTGCAGCGGTTTTTAATGGCACATGGGGTTCACGCCGATCAGTTACGCATCAAAGCCTATGGTGAGTCTGCTCCTATTGCGAGCAACGATTTGGATGAAGGGCGTAGCCAAAATCGCCGTGTTGAAGCGCATCTGGTTCAAGCGCTAAAACAGATTTCTGTTGACAACGATTTACCCGAATCGTGTAAAAATAATTCTCAAGACCTTTCTTCGGACAAGGTGGAAACTTCGTTTGAAGCCTACGGGTTTCAACTGTTGTCAGAGTCGGCAAAACAGGCTTGGGAAAAGGTGGCTGATCGTCTGATTGACTCCCCCGATCTGCATGCAGAGCTTGCGGGTTACACCGACAGCAGTGGTTCAGAAGAGTTAAATCAACAACTGGCTCAACAGCGAGCGGAGTCGGTGCGAGATTACTTGATCTCGTTGGGTGTTGATGGGGATCGTTTGACCGCAGAGGGGTACGGTGACAGCAATCCCATTGCAGATAACTCAACGGCAGAGGGGCGTAAAGCCAATCGCCGAGTGGAGTTGCGTTTGTTTTAAAGCTTATGGTTCACTTTTAATGCGCCTCCAGTTTACCCAATTCAGCCAATAAAGAGGTCAGCAGGCTTTCGGCCTGTTTACCCAGCTTTTTACCCAATTGATCGTAATTCCGTTCGCCGTTGATCAAGCGGCGTAACAATCCCCCCATGTTTTTCATATCCCCGCCCGCTTGCTGCATCTGTTGGGCCATATTGCCCAGAATCTCCAGTGCTTGCACATCCCCCTTGGCTGCGGCATGGATCATGGCCGCCAGACCAGGGGCGGCCACCCCTGCATCGGCTGGGGCTTGCAGTGTGGGCAGCGTATTGGGGTCTTGCAGACCGCGCAGAATGGCCGTGGCGATCAGGCTGTCCTCTTTATCCAGTGTTAGCAGCAGACTTGTCTCTCTCTGGCCAGCAGTGATTTTTCGGAGCACTGCGACCAAATCACCCCAGCCGTTTTTTTGGGCAAAGTTGAACAGCTCATCCAGCTCGCTGTGACGGCTGAAATCTTGGCTGCACTGCACCACTTTAATAATAAATTCCGCATGTACGGCGAGCACTTGTTGCTCACGACTGGGGAGATCATTCATGTTGTTTCCTTTTTATAGGGCACTGATTTTGTTCGCTTGTTGTTGTAGATTACCCAGTGCGGAGTTCACCTCGGCCAATTTGGTGCGCTCTTTTTCCACTACGGCGGCGGGTGCTTTAGCAACAAATTTGTCGTTGTTGAGTTTGCCACCGATGCGCGCTGCTTCTTTTTCCAGTTTGCCAATCTCTTTTTGCAGCCGCTGTAATTCCGCTTCTTTGTCGATCAGACCGGCTAAGGGGATCAAGATTTTCATCTCACCGATCAGAGCAATGGCGGACTCAGGCTCCTCGTCGTCGGCAGAGAGAACAGTGAGTGACTCGGTTTTGGCCAGAAAGTCCAGATAGGGGCGGGCTTTTTCTGCCCAACTCTGATCTTGCTCGGAGGCGTTGGCCAGTAGAACAGGGATGGTTTTGCTTGGCGCGATGTTCATCTCGCCTTTGATGCGGCGCACACCGAGAATAAAGGCCATCACCCACTCCATCTCTTTGCTGGCCTCTGGATCAATCAGCTTTTCATCGGATTTGGGGAAGGCTTGCAACATAATGGTGTCGCCTTCAACACCGGCCAGCGGAGCCACGGTTTGCCAGATCTCTTCTGTGATAAAGGGCATGATGGGGTGACTCAGGCGCAGCAGGCTTTCCAACACCCGCAGCAGCGTTTGGCGCGTGCCGCGTTTGGCAGCGGCGGAGGCCGTTTCGCTGGTGAGTACGGTTTTGGTCAGCTCCAGATACCAGTCACAGTAGTGATGCCAAGTGAAGTCGTAAATCGCTTGGGCGGCGTGGTCAAAACGGTAGCCTTCGAGGGCGCTGCCCACGGTGCTGCTGGTTTGTTGCAGCTGGGAGAGAATCCAACGGTCGGCGCTGGAGAATTCAATCTCGCCGCCGTTTTGGCCGCAGTCGTGGCCTTCGCTGTTCATCAGCACGTAACGGGAGGCGTTCCAGAGCTTGTTGCAAAAATTGCGATAGCCTTCGATGCGTCCCATGTCGAACTTGATGTCGCGCCCAGTAGAGGCGAGGGCGGCGAAGGTGAAACGCAGCGCATCGGTGCCAAAGCTGGCGATGCCATCGGGAAACTCTTTGCGGGTCTGTTTTTCGATCTTTTTCGCCAGCTTGGGCTGCATCATGCCTTGGGTGCGTTTTTGTACCAAGCTCTCTAGGTCAATGCCGTCGATCAGGTCGATGGGGTCGAGTACGTTTCCCTTGGATTTGGACATTTTATCGCCGTGGCTGTCGCGCACCAGACCGTGTACGTAGACCTCTTTGAAGGGTACCGCGCCGCCCATGAATTTTTTCCCCATCATGATCATCCGCGCCACCCAGAAGAAGATGATGTCAAAGCCGGTGACTAAAACGTTGGTGGGGTAAAATTCCTGCAAGCGTTCGGTGTCGTTGGGCCAGCCAAGGGTGGAAAACGGCCACAGAGCAGAGCTGAACCAGGTGTCCAGAACGTCTTCGTCTTGGCGTAAGGGGTAGTCGGCAGACAGGTTGTGTTTGCTGCGCACCTCCGCTTCGTTGCGTCCCACATAGACGTTGTCGTCGTCATCGTACCAAGCGGGGATGCGGTGCCCCCACCAGATTTGACGGCTGATACACCAATCTTGAATGTTGTTCATCCACTCAAAATAGGTGTTTTTCCAGTTGTCGGGTACAAATTTGATTTCGCCGCTTTTGACCGCGTCGATGGCCGGCCCGGCCAGCGGAGCCACTTTGACGTACCATTGATCGGTGAGAAAGGGTTCGATGACGCTGTTGGAGCGATCCCCTCGTGGCACCATCAATTTGTGATCGTCGATTTTTTCCAGTAGGCCAGCGGCTTCCAGATCGGCCACCATCTGTTTGCGAGCGACGTAACGATCCAGACCGATGTAGGCCTCGGGCAGCAGTTGGCCTTCGTTGGCTTCGAGGTCGTTGGCGCGAATGGCGGCGTCGATGGTAAAGATGTTGATCAGACCACCGTGGGGCTGCTCGCTAATGGGCAGTTCGTCGCGGTGACGTTGCCAGACAGCGTAATCGTTGAAGTCGTGGGCGGGGGTGATCTTGACGCAGCCGGTGCCAAATTCGGGATCGACGTGCTCTTCGTCGGCGATGATGGGGATTTTACGCCCAGTGAGCGGCAGCTCCAGCAGCTCACCGATCAGATGTTGGTAGCGTTCGTCCTTGGGATTGACCGCTACGGCGCAATCGCCAAGCAGAGTTTCAGGGCGGGTGGTGGCGACGGTGAGGTGGCCTTGGCCGTTGCTCAGCGGGTAGCGCATGTGCCACATGTGGCCGTTCTCTTCTGTGGAGATCACTTCCAGATCGGAGACGGCGGTGTGCAGTTGGGTGTCCCAGTTCACCAGCCGTTTACCACGGTAGATCAAGCCCTCTTCGTGCAGGCGCACAAAGACCTCACGCACTGCTTCGGAGAGACCGTCGTCCATAGTGAAACGTTCGTTTTGCCAATCGAGCGAAGAGCCGAGGCGGCGCTGCTGGCGGGTGATGTTGCTGCCAGACTCTTCGCGCCATTTCCAGATGCGTTCGATGAAGGCTTCGCGTCCCAGATCGTGGCGGGTTTTGCCCTCCGCTTCCAGTTGTCGCTCCACCACCATTTGGGTGGCGATGCCCGCATGGTCGCTGCCCGCTTGCCAAAGGGTGTTTTTGCCTGACATGCGTTGAAAACGGATCAAGGTGTCCATGATGGTGTTGTTAAACCCGTGCCCCATGTGCAGGCTGCCGGTGACGTTGGGCGGTGGGATCATGATGCAGTAGCTCTCGTCACCCTCGGTTTTGGGGCTGAAGTGGCCGTTGTTTTCCCAGGTTTGGTACCAACGTTGTTCAAGGGCGTGCGGGTTATAGGTTTTGTCCATGATCTCTCAACAGGCGTGGGGTGATAAAAAGGAGCTTATTTTGCCTGAATGCGGGCATGACCCCAAGCCCGATTTGAGTTATTGGGGGCATCAGAGGAAAAGGAGTGGGCTTATTGAACAATCAGGCTGGTAATAAAGAAGTTTTTCACCGCGTGGTGTTCGGCGTACTGCTCTAGGGTTTTGCGAATCGACTCGGTGACGTTTTTACGCATCAACTCTTTTTTCTTTACGCTGGCCATGTCGGCTTGGGTCAGTTGGCTGAGCAGTAAGATCAAATTGTGGTGTACGGCGGGCATGTGCAGACGCAGGTCCTCGCGGGTGGCTTTGTCTTCGACTTGGGCTTTGGCCTTCATTTGGATGAAATGGCGCGGATCGTCGGCTAAGTTGACGATAAAGTGCGGATGCATACTGACGTAAATAGGGTCAGGTCTGTTTTCAGTGGCTGGGGCTTCAGCGTTGCTGGTGGTGCTCATCAGGCTGGTGAGTAGGCTGATTAGGACAAGGTGTGTAGGAGACATAAGAGAATTTCACTGTGTTGAGGGTTGCTCTCTGTATCGTCACTCCGATGGTTTTTCTTTGATGTTGAGCTGGCTGAGTTCGGTAATCAACTCTTGGCGAATTTTGGGCAGGTACTTTAATAACACGCGGTTAACGATCATCTCGACGGCGGCGCTGTTGGGGCGTTCATCAATTTTTGGCTCTTGATGTTCGCTTCTGATCTTTGCTGAACTGGCAAGATTCTTATCAACGATGTCTTGTAGGATCGGTATTCTCTGTTGTGTTTTTCTGTTTTTCACGGTATTTAGCCCTTTTTAGAGTGGGTGGTGGCGTAACAGATAACCACGTTGTTGATAAAAGCGATATTTTTCACGTCCGTGCTGACGCAACGTTTGTTCTTGATTGACCACCTCTAAGACCCGCTCAAAACGGCTGAAAAAAGGTGGGATTTCAATGCCAAGGTTGATCAGAATCGGTTCTTTGCCATCGGGTTCAAAATTCATGCCCAACCAAATCGAAGCATCAGCATTTTTATAGGCGTTGGCTGTGACGATTTGATGGGCAATAAAGGCGTTGGCCTTAAAGGTCCAGAGCTGATCATCAAGGCTGTTTTGTTCCGCTTCCGATGAGCAATGAATGTAAATGCCTTGCCCCACGTTGTGGATTTTTTCCACCAATCGACAGACAAAACGCAGCCGTTCACTGCGGCTTTCGTCGCTGAGCAGATAAAAATCAACGTGGGTCATGAACTCTTACGCCTTTTTATCCTGTTGGTAGTCAAGCAAGTATTGACTTAACAGACCCACAGGGCGACCGGTTGCCCCTTTGTTTTTGCCGCTGTGCCAGGCGGTACCGGCGATGTCGAGATGCGCCCAGTGGAACTTTTTACTGAAGCGTGACAGAAAACAGGCGGCGGTGATGCTGCCTGCACTGCGGCCACCGATGTTGGCCATGTCGGCAAAATTACTTTGCAGCTGTTCTTGATATTCGTCCCATAGGGGCAGTTCCCAGCAGCGGTCACCGCTGGTGCGTCCAGCGTTTTGCAGGTCGTTGGCCAGTGGACTGTGGTTGCTGAACAGGCCGGAGGGTTCGTGACCCAAAGCGACGATGCAGGCTCCGGTGAGGGTGGCGATGTCAATCACCACATCGGGATCGTATTTTTCCACATAAGTGAGGGCATCACAGAGCACCAAACGGCCTTCGGCATCGGTGTTGAGAATTTCTACGGTTTGACCTGACATGGTGGTAACGATGTCGCCAGGACGGGTGGCATCGGGGACGGGCATGTTTTCTGTGGCGCCGACAACGCAGACCAAATTGATCGGCAGTTGCAGTTCGGCAATGCTGCGTAGGGTGCCAAAAACGCTGGCGGCTCCGCACATATCGAATTTCATCTCATCCATGCCCGCACCGGCTTTGAGGGAGATGCCGCCGCTGTCAAAGGTGACGCCTTTGCCCACCAGTACCACGGGTTGGTCGTCAGGATCGCCGTTGAGGTACTCCATTACGATCAATTTGGCCGGTTCTGAGCTGCCACGGCTGACGGAGAGAAACGCGCCCATGCCGAGCTGCTCCATGTCACTCTCTTCTAAAATTTTGGTTTTGATTCCAGGGTATTGCTGACTGAGTTGTTGACCTTGTTTGGCCAAGTAGGTGGGGGTGCAGACGTTGGCGGGCATGTTGCTCAGATCACGAGCAAAATGAATCCCAGAGGCGATGGCCATCGCTTCGCGCACCGCCTCTTCACCGTCGCTGAGGTTGCGGCGGGACGGCACACTGAAGGTGATTTTTTTCAGTGGGCGGCGGGGCAGGTTTTTGCTGCTTTTCAGCTGGTCAAAACGGTAGAGGGCTTTTTGGCTCTCTTCGGCGGCGGTGCGTACTTTCCAGTGTATCTCGCGGGTTTTAACGTGCAGCTCGGTTAAGAAAGAGACCGCTTCGGATGCGCCGCTCTGGTCGAGGCGCTTGGCGCAATTGGCTTGAATGGTTTTATAAACGCTTTCGTTGAGTTTGCGTTCTTTGCCGCAGCCGACCAATAAAACCCGATCACAGAGGGTGTTGGGTACGTTGTGCAGCATCAGATGTTGCCCCAACTCACCTTCCATATCGCCTCGTCGAATCAGGCTGCTAAGATAGCCATCGCTGGCTTTATCAACTTCTTCGGCGGAGTGGGTTAACTTTCGGGTTTGGTAGACGCCCAATACAATACAAGCGGTACGTTGTTTTTCTGGGTTGCCACTTTTGACGCTGATTTCCATATTATTTCCTATGTTATTCGGCTCTGTTCCACGTGTTGTTGCGTAAGCGTAGTCTGCTCTGCTTTATTTGTCGTTGTGATTTATCAACTGACGGCTGCTAGAGCGTCACAGGAGAGTGACCTTGCCTATACTGCAAAGTGCCCCATTCTAGGCAAAAAACCGCTATGATGCAGCAGATTTTAAGTGTGAATGCTTTTTTTAGATGGAAATTTAAACAACGGAAGAGATGCTGTTGCTGACTATTATTGATCGTTATTTGATTAAAGAGATTTTGCAGGCTTGGTTTGCGGTGACATTGGTATTACTGCTGATTTTAGTAAGCAACTCTTTGGTGTTGATTTTGAGCAAAGCGGTGGGGGGCTCTTTGCCGAGCGACGCTGTGGTGCCGCTGTTTTTTACCTATGTTATTGGTTTTTTGGTCACCTTGATTCCCTTGGGGCTTTATTTAGGTGTGATGTTGAGTTTGGGTCGACTTTATAAAGACAGTGAAATGTCAGCTATGAACGCCTGTGGCATCGGCAGTCGTGAGTTGTTTCGCCCCGTTTTGGCCTGTGCTGGTTTGGCGGTGTTGATTATCGTCTGTTTGACTTTATGGGCTTCGCCGTGGGCGGCTCGGATCGAGCAGAAACTCAAAGCCAATCTTGAGCAGCGTTCGGAGTTGAATAACATCAGTGCGGGGCGATTTAATGAATCCCGTGATGGCAAAAGTGTTTTGTTTGTTAAACAGGTGAGTGCTGATGGCACGGTTCTAGAGGATGTCTTTGTTCACGCTAAAACGGCCGATGGTCGTTTAAGTTTAGAGGTTGCTGAGCAGGCGACCTTTGTCCGAGGCGATAAAAATCAGCGTGCGCATATTTTATTCGAACGGGGCAGGCGTTACGTCGGCCAACCTGGTCAGGCTGATTACGAAGTCACCGAGTTTGAACAGCATGGCATCGTAGTGATGGATAATCCGGTGGTGCAACAGGCATTAAAACGGGCAGCAAAAACCACCACTGAACTGTGGTCTTCGGATCAATTAGCCGACCGAGCGGAATTGCAGTGGCGTCTGAATTTACCGCTTGTCGCGTTGATTTTGGCGTTGTTGGCTGTGCCTTTGAGTCGCACCACACCCCGCAAAGGGCGTTATGGAAAACTGGTGGTGGCGGTGTTGTTCTATGTGCCTTATTCCAATTTTTTGGTGTTATCCAAAAATTGGATGGTTGAGGGTGTGACCGCACCTTATTTGGGGATGTGGTGGTTGCAGTTATTGATGTTCTCGCTGGTCTTGTTACTGATTTTAAATATGCACGGTTTTGCTTGGGCAAAACAGATCCTGTTGAGGCGCAGTTCGTAGATGATTTTAGATCGTTATATTGCTCGTGCGGTCATTGCTGGCTCATTGATGGTGTTGTTGTTGATTACCTCGGTGGATGCGGTGTTTGCTTTGATTAATGAGCTTTCCTCAGTGGGAAAACAGGATTACGACTTGACCCATGCTGCTCTTTACATTGTTTACACGATTCCAAGACGAATGCACGATTATTTTGCCAGCTCGGTGTTGATCGGCAGTTTGTTGAGTTTGGGGGCTATGGCTGCTAATTCTGAGTTGATTGTGATGCGTTCGGCGGGGGTCTCACCAAAACGCATTATTCGTTCTGTTTTGCAGGTGGGGTTGTTGTTGGCAGTGATGATGGCGGTGATTGGCGAGTGGTTGGCTCCCGTGGGAGATCGACGTGCGGAAGAGCTGCGCTCCACGGCTTTGGAAAAGCGGGTTTCATTGACAGGTGCTAATGGCCTTTGGGTTAAAGATGGAGGCCGTTATATCAATGTTAGGACGGTATTGCCCGATTTGCATTTACGCGGTGTGACGATTTATGAGTTTGATGGTTTGGTGTTACGTTTTTCGTTGTCGGCGGTCAGTGCCTATTATGAAACGGATCACTGGTTGCTAAAGGGTTTACGTTACAGCTACTTTAATGAAGATAGGGTCGAGATTAAAAGACTAAAACAACAGCAGTGGCCTTATTTGATTAACGTAGACCTGTTTAATGTGTTGTCTGTGCAACCGGAAAGTATGTCAGCGCGAGAGTTGTACAATTATATTGAGTACTTGAGAAATAA
Source organism: Gammaproteobacteria bacterium (assembly GCA_030949385.1). Classification (NCBI taxonomy): domain Bacteria; kingdom Pseudomonadati; phylum Pseudomonadota; class Gammaproteobacteria; species Gammaproteobacteria bacterium. The sequence goes on along the minus strand of JAUZSP010000007.1, from coordinate 360,139 downwards.
CGAATTAGATGCGTCTCGTTATGAGTTGGCTTTTTGGAGCAGTTTATTGGCTCCCCTTTCGGCTTTGGTGATGTTGTTGTTGGCAATGCCATTTGTCTTTGGTTCGTTACGTTCGTCGGGTGCAGGTCAGAAAATTTTATTAGGTACCTTGATTGGCGTGGGCTATTTTCTATTGGCGCGTCTTTTTGGTCACTTGGGTTTGGTTTATGGTCTTTCGCCTTTTATCAGTGCTGTTTTGCCTTTGCTCTTGTTCCTCGGGGCGGGTGTGTACTTGTTACGCCGTGTGTTATGAACGCTGCTTTTTTTCCAGCAGACAGAGTTGACTGTGAGAGAGTCGGTCGTGCCAGCTGCGTTTTTTGGGGTCGATGAGTACCCACCAGTAACCGCAGCCGAAAAAAAGCAGTGAGGGGATGGCGGCCATAAAACGGATTAAACTGATGCGCCAGGTAATGGCACCGCCTTGGCTGGATTGCAACTGCAATCGCCAGGCTCTCATGCCCAAGGTTTCCCCGCCGTGTGTCCAAAACCAAGCAAAGAAAATATACGTTACCAATAATAGATAGAGTTGAAAACCGAGGTTTTGCTTTGGAATGGGCGCTTGATTGATAGCAACGGCCAGCGCAGAGGCAAAAAACAGCACGGCGATTAACAGAAACAGGTCATAAAACAGAGCCGCAAGGCGGCGCAGCAGGGGGGCGGGAGTGCAATTGGATTGTTCGGTAGGCATACGTGTTGTCTGTGTTGTTTAATGGGTTAAAAAGAGAAGCCGCTCTGCACGGCTGCTGAGAGCGAATTTTTTTGATCACTGATGACGGTTAGATCCAGAACCGCCCCAAAAAGGCTAAGACCAGCACCAAGAGTAAACATCTGTACAGGGTTGCTGCTGTCCGCGCTGTTGTGCAGATAGCCTAAACGCAGTTTTGCGATCGTATAAAAACGCAGTTCTGTGCCGAGGGAGAAAAAACGACTGGAGTTTTCAAATGCAATCGGGTCGTTATTGCTCAGGTCGTAATCAGCGGTAACAGTGTAAAAACGGCCTTCATAAGCAACGCCAATACGCGCTTTGGGTGTGCTGCGAATACGCTCACCTTCGGCGGTGGTGTAGCGCTGACTGATTAAATCACGAATGCTCAAACCGGCACGAAATTGCGAACCCATTTGATAGGCAAGGCCGAGGTCGAGGGAGATAAACTCTTGTTTATTTTGGCTGCTGTCGGTGTTGATGAAATCCAGATTGCTGGTATTCACACTGGTTGCTAAGGTTGAACTGGAAAAGGGAGTGACAGAGACCAGCTTAGGGTTAATGCCAACAGAAAAACGATTTTTATTATTGTGGAAACGTTTTGCCAGAGTGAATCCTAGTTCTTGACTGTCCAGTCCTATGACGTTTAATTTAGTATCCAGATAGGTCACTAGATCGGTGGCACTGGTTTTGATACTGGCACCGATATGGCGGCTGTAATTCAGCGCCAGTGAATATGATTTTTCTTTAAAGACTGCCACTGTGCCGAGTTGAACTTCAGCAAAAAAAGGGTTATTGAGCATCTGTTTGGCAATTTCGGTGCGTTGCACACTGTTGCTGGGAGCGGCTTGATAGTTTTTCAGGTCGTCAATGACACCGTGTTGATCGGCAATATTGATTGCTAGGGTTGGTAGGGTGATGTGAAATTTTTTCTTATTACTCTCTTGTAGAGCGAGCATGGCGGGATTATAAAAAGCCGCTGCGCTGAGATTGGCGGCAGCCACACCGGCATTACCCATCGCTATGGTGCGGGCATCGTAACTGCCGAAGGGGGTGCAAAATGCGTCGATTGGCAAAAGGAAAACAAGTGCGAAAGCCGACTGAATGAAGAGAGGGGCTGAGTTTGATTTTTTCAAGGTCATGGCTGCTCCAAATCTCGCAAAGAATTTAATTCATTTTTTGGGCTGTGGAAAATATCACGTTCTTCATTGTAAATTGTTCCCACCATAGCAAATGCACCCATAATACTATGAAACACATTGTGGTGGGAATGCTCATATTTTTTATGCGTTAGGGTTTTTTCCAGACCTCTGCTGTCACGAAACCGTTTTGACATCCAGACTAAAAAAGGGATCTTTTTTTGCACATCCGGCGCAATAGAATAAGGGGTTCCATGCAGATAGAGGCCGTACTCACCCAAAGATTCGCCGTGATCGGAGAGGTAGAGCATAACGGTTGACGTGTTATTGAGTCCTTCTAGCAGTTGAATCAGGCGGGCTAGAAAATGGTCTGTATACAATAGGGTGTTGTCGTAGGCGTTGATGAGTTCTTGTTGACTGCATTGGCTGAGTTCCACAGATTTACAACTGGGTTTAAAAACCTCAAATTGCTCGGGGTATTCCAAGTAATAGGAGGGGCCGTGACTGCCTTTTTGGTGCAAAACAACAAACACCTTTTTTTTGCTGGAGGATAAAATCTGTTGTTTCAGACCACTTAAAAGCACTTCATCGTAATTACAGCCGATTCCTTGACAGATTTTTTTTAGTTCTTGTCTTTTCTGATAGTGGGCGACGTGTATGGGGGGCTCTCCCCAATTGCGTGTGCGCCATGTGACATCAACCCCCATTCTTTGTAGATAACTGGGTAAGGGTTCATCGGAATCAGGACTGTCTTTGTGCGATAGAATGCAGCGTAAAGAAGCGGTGGTGTAGGTGGAGCAGGAGGTGGCGTTTGGTAAAACAGTAAGGTCTTGTCGTTTTGAGAGCAAAGGGTTCGTGGCTCTGTTGTAACCGTATAAAGAAAAATTTTGCGCCCGAGCGGTCTCGCCGATGACCAGTACCACAACGGTTTTTTCATCATTGCTAAAGTGAGCAGAGGGCAATAAATGCTGCTCATCCAAAGAGTCAAGGTGTAAATTTTGAATGCGTATCGTGTTGATGAGATAAGACCACGGTACTATTTTACTGCCCAATATCTTGGAATTTTTGTCCAACCAGAGCCAGCTACTGGAGTTCAAGTAGATCAAGACAAGCGCGATTAATAGAAAGGTGAGGTTGTGTATAAGCAAGCGGAGGCGGCTTTTTTTGATGATTTGAACTTTGAACAGCAGTAGGGCAGGCAGTAGACCGAAAACAAAAACATAGACCAGCATTTTAGGGTGTAGGTAAGCGAGTGCTTCTGTGCTTTGGGTATTCAGCACATTGCTCATCATGGTTTTATCCAATATGACCTGATAGGTGAGCATAAAGTAGAGGGCAAGGGCGTTGACAATGGCGACCAAACCACAGAACACCTTGGCTAAGGTAAATGAAACAAGAGTCAGGAGTGAGATCGCAAGGACGGTAGCGAGGGAGGCAATCAATACGACAGTAAAAAATGTCCAAAACCCATTGCTGGAAAAAAAGTTGAGGTCGGAGAGAATAAAGGTATAGAGGGGCCAATGATAAAGCACCAAATTTATCACGGTGATGGCCAGCACAAATTGGCTGGCGCTGAGTTGCCACTTTAGACGCTGTATTTTTTGTAGAGTGCTGCGGTAAAACACGGTAGAAAATCTGTTCATGGATGTTTTTTGGAAGATGAAAATAGGTGTGCATGTAGGCCAAACAGATGCGCGGATACGAACAACGCTGAGAGAGCCGCTGGCCAGATGATCAGTACGCTTTCCTGCATTAGGCGAAATGAGTGAAACAATAAGGCCAAAGCCCATAGTAACATAATGAAGGCTAAAATAGGCTGTTTGGGCGCACACAGCCACTGCCACCTTGTCTGTTTTTGAACCAACAGTGCGCCGCTAACCCCTGAAATAATACCCAAAGCTGCCCCAACCAGAAGATCTAACGGCCAGTGTGCGCCAACAGCCACTCTTGATAAGGAGAGAAAAAGTGCGAGACTGAGGGCGCTGATTAGAGCTGTGGTTTGAAAACGTTTGGGGAGTTGTGGCAGTAAAATAACGCTAACAGCGGTGATCACGGCAAACAGGGTGAGGGTGTGACCTGACGGTAAGCTGGTGGATGAACTTAAAGTGGGTCCAACGATATTAAAAAGTGTGTGATCTAAAACGGCGGCAGGCCTAGGCATGGCGGCCAACAGTTTTCCGATCCACGATAAAAAGGCCGCCAGCGGTACGGCGGCAAAAATGGCTGCCCACGCTTGAGGTCGCCAAATAATTAAACAAGAGAACAGCGGCAGCAGAACAAAGGCATCACCGAGTTGAGTCAAATTGAACCAAAGGTTCGACTGAGTGGATAAAAGGTGATTTAGATTGAGAAAGGTCTCGACCTGTAGATGCCAGTAATCCGCTTGATCAAGTTGATCTAGGTGTAGGGCAAAAAGAAAGAGAATGAACGACAGTAAAATCAAAAGAGATATGGAGAGCAGAAACAAAAGGGAAGTGTTGTTTTCCAGTTTGGAGGCAGAGTTTTCTTTGGCGCGAAGTAAAGTCATTGTTTTTCTCAGTGGTGAGGTGAGTGTCAAACGAATAGGAGCGTTTGTGTGGGTGCAATGTTATTTGGATAAACGCTCATTAACAGTGAATGTCAGTCGATGTATTGGGGGTTGGCATTGGAGTGTATTGTGTTGTGTTGTGTTGTGTTGTGTTGCTTGAGTGCTTTTATGTTCGGTAATGTATTTTTGTCTGAGAAAAATACGTTCGTTGTTGTTCATATTATGCATCTAAATGGTTATCATGGTGCGGTATGATAAAGAAAATGCAAAAATAGTTCACTTTTTTGGTGAAATACAATTGCAAACAGATTATAGAGACCTATAATTCAGGTTACTTTTTTGTGATTAGGAGTGTATGAACATGGCTGAAACAGATAAGGTCAGCGCAGCTGACGAAACAACCCCAGTAGTTAAAAAAAGACGCGGTCGTCCCCCCGGTAAGAAAAATGCAACCACTAAGGCGGCCACACCCGCTGCTGAACCGAAAAGACGCGGTCGTCCCCCCAGTAAGAAAAACGCAACCACCGCAGTTGCGACACCGGCTGCTGAACCGAAAAGACGCGGTCGTCCCCCCGGTAAGAAAAACGCAACCACCGCAGTTGCGACACCGGCTGCTGAACCGAAAAGACGCGGTCGTCCCCCCGGTAAGAAAAACGCAACCACCGCAGTTGCGACACCGGCTGCTGAACCGAAAAGACGTGGCCGTCCCCCCGGTAAGAAAAACGCAACTACCGCAGTGGCTACTACCAAAGCAACAACGGTTACTGTGGGGCCTAACAGATTCAAGCTACAGGCTGCTGAGCTAAAAATTGAAGTAAAAGAGCTACAGTCTGAGTTGAGAGCGGTTTTGAAACGTGAAAAAGCTTTGCTGAAGATGGGTGAAGCGAAAGAAGCAGCGATCAGCCGTTTTGCAAAAAAATGGGAAAAGGCGGAGATGGCAAAAATTACTGCCACGCCCGCTAAGCGTAAGAGCCGTACTAAAAAGTAAGTTCAGCTGAGGGTAAGCTGATGATAAAAAGCGGCCTTGGTGGCCGCTTTTTTGTGGGGGAGTGAATGTGTCACTGTCATTTAAAGAGCGTCAAGAGAGCGTGATCGCTGCTTTTATTGGGCATATCAAAGCTGAGCGTACGTTAAGCCAAAATACGTTGTTGGCCTATGCTGCTGACTTGCGTGGTTTGGCGCGCTGGTTGGAGAAAAGACCCTGTGAGCTGGTGGCTGTTCAACGTGAAGATCTACAAAATTATCTGGCGGAGCGTAAACAGCAGCAAAACCGCGCCAGCAGTGCGGCACGTTTGTTGTCAACGTTACGTCGTTTTTATCGTTATCAATTTGCCCAAGGGGGGTTGCTTGAAGAGCCGAGTGCGCTGTTGCAAAGCGTCAAATTGGGTTTAACGTTGCCGGTGCATTTGACCGAGGCTGAGGTTGAATCGCTCTTGTTGGCTCCTGATCCAAAGACGTTATTGGGGGCGCGAGATTTAGCCATGTTGGAGCTGTTGTACGCTTGTGGTTTGCGTGTTTCAGAACTGATTGCTCTGCGTTTGTCACAATTGGATTTTCAGCAAGGGGTGGTCTTAATCGAAAGCCTTGATGGTAAAAAACGGCTTTTGCCCATGGGCGAACAGGCCATAGAGAAGGTGCAGTGTTACTTGCAACAAGGTCGTGAGGCGTTATTGACGGGTTTTGATGACTCTATGGATGTTTTATTTGTCACACGGCGGGGTAAGGGCATGACGCGACAAGCGTTTTGGTATTTGATAAAACGGTATGCAAAACAGACGGGCATTACAAAATCACTCTCTCCACACACCTTGCGCCATGCGTTTGCCACCCATTTGATTAATCACGGTGCTGACTTGCGAACTGTGCAGCTGTTATTGGGTCACAGTACCCTGACGACGACCCAGATGTATCGTCACATCGCTGGGGAGCGTCTGAAGCGTTTACACGCACAGCATCACCCGCGTGCTTAGAGGTAGGCAATGGCCTTGTTGCTGTGTTGTATTTAATCCGAAATTTAAGAGGAATAAAGTCTTATGATGCAATCTATAGTGATCGCTATTTTACTGTTGTTGGCATTTTCATCAACCGCTGCGTACGCTTAAGCAATAACCTGTTGTAACAACTTCGATGCACCAACGACATGTGTTGGTGTGTCGTATTTCGTGTAATGAATTTGTAGAGAATAAAAATATTATGAAGTCGTCCATATTGACCGCTGTTTTGCTGTTATCCACTGTTTTGTCGTTGGCACAGGCTCAACCGCCGGAGTCGTTGGAGCCAGAGGCTGAAGGAGTGGCGTTGTTGCGTGCTGCCTTGATGAAAAAAATGCCAAATTTGCCGGTAAAAAGCATTGCCGAAACACCAGTGAAAGGCATTTATGAGGTGCTGTACGGTTCGCAAGTGGCCTACCTTAGTCAAGATGCCCGCTACATGTTTGATGGCGATTTGGTGGATTTGCACTCCAGTGAAAATTTAACCGAGGTGCGTCGTTCTGAAGGGCGATTGGCAGCATTGGAGGCGGTAGGAGAGGATCGTATGTTGGTGTTTTCCCCCAAAGAGAGCCAACATACGATCACCGTTTTTACCGATGTGGACTGCGGTTACTGTCGTAAGCTGCACAAAGAAATTGCTGAGTTGAATAAGGCTGGGGTGAAGGTGCGTTATCTGCTCTATTCCCGTGCCGGTGTTGGTTCAGACAGTTATAACACCATGGTCAGTGCGTGGTGCGCCGATGACCCCAAAGCGGCGTTAACCACGGCAAAATTGGGCGGTAAAATCGAAGCTCGTCAGTGTGATAATCCCGTTAAGCAGCACATGGCGGTGGGTCGTGCATTGGGTTTGCGGGGTACACCGATGATTATTTTAGACGATGGATCCCTGATCGCAGGCTACCAACCGGCAGCACAATTGATTGCCACCTTAAACAAAAAGTGATTGTGATCGCGTCTTTTTTCGCAGAGCCGTTTATACTGCCGTCTCTTTAACGGCTAAGTTGACCTTCTTTATGCAGCGTTTTGTGTTGCCGGTACGGGTTTATTACGAAGACACCGATGCGGGAGGCGTGGTTTATCACGCTAATTACGTGCGTTTTATGGAGCGAGCACGTACTGAATATCTGCGTCAACTGGGTTTTGAGCAGTGTGATCTGATGCAGCGCGGAGTGGTGTTTGCGGTTCGTTCTATGCAGCTTGATTTTTTAAAGCCCGCTAAGCTGGATGACCTTCTGAAAGTGGACGTTGAGATTCAGCGTTTGCAGCGGGTCAGCGTGACGTTTCTACAAACGGTGTCGGCAGCTCAGAATGACGACCTTTTTTGTCGGGCTGAGGTAAAAGTCGTTTGCATCGCACATAAGGCGTTTCGTCCTAGCCCCATTCCCGAACCTTTAATGGAGGCTTTTCGTCGGTGAACGCAGATCTTTCTTTTTTCCATCTGGTGAGTGGTGCCAGTTTTTTGGTGCAACTGGTGATGTTGCTGTTGTTGCTGGCCTCGATTTTTTCTTGGGCGTTGATTTACCGCAAGTGGCAGCAGTTAAAACAAGACAAGGAGCAACTTGAACGCTTTGAAGATCGCTTCTGGTCTGGGGGTGAGCTCTCCTCACTGTATAAAGATCTCGCGCCTCGGCGTGAAAATTTGCACGGTTTGGAGCGTATTTTTGAAGCGGGTTTTTCAGAGTTTGCCCGTTTGCGCCAACAAACGCACGACCCAGATCAGACCTTGGCTGGGGCGATGCGGGCGATGCGGGTGGTGCTGTCACGGGAGACAGATCGGGTCGAAGCGCATCTGTCGTTTTTGGCCACGGTGGGTTCCATTAGCCCTTATGTCGGTCTGTTTGGTACAGTTTGGGGCATTATGAATTCGTTTCGAGCCTTGGGGGTGGTGCAGCAAGCGACTTTGGCGATGGTCGCACCTGGCATTGCAGAGGCGCTGATTGCCACCGCGATGGGGTTGTTTGCCGCCATTCCTGCGGTGGTGGCCTACAACCGTTTTGTTACCGAGAGCGATCGTTTGCTTAACGATTACGATAATTTTATCGAAGAGTTTGCCACTTTGCTGCACCGTCAAAGTCTCAGTGTCGCGCACGAGAACAACGCATAAATGGCGCGTTCGCGAGACAAGCGCCGCAAGCCGATGGCAGAGATCAATGTGGTGCCTTATATTGATGTGATGCTGGTTTTACTGGTGATTTTTATGATCACCGCGCCGCTGTTGCAAAGTGGTGTTGAGGTAAGCTTGCCACAAGCGACGGCCAATGTGATGCCAGAAACGAAAACCGAACCGCTGTTGTTGACCGTCAGTTTGGATGGTTCTCTGTATTTGAACATTGCGCAAAAACCAAAGCAGGTGTTGACGGAAGAACAGGTTTTGGCCTTGGTTGAGAAGGCGTTGAGATTGCAGCCGAAGCGTCAGGTCTTGGTGCGAGGGGATAAAAACGTCGCTTACGGTTTGGTGGTGCGTGCCATGGTTCTCTTGCAGCAGGGTGGTGCGCAGCAGGTGGGATTGGTGACCGAAGCGGCGGAGCCGTAATCGTCATGTTAAAAGAGCTGTTGAAAAAATCATCATCGTTGCTGATCTCTCTCTTTGTTCATCTGTTTGTGTTGTTTCTATTGTGGTTTTTTTCTGCTGGCAGTCCGACCCCCAAGCCAAAGGTCAGTGCTGAGATTAAACCAGTGCAGGCGATTGCCGTTGATGCGCAGCAGCTGGATCAGGCTTTGGCGCAGTTGCAGCAACAAGAACGTCGAGCAGTGGAGCAAAAGCGGCTGCGTCAGGAAAAAATAGTACAGCAACGCAAGCAGGTAGCTGAACGCAAAGCTAAGGAGCTAAAACAGCGTCAAGCGGAACAGCGGCGTAAAGAGCAGGTTAAAAAAGAGGTGGAGCAGCAGCGTAAGGCTGCGTTGGCGAAAAAACAGGCAGAAAAAGAGCGCCAAGCGGAGTTGAAGCGTCAGGCGCTATTAAAGAAAAAAACGGCAGAGAAGCGTAAAATCGCCGCAGAAAAGAGACGCCAAGCGGAGCGGGTGCGTAAAGCAGAGGCGGATAAACAGAAACGGCTGGAATTAGCGCGTCAAGAGAAGTCCCAACGTGAGGCAGAGGCCAAGCGTCAAGCGGCTTCTGCGCAGCAGGCGCGACGTAATCGTCTGTTATTGCAGTACATGCGTGATATTCAGCAGCGGGTGGTGCGTAATTGGGTGCCGCCCAGCAGTGGCAGTGCCGGTATGAGTTGTGAGGTTAGCGTGGTGCAGCTCTCCAGTGGTACTATTATTGATTTTCAGGTGGCCAATTGTCGTGGCGATGCGGCGTTTCGGCGTTCTGTTGAGTCGGCTATGGGGCGTTTAATGGCCTTGCCGCCCGCGCCAGAACGGTCGTTGTTTGAGCGTGAAGTTAAATTTAAGTTTAAAGGTTAATTGAAGGTGTGTTGTTTGAATATGCGTGTTTTAAGCCGAGTGTGGATATTGAGCCTGTTGCTGTGCGGTAATGCGTGGGCGGTATTGGAAATTGATATTACCCAAGGGGTGCAAGGGTTGCCGATTGCGGTTAATCCATTTGCTTGGCAGGGTGATGGCGAAGTTCCCATGGATTTGGCTAAAATCGTTGATGCCAATCTGGCGCGCAGCGGTCAATTTTCACCGCTGCACCGTGAGGACATGCTCTCTCAACCCGGTTCGATTTTTGAGGTTCGATTCGCCGATTGGCGTGCCTTGGGCATGAATTATCTGTTGATCGGTAAGCTGCGTTTTATGCCGGATTCGAATCGCTATCAAGTGGAGTTTCGCCTCTACGATGTAGAGCAGAGTCAGCAGCTTGAAGGACGGCTTTTTTCCAATATTCAAGCCTCGCAACTGCGGCGTGTGGCACACAACATCAGTGATTTGGTGTACGAAAAAATCACGGGGATGCCGGGGGCGTTTAATACCTTGGTCTGTTTTATCTCTGCGGAAGGCAGCGCGAAAAATCGTCGCTTTAAATTGCATGTGGCGGATTCCGATGGTTATGGAGCGAAGACCATTCTCAGCTCGAAAGAGCCGTTGATGTCTCCGGCTTGGTCGCCCGATGGTCGTCAATTGGCCTATGTCTCCTTTGAAAAAGCCAAAGCAGCGGTTTATGTGCAGCAGATTAACAGCGGTGAGCGTCAGCAGGTGGCGGCGTTTAAGGGCATTAACGGTGCGCCCTCTTGGTCACCCGATGGTAAAAAACTGGCGTTAACCCTCTCTTATAAGGGCAACCCTGATGTGTATTTGTTGGATTTGCAGAGTAAAAAATTGCAGCAGTTGACCGGTAACAGCGCCATTGATACCGAACCGGTGTGGACTCCCGACGGTAAGTCCATTATTTTTACCTCGGATCGCAGTGGCGGTCCGCAGTTGTATGAAATTGCGGTAACGGGCGGACGGGCGAAACGTTTGACCTTTGAGGGAAATTACAACAGCAGTGCGGCGGTCTCTTTTGATGGGCGGCATATTGCCCTGTTGCATCGTCAGCAGGGCAAGTATCAAATTGCGGTGCTGGAGCGTAAAAGCGGTTTTTTGCGTATTTTGACTGATGGCTCATTGGACGAGTCGCCCAGTTTTTCGCCTAACGGTGGCATGATTTTATACGCTTCAAATTATCGGGGGCGGGGTACGTTGGGGGCGGTATCTCTGGATGGCCGGATGAAACAGCGCTTGAGCCTGTCGGGTAACGATGTGCGTGAACCGGCTTGGTCACCCTATTTAAAATAAGGAATATGAACATGAGAGAGATGATTAAAGCGACTCTGCTGTTGTTGCTGTTATCGACCTTGCTGGCGTGCGGCAAAAAAAATGTTAAATCCGATGTAAGTGAGCCACTGCAACCACAGACGAGCGGGCCTGATAGCGGTCAAGCTTTGGAAGACAACAGTCCGTTGGGTGCGGCAGTGATTGCCCCGTTGGTGACGGGGGGCTGTTTGCCTCCTTGTGAGCTGTCGCGTTCCGCTTTGGATGATCCTGACAGTGTATTGCAGCAGCGGCTGATCTATTTTGAATTTGATCGGGCGGCGATAGCGGAAGAATTTATGCAAGTATTGCGAGTGCATGGGCGTTTTCTAGCCGGTTATCCTGACATTAAAGTCCGTTTGGACGGTCATGCTGATGAGCGTGGTTCGCGAGAGTATAATATCGCTTTGGCGGAACGACGTGCACAGTCGGTGCGTAAAGTGTTGTTGCTTGAGGGTGTGAACAGCCGTCAATTGCAGGTTTTGAGTTACGGTGAAGAGATGCCACAAGCGGGCGCGCATAATGAAACCGCGTGGCAACAAAATCGTCGGGTCGAGTTGGTTTATAAAAAACCTTAACAGTGAGTTGAAGGCAGTTGTCATGAGACAGATAATTATTTGGCCCATCCTGTGGTGTACTTTTTTTTCACCGTCATTGATGGCAGAACAGAAAATAAAACCGTTGACCTTTGAAGAACGTTTGGCGCGTCTGGAGCGTTTGTTAGAGAGTCGTGTCTTGGTAGAACTAAACCAAGATGTGGATCTGTTAAAAAGTGAGCTGCGTACCTTGCGCGGTGAGCTGGAAAAACAGGATCATGTTTTACAGTCCATGCGCAAACGCCAGCGTGAACTTTATCAGGACAGTGATCGTCGTCTGCGTGATCTGGAATTGGGTGCGCCATCACCGCCTTTAGCTGCGGTGGTTGATGCTGGAGAAGGTGCGTCAGTGGCTGAGCTGGGGGGGCGCTCGGCGACGGCGTTGGGTTCGGCTAGCGCCACGGTGTTGCAACCGGTGGCGGCTGCTGAAACAAAAACAGCTCTGTTGCCTGAGTTGCAGCGTAAGCAAAAAAGTGACTACGAAGATGCTTTTGAGCAGTTAAAAAACGGTCGTTATGAGAGTGCGATTGAAGCCTTTCAGAGCTTTTTGAGCCGCTACCCAACGGGGCCCTATGCGGACAATGCGGAGTATTGGTTGGGTGAAACCAATTATGTGATTCGTCATTTTTCAGCAGCGTTGGAGCATTTTAACGCGGTGATTAATAATTATCCCGACAGCTCAAAGGTAGCGGATGCCCGTCTGAAAGTAGCCTACACCTATTATGAAATGAAAGAGATGTCTGAGGCAGAAAAGTGGTTGCGTCAACTGATCGAAGATGCCCCAACGCCGTCGGTGGTGCGTTTGGCCGAACAGCGTCTGTTGATGATTCGTGAGTCGGGGCATTAAATTTCTGCGGTTATGAAACATCGCCTCACTTTTTCTGAGTGAGGCTTACTTTTTTTATTGAGCACTTCCTGAATGTCTAAAGCAAATAATCGTGTTAAACCTGCACGTCTGAAAATCAGTGAACTTTTTTTATCTTTGCAAGGAGAGGCGCGCAGTGCGGGGTTACCAACGGTGTTTGTTCGCCTGACCGGCTGCCCTTTGCGTTGCACGTATTGCGATACAGAATACGCTTTTACAGGTGGTGAGTGGTATGGACTGGAGGCGTTGTTGGAAAACGTGCTCTCTTATGGTGTGAAGCAGGTGTGCGTCACGGGCGGTGAACCACTGTCGCAAGCCAATTGTTTGCCTTTTTTACGGAGTTTAGCTGACCACGGTTTGTTGGTGTCCTTGGAGACCAGTGGTGCATTGGACATCAGCAAGGTGGATGCTCGCATCAGTCGAGTAATGGATCTGAAAACACCGGCATCGGGTGAAGAGTCAAAAAATCGCTATGAGAACATTGAGTTTTTGACCCAACACGATCAGCTTAAATTTGTTCTTTGTGATGAAACGGATTATCTGTGGGCAAAAAAAACAAGTGGAAAAATACGGTTTGGATCAGCGCTGTGAGGTACTTTTTTCGCCTTCGGCGGAGCAACTGTCGGCCACCGAGTTGGCCGATTGGATTGTGCGTGATCGTCTTAATGTGCGTTTTCAGATTCAGCTGCACAAATACCTTTGGGGTGACATCGCGGGGGTTTAAAACAGCTCGATCTCGCCTGGGGTCATGTTTTTTTGCGCCACAGGGTTGTTGGTGAGTTTGGAAAAATTTTGTTTTAGAGTGCAGCTCAAATTTTTAAAACGGGCCAATCGTTCTGCTTCGCTTTGTGGAAAGGGGTCATTTTTTTGCGGCTTGATGCAGTCGTTGTAGGCTGTTTAGTGCGGTTTCCATCTGCTGTGATCGTTTGACCATGTGTTCGGTTAGTTGCAGGATGACGTCTTCCGATTGCAGTGAAGTGACGCTGTTGAGGATGTGTTGTTGAATCTCTTCACCGAGTTGAGAGAGATTGTGCGAATAGGCAGATATTTCTTGATTAAATTGGCTGGTTTTATTCCACATGCTGTGTACGTCCAGTTGTGCCTTTTTGATGATGGTGATGTCCGTTTGGTTGAGCTCTTTCAGCAGTGAACGAATCGTATTGATGTTGCTGTGTATGCCCTTGACGGTGCTGTTGATTTGATAAAATTTATGTTTAAACACCTCTTCGGTGAGAGGGATTTCAGAGCTGTCGTGATGCAGTAGTTGTTGGATTGCATTGAATTTTAGTGTGACCTGATCAATTTGCTTTTGCAGCGTATTGTTGTTTTTTTGCAGATGAATGATGGTGTCAATAAAACTCTCAACGATCACTTCGGTCTGATGAGGAAAGGTGTTGATGTCGCTGTTATTTTCCACCGTACTGCCGGTATCGACAATAATGGCGCGTAGGTTGTTAACCAGCTTTTGTAAAATATCTTGTTGATTTTTATTGTTATTATCCAGACTTGACACACTGCCGGTTAAGTTATCGCTGGCGCTGCTGACAATGCTTTGCACCTGTTGCAGTTCATCTTTAAAAAAAGCGCATTGATTGGCAATCTCCTCAAGCGCGGTATGAACTACGCTGTTGTGTTCATTGTCTCCCTTTGAGTTAGGGCGCTGTCTGTCGGCTTTGAATTGCAGATGAACATTGAACATCAGCAGCACAATGGAAATCAGCAGCAAAGCATGGGAGACAAACAGGTGGCCAAAGTAGGCATCGGTTAGCGCGTACAGCAGTAAAAAGGCGGTGGCGGTGACAATTAACCAAGGATTAGCAAATAGTTTCATGATTTTAACTCATTAATGATCGGGTTTTAGGGAGCAGGTTATATCTGTTGTTAGCGACGACTTATCACGGCTCTTAAGGATAATATGGTTTAAAAATTGATGGGTCTGGGGCGTATGATTGAATAATGATGCGCTGTTTTTTTGCATCTTTGTGGAGGCTTAGCTGATGAAAAAAATAGGGTTGGATCACTATCCAGAAGGGGTACCCAATGAGATCGAATCTGATGTTTATGACTCCTTGGGGCATTTTTTAGCAATAAACTGTCAGTTGTATGAAGACAAACCTGCCTTTAGCAATTTTGGTGCGTTGCTTAGTTATCGACAGTTGGATCAACGGAGTCGTGCGTTTGCGGCTTATCTGCAACAGGATCTGCAGCTGAAAAAGGGCGATAGGCTGGCGCTGATGATGCCCAATTTATTGCAATACCCTGTGGCGATGTTTGCCGCTTTGCGCATCGGTTTGGTGGTGACCAACATCAACCCGCTTTACACCTCACGTGAACTGCAACATCAACTGCACGATTCTGGTGCCAAAGCCATTGTGATCTTGGCTAATTTTGCCCATGTTTTGCAGCCAGTGTTGGAACAAACTCGCATTGAACACATTATTTTGACGCAGGTGGGGGATTTGTTGCCGGTTATTAAAGGCTCGGTGGTGAATTTTGTTTTGCGTTGGATTAAACGTGCTGTACCTGCGTTTCAATTGCCTCGTGAGCAGATTGTGACCTTTAAAACGGTGCTTTCTCGGGGCGAAAAACAGGCGTTGAGTCCAGTAAACGTTGATGCAGAGGATATGGCTTTTTTGCAATACACTGGCGGTACCACGGGAGTGGCTAAGGGTGCGGTGTTGAGCCATCGAAATATGTTGGCCAACATTGAACAGGTTTCTGCTTGGTTAAAGCCGGTGATAAAAGAGGGGCAAGAAGTTGTGATTACCGCTTTGCCGCTCTACCACATTTTCTGTTTAAGCTGTAATTGCCTGACCTTTATGAAGCAGGGTGCATTGATGGTGTTGATTACCAACCCTAGAGACATTCCGGCGTTTATAAAAGAGCTGTCTCGCTGGCCTTTTAGCGTGATTTCAGGGGTTAATACCCTCTTCAATGCTCTGATGAATCACCCTGACTTTGCCAAATTGAATTTTTCAGCTTTGAAGTTGAGTGTGGCCGGTGGCACAGCGTTGCAAAAATCGGTGGCTGAACGTTGGCAGTGCCTGACTGGGCAGACGATGGTGGAGGGTTACGGTTTAACGGAGTGTTCACCGGTGGTCTGTGTTAACCCTGTTTCGGTTGATCATTTTACCGCTTCGATTGGCCTGCCTCTGCCCTCCACTGAGATTTCCATTCGTAATGATGCGGGTGAGGTTTTACCACAAGGTGAGGCGGGAGAACTCTGCATTCGTGGTCCGCAGGTAATGTCGGCGTATTGGCAACGGCCAGATGAGAGTGAGAAAGTGTTGCGTGACGGTTGGCTCTATTCGGGTGATGTGGCGTGTGTGGATGAACAGGGTTTTGTGCGCATTGTGGACCGGAAAAAAGATCTGATTATTGTTTCGGGATTTAATGTCTACCCAAATGAAATCGAATCGGTGCTGGTAGAGTGTGATGGCGTTGATGAAGCCGCCTGTATTGGGGTGTTAGACCCTAAAAGTGGTGAGGCGGTAAAGGTATTTGTGGTACTGAAACAAGGGAAAATCGTTGAAAAAGAGCGATTAATTGAACACTGCAAACGTAATTTAACTGCGTATAAAGTGCCGCATTTAATCGAATTTCGGCGTGAATTGCCGAAAAATAACGTGGGTAAAATTTTGCGCCGAGCGTTGCGCGATTGATAATAATCAATCGCCTCTATTGTCCTTCGTACAGTAGGGCTATGAGATCTCTATCACATATTTTTAGGTTGTGTTTATTCTGTAAAAACTATTAAGTATTGGCTAAGAAATAAGGATTATTCTGCGCCTCTTTGCTGCTGCCATGTTGGTGATGGAGCAAAATATTTAAAATTGTTTTTAGCGTTAGGACGGTTATGTTTTTTACTTTTGGGCGTATCAGCCTGCTGTTGTTATCTTTCTCTTTTTTACCGGTTTTTGCCGATCATAAGGCCAATAAACACGATGTTGTCGTACCTTTGTTGCGTTCACAGGCGTTGAGCTTGCCGCAGGTAGTGGGTGCAGCGTTGAGCCGTACGCCAGAAGCGCAACTGTTGCAGGCGGAGTCGCAGGCATTATTGGCCGCTCAAAAATACAGCACGTCGTGGTTATCCGATAACGTTCGAATGGCTGTGAAGCATCAAAATGATCTGTTATTGCAGGATCAAGGTTTGGAAGAGTGGGAGCTGGGATTGACGCTGCCTCTCAAGCGCTTTGGAAGCCAAACCGCAACAGAGAGTGTCTTGCGTTTTGAAGCGCAATTGCTGACACACAAAAAAGCGGCGTTGCATTTGCGTCTTTCGGGGCTGGTTCGAGAGAGCCTGTGGGGGTTGATCATCAGTCACAACGATTACGTTTTGGTCAATGCGGCATGGCAGACGGCGAAGCAGTTGCAGATTGATGTGAAAAAGCGGGTGGATCTGGGGGAGTTGGCATACCGAGATCTTCTGTTAGCGCAAGAGGAGAGCTTGGCGCGCCAAGGAGAGTTGTTTCATGCGCTGGAGAAAGTCAAACACGCGCAATACCATTATCAATCTTTGACCGGCTTGGAGCAGATTCCCGCTGAATTTCAAGAGCCAGTGAATCGCTTGGCGCAGCCATTAATGCAGCATGTTGAGTTGCTTTTGTTGGCAGCAAAAAAGGGGCGAGCAGAGGCGCAAGCCATGCTGGAACGCCTTGTGGCAAAGGGTGAACCTGAGTTGCAATTCAATCTGCGCCAAGAGCGTTTCAATCGTCAAGATGAAGCGGTTCAGAGTGTCGGTTTGGGTCTGACGATGCCCCTGGGCGGCGGTACTCGCGCAGCTAAAGCGGAGGCACAAGGTCGATTGTTCATCGCACAATCACAGCGTCAACTGGCTGACAAAAGACGTTCGCTGCACAAAGCACTGCATCACGCTGAACACGCTTTGGAGGTCAGTCGTGAGGCCTTGGCGGTGGCTCAACAGCGTCACGATCTGCTGCAAAAAAACGTGCGCCTAACAACATCGGCTTTTCAGGCGGGTGAGGTGGACTTGGTGGAGTTGTTACGGGTTAAGGCGCGTGCGTTTAGCGTCGAACGAAATTTACATTTGCATCAATTACAATTGCAACGGGAAATTTCCCGTTTGAATCAAGCTGCGGGAGCATCGTTATGAAACGAATTTTAGGATTAGTGCTGTTGATGAGCGCAGCCTTTGTACACGTAAATGCCTCTGAGGCTGATCACATTGACGTGCAACCACAGCAATTTTTGGCGTTGGGGGTAACGTTACAGCAGCCGGTGGTGGTGGATGTGACGTTGGGCGCACGTCATCCAGGTCAGATGGTGATCCCTCCGGCGCAAGTGCGTATTGTCAGTGCACCGCAAGCGGGTCTGTTGCAAGCGTTGCTGGTGGCGGAGGGGGAGATGGTCGTTGAAGGAGCGCCGTTGGCGCGTCTGGAAAGCCCAGAATTGATGGTATTGCAGCGCGATTATTTACAGACCGTGACGCAGTTGGCTCTGGCCTTGAGTGACAAACGGCGTGATCAAAAGCTCTACAAAGAGGGGGTGATTGCGAAACGTCGTCTGTTGCAAAAGCAGAGTCGTTACTCAGAGTTGCAAGCGGTTGAAGATGAAGGTCGGCAGGCGCTGATGTTGTCTGGGATGAAAATGGATGAAATTGATGTTTTAAAAAGCAGCCGCAAGCTTTCCAGTCAGTTGGTGATTCGTGCGCCTGCCGATGGGGTGGTGATGAAGCGTTTGTTGACACCCGGTGAACAGCTTGACCGTATGACACCGATTTACCGTTTGGCGAAACTAGAGCCGTTGTGGCTGGAGATGTATCTGCCTTTGACCCAGTTGAAAGGCGTGCGTGTGGGTGCGGTGGTGCAATTGGTGGAACCTGAAGTGCAGGCGCGGTTGATTTTGATCGGTCGAGAGGTGAACCCAAATAATCAAACGGTGATGTTGCGAGCGGAAGTGACTAAGGGGGTTGAGCAGTTGCGTCCAGGGCAATTTGTTGAGGCGCGCTTGGCGCTGGAGGCGCAGGCCTCTCAGTTTGAGGTGAGCAGTTCGGCGCTGTTGCGTCGTGATGGACAGGTGTATCTGATGGTGCGGGATGCTTCGGGGTTTGTGGTGCGTTCGGTGGCCGTGGTGAGTCAGCAGGAGGACAGAGCTTTGGTCAGTGCGCGGCTGAACAGCAGCGATCTGTTCGCAGTCACTGGGGTTTCGGCTCTGAAAGCGATTTGGTTGGGTTTGGGAGGGGGTGAATAAATGCTCTCCAGAGTGGTGCAGTTTGCCTTAACCCAACGCCTGTTGATGATGTTGTTGGTGTTGCTGTTGGTGGGTGTGGGCATTGGCGCGGTGAAAAACATCCCCATTGATGCCTTTCCCGATGTCTCTTCGACTCAGGTAAAAATCATTATCAAAGCGCCTGGCATGACCCCAGAAGAGGTGGAGGCGCGTATTACCGCTCCGATTGAAGTGGAGATGTTGGGCATCCCGCAGCAGACCATGTTGCGCTCGGTGGCCAAATACGCTTTGACGGACATTACGGTGGATTTTGAGGACAGCACGGATATTTATTGGGCACGTCAGCAAGTGGCTGAACGTCTGAGCGGTATTTGGGCTGATTTACCGCAGGACATCAGCGGTGGTATTGCGCCGTTGACCACCCCACTGGGTGAGATGTTCATGTTCACCGTGGAGGGCGACACTCTCACCTTGCAAGAAAAACGTTCGTTGCTGGATTGGGTGATTCGCCCCGCATTGCGCGGGGTGCCAGGGGTGGCGGATGTCAACTCGTTGGGAGGTTTGGTACGCAGCTTTGAGGTGGTGCCCGATAACGCGCAAATGGCGGCTCGTGGGGTCAGTTATGCTCTGTTGATGGAGGCGTTGAAAAACAACAACCGCAACGACGGTGCTGGTCGTCTTAACGAAGGTGAAGAGGTGCTGTTGGTGCGCAGCGAGGGCAGCATTCGTTCCTTGCAGGATGTGGCTGACATCGTGGTGAAGCAGGACGGTTTGGTGACGGTTAAGGTCAGTGATGTAGCCAAGGTGCAATTGGGTTCCATGACCCGTTACGGTGGTGTGACCCGTAACGGTGAGGGTGAAGCTGTGGAAGGGCTGGTGTTGGGTCTGCGCGGTGCCAATGCCAATGAAGTGGTGAAAGGCGTTCGCCTGAAACTGGAGGAGTTGCAATCCTCGTTACCGGAAGGCATTCACACCGATATTTTTTATGATCGTGGTGATCTGGTGTCACGGGCGGTCAATACGGTTTCGAAAGCGTTGACGGAAGCGATTGTTTTGGTGGTGATTTTGTTGCTGCTCTTTTTGGGTGACGCGCGCGCCTCTTTGGTGGTGGCGCTCTCCTTGCCTTTGGCGGCGTTGGCAACGTTTATTTTGATGTCTCAGTTTGGTTTGACTGCCAATTTAATGAGCTTGGGTGGTCTGGCCATTGCCATCGGTATGCTGGTGGATGCCTCGGTGGTGGTGGTGGAGAACATCATGGTCTATTTGTCGGACGATGAAAAACGCAAAAAACTGCCTCGTCTGCATCTGATTTATCGCGCGGTGCGTGAGGTGGCGGTGCCCGTCACCTCTGGCATCATTATTATTATGCTGGTCTTTTTGCCCTTGCTGACCTTGCAAGGGCTGGAAGGCAAACTGTTTATCCCTGTGGCGTTGACCATTGTGTTTGCTTTGGGTGCTTCTTTGGTGTTGTCGTTGACGGTGATTCCGGTGTTGAGTGCGTTTTTAATGACCAAAGTGACGCACACTGAGCCGTGGTTGGTGCGGGGTTTAAATCGCATGTATGCCCCTTCATTGCAATGGGCATTGCAGAACAGCAAGGTGGTGATCGGCAGTGCGTTGCTGGGGCTGGTGGCCACGGCTTTGGCTTACGGTCAGATCGGCAAAACCTTTATGCCGACGATGGACGAAGGCAGCATTATTTTGCAGTTGGAAAAACTGCCCTCCATCAGCTTGGAAGAGTCGATGGCAATGGATCTGCGGGTGGAAAAACGTTTGATGTCGGTGCATGAGGTGGAAGGAGTGGTGGCGCGCACCGGCTCCGATGAGATTGGTATGGATCCGATGGGGTTGAATCAGACCGACACGTTTTTGATGCTGCGCCCCGAAGATGAATGGCAGGTTGAAAATAAAGCAGCGTTGATCGAAAAGCTGCGCTTGGTGATGGAGGGTTTTCCTGGGGTTTCCTTTGGTTTTACCCAGCCCATTGAGATGCGGGTGTCGGAGATGTTGACCGGTGTGCGCGGTGATGTGGCGGTGAAGTTGTTTGGTGACGATCTGGATAAGCTCAATCTGGCCGCGCAGCAGATCGCCGATGTGCTGCGCGGTCTGCGCGGTTCGGAAGATGTTTTTTACACCGAAAACGACGGTGTGCAATACCTGAAAGTGGCTCTGAATCGTGCCGCTATTGGCCGTTTGGGTCTCTCTGTTGAAGCCGTTGAAGCGATTTTGCGGGTTCAGCTGGAAGGCACAGTGATCGGTACGATCCATGAATCGGCGCGGCGCACCGCCTTGGTGTTGCGCGGCGATGACAAGGTGCGTCAATCCGCCTCGGAGTTTAAAAACCTGCTGCTGACCTTGGAGGACGGTCGTAATGTGCCGCTTTCTTTGGTGGCGGACATCAGTCGCGTAGAGGGGCCGGTACAGGTCAATCGTGAGCAAGGGGCACGGTTGGTGGTGGTGGCGGCCAATGTGCGAGGTCGTGATCTGGTGGGGTTTGTGGAGGAGGCGAAGCAAGCGGTGCAGCAGCAAGTGCAATTGCCCAGTGGTTACCAGTTGGCTTGGGGTGGGCAGTTTGAGAATCAACAGCGTGCGGCAACCCGTTTGAGTTTGGTGGTGCCGGTGGCGATTGGTTTGATCTTTTTGCTGCTTTTTTCCACCTTTGGTTCGGCACGGCAGGCGGCTTTGGTATTGACCAATATTCCGTTTGCCATGATTGGCGGCGTGTTTGCGCTCTGGTTTTCCGGTGAATACATGTCGGTACCGGCTTCCGTGGGTTTTATCGCCCTGTTGGGGATTGCGGTTTTGAACGGCGTGGTGATGCTGACCTACTTTAATCAGTTGTTGGCGCATGGGGTACCGATGGCAGAGGTGGTTTTAGAGGGAGCGAAACGGCGTTTACGACCGGTGTTAATGACCGCCACCATTGCGGCTTTTGGGCTGGTACCGTTGCTGTTTGCCACCGGTCCTGGGTCTGAAATTCAAAAGCCGTTGGCGGTGGTGGTGATCGGTGGTTTGGTGACCTCTACGTTATTGACGCTCTATCTGTTGCCGATTTTGTACCGTCGTTTTGGAATTGAAAAGGGAAAAGCGTATGTCTGAGTCTTGTTTGATGACCTTGGTCTCCAGCCCTGAGGTGGAAGAGAGTTTGTTGGATTGGCTTTTGGGGCGTGTTGAGGTGAGCGGTTTTTCCAGCCATAAAATTGATGGTCACAGCAGAGATCACATGCATTTGAGCTTGGCCGAGCAGGTCAGTGGTCGTCGTCGACAGGTGATGTTTCATATCCAGTTGAACTACGCTGTTGCAGAAACGCTGTTGCAGGAGTTGAAAGAGAGTTTTCCTGGGATGGGAGTTCACTATTGGTTAACGCCGGTGATGGCGGCGGGGCGTATCGAGTAAATTTCGTTACCCGTGCGATAAGCAGAGCCTATTGCACGGATGGTTGTTTTATTGCGGTTCGTTGCGCTTTGCTTCCAGAGTGAACCAAAAGGCTAAGACCATAAAAAACATCGCGTAGAAAAACTCCTTAAATTCATCTAATGGGTAAACGAGTATCGGATCCCCGTAGACACCGGTGATTTTAAAAGCGATGTAGTTGAGCACAAACAGGCCGCCGATCCAGATCGGAGCGATGGGAATGCCTGCGTAGCGATAAAACGTTCGCATCGGCTTAATGTAACGATGGGTGAGCGGAATAATGACGGTGGTGATCAGGCAAAACAGGGCAAACAGCCGGTTCATGCTCAGCATCAAGCTGAGGAACGATTTTTTCTCGCCTGCGGCGTCTTCATCGTAAAAAGCCCAGATGTTATGTAGGTTGGTCTCTTTTTGTGCGTTCATCTCCTTGAAATTTTCCGGTGTTTCCCAGCCAAAAATGCGTTGTCCCCAGCTTAGTTCTTCACCAAAACAGACAAAGAAAAACAGCGCCAGTAAGACAAAGTAGACGTTGCGCTGGGTTTTTTTGCCAAAAAATTGATTCTCGGTTTGTTTGGAGCGTATGTAGAGGTAGGTGAAGGTGACAAAGGTGGTGAACAGAAACAGGGCGCTCATGTATTCGATGGGATGGTCTTCATCACCCAAGACGACAATGTAATTAGGGTCGGCTTGATAGATAAAAATATAGGTAAGAATGACCCCGATGGCCAAGAGTCCTTTGATAAGCATGGTTTCTCCTCATTGAAAATAACGTAGATAGCTAAAGCAAGAATGGAACTCAAAAGCATAATATAAGCCCCTTTTGCTGATAAAAGTCATAATCCCATAATCCAGAAGCGTATTGGCTTGACGAAAGGGGGGTGAGCGGGCATTAATGGCCGCTTTTTCTGTTTTTGGCTGACTGAATAAGGTGTCTTATGAATGAAACCTCGCCTGTGGTGGTGATTGAAAAAATGGTGGCCGGTGGTTTGGGTCTGGCGCACCTTGACAGTGGCAAGAGTGTGTTGGTCAGTGACGTTTTACTTGATGAGCGTGTGCAGTTGCGCTTGCTCAGTGAGAAAAAAAATCATGTCATCGCGGAGCCTGAACAGATTGTGCAGGCGGCTGCACAGCGGGTAAAACCAGAATGTCGTTATGAAGCCCGTTGCGGTGGCTGCAATTTACAACACGCGGCTTACCCTGCTCAGTTGCGGGTTAAACAGCAGATGGTCAGTGATGCGTTGCAGCGAGTGGCGGGGTTGCCTGCTGAGGTGGCTGAGGCAATGCCTTTACCCATTGAGTCAGAAACCGCTTTTTTCTATCGACAGCGGATTCGTCTGCACGCATCCAAAAACGGTTTTGGTTATCGAATGAAAAAGTCTCAGCGGGTGGTGCCGATCAAGCGCTGCTTGCTGGCGGCAGAACCGCTCAACGAGGTTTTGATGCAGGTGGTGAGCGATTACCCTTGGCAGGCGAAACGCGGCCTGTGTGATGCCATCTCATTGCAACTGAACCCGGAGAGTTCAGGGGTAAAGCTGATGCTTTATTGTGATTTGGATTTTTTGCGTTTGGAGCTAAAGGCCTTTGCCCGTTGGGCGGTGCAGCACGACGGTGTGGAGGCGGTGTTCGCTGAGGTGAAAAATCGCGGTGTGTTTACGGCTGATGGTAAACGTGCTGAGGGCAGTGAGGCTTTGCTGCTAAGTGCTCACATTGATGGGCGGCGGGTAAGCTGGGAGACGGGGCGCTTTTTTCAGGTCAATCTGCCCCAGAACCAAACTATGTTGGATTATGTAAAGCAGCATTTAGAGCTGGATAAGACGAGCCGAGTGTTGGATCTCTACTGCGGGGTAGGTAATTTTTCTCTGCCGTTAGCAGAACGCTGTCATGAACTGTTGGGGATAGATTCTCAAGGCGGAGCGATGCGCATGGCGCGGCTCAACGCCAAAGAGGCGGGTCTGGAAAATTGTCGTTTTCAAAAAGGCGATGCCGGTCTGTTGGCAGAAAAGCTGGTGGAAAAAGGTGAAAAATTCAGTCATCTGGTGATAGACCCACCACGGCAGGGTGCGGCGGCGTTGTTGCCCTCCATCAAGGCGCTGGGCATTGAACAGATGGCTTACGTCTCTTGTGATCCAGTGACCTTGGCGCGAGACCTAAAGCAGTTGCTGGCGCAGGGTTGGGTGCTGGAGAAGCTACAGACCTTTGATCTGTTTCCGCAAACCCATCACATTGAGAGTGTGGCTATTTTGCAGCGTGTGAAGTGACATTGGGAAAGCTCACTGCAATCTGTAGCCCCCCCAGTTCGGCTCGGTGCAGCTCGATTTTGGCGTTGTGCAGATCACAAATGCGTTTGACAATGGAGAGGCCGATGCCACAGCCCGCTGCTTGTGGGTCTTCGCCCCGATAAAATCGGCTGAAAACCTGTTCGCGTTCTTCTTTTGGAATACCAGGGCCGCTGTCACAGACGCTCAGGCGCAGTTGATGTTCTGTTTTAACGATGCTGACCTGTACTTGGCCATGATCAGGGGTGTAACGAAGGGCGTTGTCGATCAAGTTGCGCAGTAAAATTCGCAAGGCAGCTGAGCTGCCAAACAGATAGTGGCGATCACTGTCGTCGGCCAGACTGAGGTCAATCTGTTTTTCCAGCGCCATCGGCGTGGATTGCACAATGGCATCCACCGCCAACGTGTGCAGATTCAGCGGGCCGTGTTGTTGGGTCTGGTTTTCGGGCTCTAAGCGCGCCATGGTCAGCAGTTGATCAATCAAATGGCTGGCACGATCAACCCCTTGCAGCAGCTGTTTTAAGGCGTGTTTTCTGGGGGCGGCTTCTTTAGCGGCGAGTGCCAATTGGGCGTGGGTACGCAACCCCGCCAGTGGCGTACGCAGTTCGTGAGCGGCGTCGGAGGTGAAACGCCGCTCTTTTTGCAGTGAATGTTGCAGACGTAAAAAAAGTCGGTTTAGCGCTTTGCTAAGGGGCAGAATTTCTTTGGGGGTTTTACTCAGTGTTAGCGGGTTGAGGTTGTTTTCATCTCGCTGCGAGAGTTCGGCGGTGACCTGTTTAAGGGGTTTTAGGCCTTGCGTGACGGCAATCCAGAGTAAGACGGAGAGGATGGGCAGAAGGAGAACAAAAGGAAAAGTGATTTCACGCAGGATGTCGTGGGTCAGTCTGTCACGTAAATTATAAGGTTGGGCACTGATGACGAGATACTCTTCTGCCTCATCCCAAGTTCCATAGGTGCGCCACCGTTCACCGAAAAACATCAGGTCGCTAAAACCAAAGGTGCTGCTGTAGTCGTGATCCAGCTTCTGCATCGGTGTGTCTGGGCTGTTGATCGAGTGCAAGATCAGTTGGCCTTGGCGGTCGAAAACTTGGAACACCAGTGTGAAATTAAAATCGTGGCTGTGGCCATGCTCTTCACCTTCAACGGTAAAACGATCCTCTAATTTGATTTCACTCAGATAGTCGATCTTTTTTTTCTGTTTGAGATCGGAGATGATGATGGAGCGTAGCAGACGGGTGGAGCTGGCCAGTTGAGCATCAAACAGTTCCAAGGTTTCGTGTTCTGCACCTTCGTAGCTGCTCCAGAGGCTGATGGCTCCGGTGACGGTAACGGTCAGCAATAACAGGCTCAGTAAGCGACGACGGAGAGACATGGTTATTCCGTATCACTCTGGGGTTTGTCGATCATGTAACCCACACCGCGAATGGTTCGAATCAGTTTGCTGCCGAGTTTTTTGCGGATGTGATGTATGTACACTTCGACGGCGTTGCTCTCCACTTCGTCACTCCAGCCATAAAGACTCTGTTCCAGCCGTTCACGGGAGAGCACTCGGCCACGATTTTCGAGCAGGTTTTGCAACACGGCAAATTCACGTCTGGAGAGCGTCACATTTCGCTTATTCTGTCGCAGGGTGTGAGCGGCGGGATCAAGCACCAAATCGCCGTGTTGCAGGACACTGTCGGTACGACCATGAGCGCGGCGGATCAACGCACGCAAACGAGCGCAGAGTTCTTCCAGATCAAAGGGTTTGACCAGATAGTCATCAGCACCGGCATCCAGCCCACCGATGCGGTCGTTAATGCCATCTTGTGCGGTGAGAATCAATACGGGGGTGGACTTGCCCTGCTCACGGAACTCTTTTAAGACCTCAAGGCCGGGCAGTTTTGGCAGACCCAGGTCAAGAATCACGGCATGAAATTCATTGTCTTGCAGGGCTCGTCGAGCGGTTTCACCGTCTTTGACCCAATCAACGGCGTAACCGTCGTTGCGTAAGCCTGTGTGAATGCCGTCACCCAGCAGAACATCATCCTCGACCAATAAAACGCGCATTGTGAAACACCTCTTAATAAAACTGTGCGGTATTCTGTGATTGTGCATCACTTAGGAATTCTAGGGTAGCTTAAACGGGTGTTGATGATAGCAAATTAGCGCTCAACGTGTTCTCTAGTAAGGGTCTGGTGGTTATGATTTGTAGAATTTTGTCAGGAGGGGTGAAACTGATGTATTTTCGCGTGAAAATGGCTTGTATTGTGGTTTGTCTGTTGTTGGGTAATTTTGTTGCAAAAACAACTGCATTGGAAGGTGTTGCTTTTTAGCAACTGTGTGGGGCTCCAAACGTGATGATTAAACTTATAACCGGCATTAGATCGGCCTTTAAGCGTCTTTGGTGCTGTTCTTCTGTACAAAATTCCTGACATTTTTATGAAAAAAGCAAAAAAGAGTTGTTTTAGAGCAACGGGTTTGCTATTGTTCGCCGCAGTTGCATGGTTGTTTACCACAAAACTTCGTGGTTTGACCTAATTTGTTGCTTTGTTAGGACGATTCGGAACATCTGGCAAGAAAAACTAAATTTTTTTATTTGTTAAATAACTGATTTAAGGTGAATAAAATGAAAAAGACCGTACTTGCTGTCGCGCTAAGTGCTTTGTTTGCAGGTTCTGCAATGGCTGATCCTAAGGTGTATGGTAACTTCCGTGCTTCTATGAACTTCGGTGATCTGAATGGCGCTGATAATGGCCTCAGTGTTGTAAACAACGTGTCTCGTTTGGGTGTGAAAGGTTCTTCAGGTACCGATAGCCTGAAAGGCATCTACCACATGCAGATGGGTGCTAACAACGACGGTGGTGGTGCAGCTCTTTCATCACGTTTTTACTTCGCTGGTTTGAAAGGCGGTTTTGGTAAAGTGATCTACGGTCGTTTGTCTACTCCTTACAAAATGGCCGGTGTAAAACAAGATCCCTTCTATGATACCAGTGCAGGTCCTGGTAACGGTGGTTCTAACTACGGTTACTCTGGTTTGAACAACGGTTTCACCGACAACAGCATCGCGTTCTACTCTTCTAAAATTGGCGGCGCAATCAGTGTGCACGGCAGCTTGAGCATTGATGATTCTGGTAACGACGACCATGACATCGGTTTTGGTGCAGAATTCTCTAACAAAATGTTCAAAGCCGGTGTTTCTGTGCTTTCAATTGGTGATGATGCAGCCGATGCAACTAATGGTGCCATCGTAGCTAAGGGCGCTGGTGTTGATACCGCAACTCGTGTTTACGGTTCAGCTAAACTGTCTGGCATCACCGTTGGCGCTTCTTTTGAAACCGTCGATACCGGTGCAGCTAACAGCCGTAACTACGTGCACGTTAACGGTTCTTTCAAAGTCAGCTCTGCTATGAAAATTGCTGCTTCTTTTGGTTCTGTGACCGACGGCACAACCGGCATGGGTTTTGACGCTACAGGTACTGGCTTCTCAGTGGGTGCATTCTACAATGTCCTGCCTAAAACCCGTTTAAGCGCCATCTTCACCAGCGTTGCTTATGATGATGTTGCTGTGATCACCGACCGTTCTGGTCTGTCAGTGGGTGTTGTACAAAGCTTCTAAGTTTTTTGCAGGCTTTGATGCCTGACTGAAAAACGGAAGTCTTAAAAGGGCAAAACGTGAAAACGTTTTGCCCTTTTTGCGTTTTGCTCGATAATAAACATCTTCAGACTTAGAAAGGAACGGTGTATTTTGTCTGCAGTCAGTTTAGAACGCTGTGGGGGGTATTGGCTGGGCAGTTTTCAGGCGATGGCCACTCCTTGTGAGATCCTGATGGAAGTAGAGGGTCAAGGGTTGGCCTCGGATCTGTTGAGCCTTGCGATGGGTGAAGCTCAGCGTATTGAGGCCAAATTCAGTCGTTATCGTGATGACAACATCATTGCCAGAATCAACACTTCTGCGGGTAAAAAAATTCGTCTGGATGAAGAGAGCGCGGGTCTATTGGATTGTGCTGACCGGTTTCACTGCTTGAGTAAAGGTCTGTTTGATATTACCGCCGGGGTGTTGCGCCGCATCTGGTCTTTTGACGGCACCACTGCACTGGCGACACAAACGCAAATTGATGCCATTTTACCCTTGGTGGGTTGGTCAAAAGTCAATTGGAAAAGCCCCTATCTGCAACTGCCCACTGGGATGGAAATTGATCTGGGTGGCATCGGCAAAGAGTATGCGGTGGATCGAGTGAGCCAATTGATTGCCCAGCAGAGCGAGGCCAGTGTGTTGGTCAATTTTGGCGGTGATTTGGCGCTGACGTGCGGCAAAAAAGACGGTTCGGCTTGGCGAGTGGCTTGTCGTGGCAGAGGGCGGCAGGGGCGTGTTTTGGCTCTGCATTCAGGTGCATTGGCCACCAGCGGTGATTCCCACCGTTACCTGCTCAACGAGGGGGTGCGTTACAGCCACATTCTCAATCCACACACAGGCTGGCCGGTGCAGCAAATGGTTGGCAGCGTCACCGTGGCGGCATCCAGTTGTGTGGAAGCGGGCATGTTGGCCACTTTGGCGTTGTTGCAGGGAGCTGGAGCCGAGCGGTTTTTAGAGCAGCAGGAGGTGATGTACTGGCTTGATTAAGAGGCGGAAGATTCTTCGGCGTGCTGTTTGAATGCGGCGAGTGTTTCGCGGTAGAGTTGTTCCAGTTCGTTATAAAGTGCTTGATTTTTCTGCTGGTGCAGTTCGCGTAGGGAGGTTTTTTCTGCTTGTTGACAGAATTTAAACAGTTTGTCTGCACCCAGCTCCGCCGCGTTGCCTTTTAGAGCATGTACGCCGTTTTTGAAGCTGATAAAATCAATCGGTGTGTGTAGAGATTGGTGTACTTTTTCCAGTAATTTATCGCCATCGTGTTGAAAACCTTGCATTAAATCAGCAACAAAATTGCCGTGCGGATCAATGCTGGAGAGTTCAGCCAGAGTTTGGCTGTTGAGCAGAGCAATCTTTGTAAGAGCGCCTTCGGTTTGGATTTTAAAGATTGAAGTGGTTTGTTGGCTTTTTAATGCTGAACTGTTGATGGCATCCAATAGACGTTTGCTGTCGATGGGTTTGGTTAAGTAATACGCTGCCCCTGCGGTGAGACAACGGTTGACGGTTAATTCTGTTGCGTCAGCGGAGAGCATCAACATTGGTGTGCTGTCATTGGGGTATTTGAAACGATGGGTTTTTAATACATCAAGACCGCCCAGATGATTCATATTGATGTCTAAAATGGCCAGATCAAAACCCTGTTGTTCAAGTGCTTCCAGTGCTTCGCTGCCATCATTGACCAGTGTGACGTGGTGACCGGCCCGTTGCAGTATTTTTTTGATGATGGTTCGATTCAGTTCATTGTCGTCGGCGGCTAAAATCTCCAATTTTAAATGGGGGTTTTTAGCCTGTTGGTAGGCTTCAATGGAAAAGGGCATTGGTTCGCTTTTTACCAGATGCCGTTTTTTTGGTTTTGCGGTTATCACCTCAAAATCGAGTTCGAACCAAAAATGGCTGCCGACATTTTCTGTGCTTTCGAGTCCAAGCGTGCCGCCCATGGTTTCAATGTTCTCTTTAACAATGGTCATTCCTAAGCCATTGCCGCCGTAACGGGAGTTGATTTCATCGTTGGCTTGTTGAAAACGTTCAAAAATCTTTTGTTGGTTGGTTTTACTGATGCCGATGCCCGTGTCGTTGATTTCAAACCGGATCAAGGCGTGTTTTGGTTTCTGTTGTCGTAAGCTGATGTTGATTTCGATGTGACCCTGCTGGGTAAATTTAAGCGCGTTGCCGAGCAGGTTGTTTAGAATTTGTTTGAGCAGCTGGGGGTCACCGTGTAATTGCTTGGGAACATCTTGGTTCATTTGACAGAGGTAGCGTAGGTTTTTGCTTTCGGTGCGTTTTTTAAACAGGCCGCTGAGGTCGGCCAGCAGTTCGTCTAAATCAAAGGCGCGTTCTGATATCTGCTGTTTACCGGCTTCAATTTGTGCGCGTACCAGCAGTCGTTCGATCAGTTCGAGTAAGCTCTGAGCGGATCTATGAATGACCTCGCAGCACTCCCGTTGCTCTTGGTTGAGGTCGGTTTCGGCGAGCATGTCGTTCATGCCGGTAATGCCGTTCAGTGGGGTACGCAGATCGTGACTGATATTGGATAAAAATTCAGATTTGGCGCGGTTGGCGCGGGTGGCGTTCTCAATGGCTTGGTGCAGATCGCCGATCAATTTGCTCATGTAGTAGGGGATGGCAAACAGAACAATCAGAAATCCACTGCTAAAAAAGAGGTGTTTTGACCAAAAGTCGCTGAGCAGCACCACCAAGGCAAAACCAAACAGGCCAATGGCCGCAGCGTGACGCAACTCGCCAACGCCGTAACGAAAACCGTTGCCCATAATCACCCAGAGGTAGATGGCGATCAGCGGTGTGCCTGCTTCACCGGCACTGCCGATGACCAGAGAGGTCGCCCCGAGGTCCATGAGCATATTTATCCTGCGGCGCAGATTGCAGGGCGAGGGGCGAAGTTTCAGGCTCAAACCGTTCAGCAGTGCGTAGAGCAGAAACAGACCACTGATCAGTTGGGGTGGCAGCAGGTGGGAGAGTTCGGTTTGAGGGGCGAAAATAAAGTGGGTAAAAGCCAAACTGCCAATGACGATGCGCCATTTGGCTTGCTCTCTTTCATGGCTCATGTAGGGTTAAGGATGAGCTTTGGCCGTGGGCACTTGATCGCGGAGCCGCTCTTCAACAACGCGGATTTTATCCAATTGCTGAAAAAAAGCATCAACGCAGTCGGGGTCAAAGTGACTGCCACGGAGCGACTCGATGTGTTGGGCGGCTTTTTCAGAGCTCCATGCCGGTTTGTAAGGGCGAATGGAAGTGAGGGCATCGTACATATCGGCCAAGGCGATGATGCGAGAGACCAAGGGAATTTTATTGCCCTTGATGCCTGCTGGATAGCCGCTGCCATCGAATTTTTCATGGTGGGTAAGGGCGATGGTGGCACCTTGTTGAATGTAATGAGAGTCGCTTTGTTTCAGAATGTTGTAGCCGATGGTGGTGTGAGTTTTCATGATTTTCCACTCATTGGCATTCAGTTTTCCCGGTTTGAGCAGAATGTGATCGGGGATGCCGATTTTGCCGATGTCGTGCATGGGGGCGGTACGTTCAATCTCTTCGCAGCATTTGGTGTCTAGATTCAGTGCTTCGGCGATAAAACGAGCGTATTTGGCCATGCGAATCATATGATTTCCGGTCTCTTCGTCACGGTATTCACCGGCTTTGGCCAGTCGCAGCAGGGTTTCTTGTTCACGGCGAGCGACTTCTTGGGTGGCTTGCTGAATTTGCTCTTCCAGAGAGCGGGCGTGATATTGAATCGTTTTGTGTTGTTGGCGCATTTTGAGTAGATTACGACAGCGTGCTTGGCACTCTTGCTGGTCGATGGGACGGCTTAAAAAATCGCTGGCACCGGCTTCTAGGGCATCATAACGGGTCTGTTTGTCGGCGACGATGGTAACGATCATCAGTGGCACGTCGGCGCAGTGTGGTATTTTGCGAATTTGGCGGGTAAGCTCGACTCCGTTCATGCTGGGCATTTTGAAGTCGCTCAGGATCAGGTCGGGGCTGTGTTCCTCCAGCCAGATTAGGGCCTCTTT
Source organism: Gammaproteobacteria bacterium (assembly GCA_030949385.1). NCBI lineage: Bacteria > Pseudomonadati > Pseudomonadota > Gammaproteobacteria > Gammaproteobacteria bacterium. Next base: position 328,027 of record JAUZSP010000007.1, on the reverse strand, counting down.
GGGCAGGGAAAAAATTTTTATGCTCAATTTGGGGTCGATGCCGAGGATGATTTTTTCCAGAATGCGACTGCCAGTTTGTTGGTCGTCGATGATCAAGACCCAGGATGGCATTGGGGCTGGCTTGTGATGAGGGCAACTTTTTGTCATGGTACACAACGCTTCCTTGAGCGGTATCTCCAAGGGCTTGATCCCAAGGGCTTGATCCCAAGGGCTTGATCCCAAGGGCTTGATCCCAAGGGCTTGATCCCAAGGGCTTGATCCCAAGGGCTTGATCCCAAGGGCTTGAATATTAACGTCAGCTTAAGTAAATTGTTTATTTCTAATATGAAGTAGCATTCTACGGAACATTAGGATGCTAAAATCCAATAAAAATGTGTTTTATTTAATGACATAACCTGACTCTTGTTGGGTTTGTCTGGAGTGAAACTGGTGTCATCAGAACGGTTACAAAAAGTATTGGCGCAGGCGGGATTGGGTTCTCGCCGAGCGATGGAAGTGTGGATTAAACAAGGAGTGATTAAGGTCAACCAACAGGTTGCCGTGTTAGGAGCGAAGGTCGAGGTGGGAGACCGCATCAAGGTGGATGATCGCCAATATGAGGTCTGCGAATTGGATGAAAAGGAGAGGCCTCGCTTGCTGCTGTATCACAAACCCGATGGCGAGATTTCAACCCGCAACGACCCTGAAGGGCGCAAAACGGTCTTTCATCGCTTGCCGCAGCTTAGAAACGGTCGCTGGATTGCGGTCGGGCAGCTTGGACATCAACACCTCTGGGGTGTTGTTGTTCACCAACTCCGGTGAGTTGGCCAATCGTTTGATGCACCCGTCGAGTGAAATCGAGCGCGAATACGCAGTGCGTATTTTGGGTGAGGTGGACGATCAGATGTTGAAAAATCTCAAACACGGTGTGGAGCTGGAAGACGGTCCGGCCAAATTTGACAGCATTGAAGATGCCGGTGGGCAAGGCAGCAACCACTGGTATCACGTCACCCTAAAAGAGGGACGTAACCAAGAGGTGCGGCGGCTCTGGACATCACAAGGGGTGACGGTCAGCCGTCTGATTCGGGTGCGGTTTGGCGATTTGTTGCTGCCTCGTGATCTGAGGATAGGCAAGTTTGTTGACGTGGATCTGCGTCGTCAAACGTGGCTTAAAGCGCTTTCTGCAACAGGCCAACGCGGTGCAGAGTTTGACCTTGAAGTCACTGCACCCTCGTCGATTGCGCGCGCGCAGCGGCAAATCACAAGCGAAACATCGGCGGCATTGAGCTGAGGTACGTTTGATCTGCGTTCCCACGCTGGAGCATGGGGACGAGGTGTAAATAAAGGGAGTTGATATGCGTTTACAGGTTTTTTCTGATCTGCATTTGGAGTTTGGCTTATTGGAGCTGCCCGAGACCGAGGCGGATGTGATTATCGCAGCCGGTGATGTGGCCTTGGGAGCGGATGGCATTCAGTGGTTGGATACTTTGGGAAAACCGGTGGTGTTTGTCGGTGGTAATCACGACTATTGGTACGGCGATCTGCGTGACCGTGTGTTGGAGTTTCGCGCTGAATCGCACTTTACCCAAGTGAACTACTTGGAAAACGAGGTGTATGAGCAGCAGGGGGTGCGTTTTTTGGGTTGCACCCTCTGGACGGATTACAACGATCAAAACCCGCAAGTGATGGAGATGGCGGAGATGGCGGTGAATGATTTTCGCCACATTAGCTTCGATCAACGTCCGATGAAAGCGCAGGATTTGGTGGCCATTCATCAGACATCAAAAGTCTGGTTGGCCAAGGAGTTGGCGAAACCCTATGCGGGTAAAACCGTGGTGGTGACTCATCATGCGCCGACAGAGTTGAGCTGGTTTTCTGGGATCAAAAATGACATTCGTTATGCTTACTGCAATGATTTAGCCGACTGGATGGCCGGTTTTAAGATTGATTTGTGGGTGCATGGTCATGTGCATAAGGTTTCTGATTATCGTTGTGGAGCAACACGCGTGGTTTGTAACCCTCGTGGTTATTATAATTATCAAGAAACGGTGGATTTTGTTGGTGATAAATTAATTGAATTGTAATTGTTATTGTTTTTTTTATCCAACCATTTGATTTGTATTGAAAAACAGTAGCCTTATTTAATGTGGATATAAAAACGCTGTTGGATTTTGCTAGGAAATAAGGTTATCAGAAATAGTTCAGAGGCCGTGGATAAACTTCAATCCGACAGCAAGGGGTACTTTTTGGAAAGGACGCCTTAGGATTTGACCACAAGGATGGGGTCTCCCAAGGATGGGATCGAATTTGTTACATTTTTAAGGATTGGGTCGTGACTCGTATTCATGACTTCTCAGGGAGTGAGCATACCAAGATTGGGAACGGTATGAAGTTGAATTTATAAGGTTCAAGGATGGAGCGGCTTCGGGATGAGGCTGGGGCAGGAGGCTCCATAAGTCCACAGGGTGTGGCGGATGACTAGGATGGTTATTTGCAGGTATGGATGTTTGAATTTACAAGGTAGTACTCTCCTTTAATGCCACAAGTCTGCTTTTCTTTTTAGAAGAGATGATTTGCTGGCATTTATTTTGTCTGCGATTTGGTGCTTTACAAAAGTGGCTCGGTTCGGTAAAGTCCCGCCCCTTATCCCTTTGGGGAATTGGAGAGGTGTCCGAGCGGCTGAAGGAGCACGCCTGGAAAGCGTGTATACGCTAACGCGTATCGAGGGTTCGAATCCCTCTCTCTCCGCCATTTTTTAGCGGGTCGCAGCACGCGGCTCTGCTGGTTCCTTGTTATGGTGATCTGATCGGTCCCCTCGCGACAACAAACTGTGGACCCCGTCAGGCCTGGAAGGGAGCAGCGGCAACAGTGGACTTGGGTGCCGAGGTGTGGCTGGTTTGGATCGCCACCTCATTTTCTGCCATTCCAATGGCATCTGGTTTATACTCGTTCCCCCTTTTATCAGCCCTGTTTTACAATCCCTTTGATGAAAAAGCCCAACAGATGAGTTATCAGGTTTTGGCGCGCCGCTGGCGGCCACGTAATTTTGAGCAAGTGGTGGGGCAAGAGCATGTGCTGCGCGCATTGATCAATGCCCTTAACAGCCAACGGTTGCATCACGCTTATTTGTTCAGTGGTACGCGCGGGGTGGGCAAGACCACTTTGGCGCGCATCTTGGCTAAAAGCCTCAATTGCGAGTCGGGCGTAACCGCCACCCCATGCGGTGTGTGCAGTGCCTGTCAATCCATTGATGAAGGCCGTTTTGTTGATCTGATCGAGGTGGATGCCGCCTCGCGTACCAAGGTGGAAGAGACTCGGGAGCTGTTGGAAAACGTGCCTTACGCGCCCACTCAAGGGCGTTATAAGGTCTACCTGATTGATGAGGTACACATGTTCTCCAATCACAGCTTTAATGCGCTGCTGAAAACGCTGGAAGAACCTCCGCCGCACGTTAAATTTCTGCTTGCCACCACCGATCCACAAAAACTGCCGGTCACCGTTCTCTCGCGCTGTCTGCAATTTAACCTCAAAAGTCTACCGGCAGAGTTGATTGCGCCGCATTTACAGACGGTCTTAGGTAAAGAAGAAATTGAGTTCGATGAGTTGGCTCTGCGCCAGTTGGCTAAAGCTGCGCAGGGCAGTATGCGCGATGCCTTGAGTTTATTGGATCAGGCCATCGCCTTTGGGAATGGCACGGTGCGCGATGCCGATGTGAGCCAGATGTTGGGCAGCATTCATCCGGAAAAATTGCTTGGTCTGCTCAGCGCGTTGATTGGCAACGATGCTGAGGCTATTTTAGCCGCCATCGCTGTTTTGGCGCAGAGTGTGCCGGATTACGAATCGGTATTGGAAGAGCTGTTGAAATTGATTCATCAGTTGGTGTTGGCGCAGGTGGTGCCCTCTGCTTTGGATCACGTCTGGTTGGACAGCAGGCCGTTGCTGGCGCTGGCCAAGCAGGTGAGCGCGGAAGAGTTGCAACTTTATTATCAAATTGGTCTGAATGGGCGCAAAGATCTGCCTTTGGCACCTTCGCAGCGTTTGGGGCTGGAGATGATTTTGTTGCGGATGCTGGTGTTTCGACCCGCTGCGCCTGTGACGAAACAGAGCACTGAAATGCCTCTTGTTGGGCGAGCCGAGCCAGAGAAAAAGCCGTCGATGACGCCTGCTGAGCCGGTGGTTACTTCTGTGGCATCCGTTCCTGTGGCTCCCGTCATGTCGCCAAACGAAGGCATGAGCCGAGGCGAGATGTTGCGTGCCGCCCTGCACCCTGAAAAAAAAAAGCCAGTCGCAGAGGTAAAGGTCGCCCCTAAAACCAAGTTGGTGGTTTCGCCAACTGTTGCTCCTGTTTCGACTGCGGTTCCAATTCCAGCGCCCGTTGCTAAGCCTCTTCACTCGAAGGGAGGAGGGAATCCAGCTCAGAGTTGGGCGGAGATTATTGAGGCGGCTCATTTACGCGGTCTTCCGTATGAGTTGGCCACCCACTGCGTTTTGCTGGAAAAACGCGAGAATGTGCTGCGCTTGCAGATGAACGCGGAACACGGACATCTGCAAAAGCCACGTTTTGTGCAAGGTCTGACAGCGGCGTTGAGTGACTATTATCAGCACGCGGTGACGTTGCGTTTTGAGCAGGGTGCAGCGCAGAACGAGGTGCAAGGTGAAACTCCGGCACAACGGCGACAGCGGTTGGTCAAGGAGCGTCAGCAGGCTGCGGAGCAGGCGATTATGAATGACAGCAATGTGCAGGCCTTGCAGCAGCAGTTTGGTGCCGAGGTGGTTGCGGGCAGTGTGCGGCCACGAGACGAATAATTGCTAGATTGAATAAACAGGGTGGATATGGAATCGATCCCTACTTTTAATGGTTTTGAGAAGAGAGGCAGGATGATGAAAGGTGGATTGGGTGGCTTGATGAAACAAGCGCAAAAGATGCAAGCAGACATGCAAAAAGCACAGGAAGAGGTGGCCAATTTAGAGGTTGAAGGCCAAGCCGGTGGTGGCATGGTGAAGGTGAGCATGAACGGTCGTCATGAGTTGCGCCGAGTTCATATTGATCCTGCTTTGATGGAGGACGACAAAGAGATGTTGGAAGATCTGCTGGCCGCTGCGGTTAACGATGCGACCAAAAAAGTCGATGCCGCCAGCAAAGATATGATGTCCGGTGTCACCTCCGGTATGTCTTTGCCGCCTGGTTTTAAAATGCCCTTTTAGGGGGCGTTTATTTTGGCTCTGTTACCTCAACTGATTGATGCGTTGCGCTGTTTGCCGGGCGTGGGTGAGAAGTCTGCTCGACGGATGGCTTTTTATCTGTTGGAACGGGATCGTGCCGGTGGTGTGAGGTTGGCCGATCTGTTGCAAAAAGCGATGCAGGGCATCGGTCATTGTCAGTCGTGCCGAACGTTTACCGAGGCGGACGTGTGTGAGCTGTGCCTCAATCCGCGTCGTTCGAAAAAGCAGCTCTGTGTGTTGGAGATGCCGACGGATGTGATGGCGATTGAATCGGCAACGCACTACGAAGGGCTTTATTTTGTGCTGATGGGGCATCTGTCGCCATTGGATGGCATCGGTCCGGCTGAGTTGGGTCTGGATCTGTTGGAGCAGCGCCTTGCAACGAATGAGATTGAAGAGCTGATTTTGGCCACCAACCCGACGGTGGAAGGTGAAGCGACGGCCTTTTACATCAGTGAAATGGCCAAAGAGCAGGGCATCAAAGTGACGCGCATTGCCCACGGAGTCCCCTTGGGCGGTGAGTTGGAGTTTGTCGATCGCAGTACCTTGTCTCATGCGTTGGCCGGTCGCCAAGAAATTTAGCCTGTTGTTTTGAAGGAGCGTGTATGTCTGATTGTCTGTTTTGCAATATTGTTGATGGCAAGATTCCCGCTGAAATTGTCTACGAAAATAAGCAGGTAGTGGCCTTTCGTGATCTCAACCCACAAGCGCCGTTGCATGTGTTGCTGATTCCGAAAAAGCACATTGCCACTTTAAATGATCTTGAGAGTGAAGATAGCGCGGTAATGGGTGCGTTGATTTTGGCCGCGAAAAAAGTGGCCGAAGCGGAAGGGGTCGCTGAAAGTGGTTATCGCACCGTGATCAATTGCGGTGAACAGGGTGGTCAATCCGTCTACCACATTCATTTGCACCTGTTGGCAGGACGACAGATGCAGTGGCCACCTGGTTAAGCGTGCTTTGGTTTTTCTATGATCGGATTATCTAGAATCAGCGCCGCTACTACGTCACGATCTTCGGAGAGCAGAATATTGTAGGTACGACAGGCGGCAGAGGTGTTCATTACCTCAAAACCGATCTGTTGTTTGGCGAACAGCATCATGATCTCCATTGGCGGAAAGATCTGTTTGTCGCCGGTGCCGAGAATGACGATTTCCGGTTTCAGATCCAGCACCGCCTGTAGCGTGTCGAGATTGAGACTGCTGAGACCGTCAATGGGCCACTTTTGAATCTGTTCTCGATTGACGATCAGATGGTAGGGGTGACGACGACCTAAAACGGTAACCCCTTCTGGGCCGTAACCGCTGACGTGATGGTCGTTGTCACCAAATGTTTCGCTGAATTTCATCTGCCGCCCCTCGGGTTTTGAGGCGCTATTATACGGTTTCGTTTTGGCTTGCAGGGCTTTTTTCTCTCTGTGGCTGCATCCGCGCAAACATGCCGTTATAATCGCCTCACATTACCGCCACCAACCGCTGGAAAAAGAGCTTTGAAAAACGAATTTCGACGTATCGAGAGATTGCCACCGTACGTGTTTAATATTACCGGCGAGTTGAAAGCAGAGGCGCGCGCGCGCGGTGAGGACATCATTGACTTTGGCATGGGCAACCCCGACCAGCCCACGCCGCAGCACATTGTGGATAAGCTGGTGGAAGCGGCCAATCGCAAAGACACCCACCGTTATTCACAGTCGCGGGGCATTCCACGGCTGCGACAAGCGATCTGCAACTGGTACAAACGCAACTTTGATGTGGATCTTGACCCTGAGACCGAGGCCATCACCACCATCGGCTCCAAAGAGGGCTTGGCGCATTTGGCGCTGGCCACCGTGGGGCCGGGTGATGCGGTGCTGGTACCCAACCCCGCTTATCCGATTCACCCTTATGGTTTTGTCATTGCCGGTGCGGACATTCGCCATGTGCCCTTGACCGAAGATGCGGATTTTTTTGTTGAGCTGGAAAAAGCGATTAAAAACGCCTGGCCGAAACCGAAGATGCTGGTGCTTAACTTTCCGGGTAACCCCACCGCGCAGTGTGTGGAGCTGGAGTTTTTCGAGAAGGTAATTGCGATTGCCCGTGAACATGAGATCTGGGTGGTGCAGGACATTGCTTACGCTGAAATTGCGTTTGATGGCTACAAAGCGCCCTCTATTTTGCAGGTGCCGGGAGCCAAAGAGGTGGCGGTGGAGTTTTATTCGCTTTCTAAAACGTACAACATGCCCGGTTGGCGCGTCGGTTTTATGTGCGGCAACAAGGAGTTGGTGGCGGCGCTGGCGCGGATGAAGTCCTATCTCGATTACGGCATGTTCACTCCGATCCAAGTGGCGGCGATTGCTGCACTGGACGGTGATCAGAGTTGTGTGGCTGAGATTCGTGACATGTATCAGAGCCGCCGTGATGTGCTTTGTCACGGCCTGAACACCATGGGTTGGCAAGTGAACATCCCGAAAGCGACGATGTTTGTCTGGGCAAAAATTCCTGAGCGTTACCAAGAGATGGGTTCGTTGGAGTTTTCGAAAAAACTGTTAAAAGAGGCCAAGGTGGCGGTGTCACCTGGGATTGGATTTGGTGAATATGGCGACGATCACGTGCGTTTCAGTTTGATCGAGAACGAACATCGTACTCGGCAGGCGCTGCGTGGCATTCGTGACATGTTCCGTAATGATAAAGGTAGTCAGGAATGAGTGAATTGAAGCCGGTAAACGTCGGTCTGTTGGGTTTGGGTACCGTCGGTGGCGGTACCGCAACGGTGCTGCTGCGTAACGCAGAAGAGATTGCGCGGCGCGCAGGCCGAGGCATTGTGATCAGCCATGCGGCGGATTTGAACACGGAGCGTGCCGCCGAGCTGGGTCTGACGGAAGCCAAAATCAGCAGTGACGCTCATGCGGTGGTCAATGACCCCGAAGTGGAGGTGGTGATTGAATTGATTGGCGGTTACGGTCTGGCCAAAACCTTGGTGATGCAAGCGATTGAGAATGGCAAGCATGTCGTGACCGCCAATAAAGCCTTGATTGGTCTGCACGGCAATGAGATTTTTGCCGCCGCGCAAGCCAAAGGGGTGGTGGTGGCCTTTGAAGCGGCGGTGGCGGGCGGTATCCCAATTATTAAAGCGGTGCGTGAAGGGTTGTCAGCCAACCGCATTGAGTGGATCGCGGGGATTATCAACGGTACTGGTAATTTTATTCTCACTGAGATGCGTGACAAAGGCCGTGACTTTGCCGATGTGCTTAAAGAGGCGCAGGCGCTGGGTTACGCCGAAGCCGATCCGACTTTTGATGTGGAAGGCATTGATGCGGCGCACAAACTGACCATTTTGGCATCCATCGCCTTTGGCATTCCGTTGCAGTTTGATAAATGTTACACCGAAGGCATTGGTAAAATTACTCCTGAAGATGTGACTTACGCCGCCGAGCTGGGCTATCGCATTAAACATCTGGGTGTGACACGTCGTACAGCAGCAGGCATCGAACTGCGGGTGCATCCGACCTTGATTCCAGAACGACGTTTGATCGCCAATGTGGACGGGGTGATGAACGCGGTGTTGGTGCAGGCCGATGCGCTCGGCCCAAGCCTCTATTACGGTGCCGGTGCCGGTGCGGAACCGACCGCTTCAGCGGTGGTGGCCGATGTGGTGGATGTGGTGCGCGCTCTGACGGTGGATCCTGAAAATCGGGTGCCGCATCTGGCTTTCCAGCCCGATGCGCTGTCGGATCTGCCGGTGTTGGCGATGGATCAGGTGAAGACCGCCTATTATTTACGTTTGAGTGCGACAGATCAGCCTGGGGTGATGGCCGATGTCAGTCGTATTTTGAGCGAGCAGGGCATCAGCATTGAGGCTTTGTTGCAAAAAGAGGCCACAGAGGGCCGTGTGGTGCCGATTATTTTGTTGACCCATCGAGTGCAAGAGGCGCAGATGAACGCCGCCATTGTCGATCTGGAAGCCCTTGATAGCATCGGCGCTCCGGTGAGCCGCATTCGTATGGAGACGTTGAGTTAAGCGTTTTTTAGTTTAGCGGCTTTTCTGAAAACCCTCGTATTATTGTGTTGATGCGGGGGTTTTTTGGGTTTTAGGCGTTTAATAAGGGCATTTATTGGATTGGGTGCTCAAAATTGCACTTTGGGGTTTTATGAATAAGTATATTAGTATATTCTTATTCATTGCTGGCTTTTGACACATAAGGATGTTCCGGCAGTTCTTGAAACTTGAAAATATTCTTATGAGGAAATAAGCGAATGAACAAAACAGTATCAAAAAGTGCGATTGGCATTGGGCGTTTGATTGCAGTGGTGATTCTGCTGCTGACGGCGATTAACGGCATCTTTACCTACGCAGGGACGACGCACCCTTAAATCAGCTGGGTGCCGCTCTGTTGCAGCCACAATTGGCGTTAATCAAACCGTAACGCCATCGTGTTTTTCTGATCAAATTCTGATCAAATGATGTGATCTGGATCACATTTGGTAATTTTTTGGATTGTAATGCTACTAAAATTCCTTTGAGTCTGGTATAAAAGTAGTTCAATTCCTTGCAAAAGGGTTGAAGTCTATTTTATTAGGGAATTAGGAAGGGAATATCCCTTCAATGGAGAGCAACAACAATGAACAGTTCTGAAATATCGACGTTTGATGAGAAAAGAAAGGTGCGTTACCAACTGTTGTTAACCGCTGCCGCGTTTTCACTTTCAACTCTGATGCTGTTTTTTGCCGCATAAGGGGTCTGCTGCACCGTTAATCGCTTGGTGCAGCGATTCTGTTAGCGTTTCTGCCAAATCAAAATGCGATTATTCGCTGGCAATTGAACATCATCAAGCCATGTTAAACCGGCGCTTTCCGCCAACTCTTTTAGCCAAACGCTGTCTCTTACCCCCTGTTGTGGGTTTTGTGCTTTTAACCAGAGTTCAAAACGTTCATTGCTGACGCTGGTTTGTTGTCCGTTGTCCATAAAAGGCCCGTAGAGCAGAAACAGCCCCTTCTCTTGCAGCACCTGACCTACGCCTTGAAACATCGCTTCTACCGCAGCGGTGGGCATGATGTGGGCGGTGTTGGCGCTGTAAACGGTATCGTATTGCTGTTTTGGCCACGGGTCGTTTAAGACATCCAGTGCCAAGGGTGGCAGGACATTGTCTAGGGCGTACTCTTCCAGCCAGAGGGTGATGCCACTGTGATTCTGTTGGCGGTCGCTGGTTTGCCAAGTGACGCTGGGCAAGGCTTTGCCAAAATAGACCGCGTGTTGGCCGCTGCCGCTGCCGATCTCCAGCAGAGTGCTGTTGGGCGGTGTTTTTTGGCTGAGAAGGTCAAAAATGGGTTGGGCGTTTTGATCGCAGGCTTCGGAGTAAGGTTTGTGGTTCACGGTTTTTTTTACTTCGCTGTCAGTATCTTCAAGAAGCGTTATTCTATAGACTAATTTTATTAAAACCAGTATTTGAGCTAAGCAGTGTGAAAATACCAGCCTCCCCCTTTTTTTTGCCAGCAAAATTTTAGCTGATCTTGCCCATCAATAGAATCAGAAAAAGTGGGTTTAACGGACAGCAAGAGCGCTGCATTATTGGGTGATGGCCAACAAGGTTATTGCCCCCTACATTGTTTGGAGATGATTGTTGTCATGAGTAACACGCTGTTCTGCCCTGCACTCTTTTTAGCCGCGCCTGCATCAGGCCAAGGCAAAACCACCATCACCGCTGCGCTGGCGCGCTTTCATCAGCGCCAAGGGCGGGTGGTGCGGGTGTTTAAAACCGGCCCTGATTACCTCGATCCGCAGATTTTGGCGCAAGCCTCTGGGGAGCCGGTGGAGCCATTGGATCTCTGGATGGCGGGTGAGGCCTACTGTCGTGCCAAGCTTTATGCAGCGGCGCAGGTGGCGGATCTGATTTTGATCGAAGGGGCGATGGGGATGTTTGATGGTGAACCTTCCAGCGCCGATTTGGCCGCCACTTTTGGCATTCCCATCGCCATCGTGATGGATGTGAAGGGTATGGCGCAGACCGCTGCCGCGCTGGCCACGGGGCTGGCCAACTTTCGTGATGATTACACAGTGGCGGGGCTGATCGCCAACCACTGTGGCAGTGAGCGTCACGCCGATCTGATCCGCGATGCGCTGCCACAGAGCCTGCCGCTGTTGGCGACCGTTCCTCGTGAGGCGGCGTTGGCGCTGCCGGAACGGCATCTGGGTTTGGTGCAAGCCCATGAAGTCAGAGAGACCTTGGAGCGGCGTTTTGAGGCCGGTGCCGATGTGCTGGCCAAAACGGCTTTGAGCCGGTTGCCCGAGGCGGTCTGTTTTACGACTGCAACGCTGCCCACGGTGCAGCGCAGTTTGGCAGGGGTGCGCATCGCCATTGCCCGTGATGCGGCCTTTAGTTTTCTTTACGATTCTAATCTGCGCCTGCTGGAAGCGATGGGGGCGGAGCTGCGTTTTTTCTCGCCACTGAAAGATAAGCGGTTGCCTGAAGCGGAGGCGCTCTGGCTGCCTGGGGGGTATCCCGAGCTGCATACGGAAGGTTTGGCGGCGAACGTTTCTATGTTGGCCAGCATTGGCGATTTTTTCCAGCAAGGCAGGCCGATCTTGGCTGAGTGCGGTGGGTTTCTTTACACCTTGGCCGGTCTGACGGATCTGGAGGGCAAGCGATTTGAGCTGTTGGCGTTGTTGGAGGGCGAAGGGGCGATGCGCGGTAAACGAGGCTGTCAAGGGATGCAGACGGCACTGCTGCCCGAAGGCGAGCTGCGCGCTCACGCTCATCATCGCTCTCGTTGCGAAGTCAACTTGAAGCCCATTGCTCACGGTCGTCGTCAGCGTCATCCCGCACCTGGTGAGGCGATTTACCGTGAAAAAGGTCTGACCGCTACTTATTTGCACCTCTTTTTTTCTTCCAATCCAGCGGCCATTGCGGCGCTGTTTCGCGGTGAGATGGCGTTGCAGGCGGTCTCATAAATGAGCGGGGTGCGGCATGTGGCCTGAGTCGGCGGAAACGCCGCCCAAACTGCGCAGTGGTCTGACCACCGGTTGCTGCGCCACCGCCTGCTGTGTGGCGGCGGCGGAATTGCTGCTGGCCAAACAGACACCTCAGCGGGTGTTTGTCAGCCTGCCACGGGGGCAAGAGGTCTCGCTGGAATTGGATCAACTCTACGCCGAGGGCGATGTTGTTCATGCAGCGACGATCAAAGATGCCGGTGATGACCCCGATGTGACCCACGGCGCACGGGTTTTTGTGCGTTTGAGTCTGTTGCCTGAGGGGATTCATTTTGCTGCCGGTGAGGGAGTGGGTACGGTGACCCGCAGTGGCCTGTTGCTGGCGGTGGGTGAGCCTGCCATCAATCCCGTACCGCGTAAAATGATGACGGAGCATCTGCAACGGCTGGCGCAGCAGCACCACTACGACGGTGGCTTTCAGGTCACTGTGGGGGTGGAGAACGGTCAGGCGCTGGCGCTGAAAACCATGAACCCACGGCTGGGGATTTTAGGCGGTCTCTCTATTTTAGGCACCACGGGCATCGTGCGTCCTTATTCGTGCAGTGCCTATATCGCCTCGATTCGCCAAGGCATTGATGTGGCGCGCAGCAACGGCCAAAGCCACCTGGCGGCCAGCACCGGCAGCAGCAGTGAGGCGTTTATTCGTGACCGTTATCAACTGCCAGAGATGGCGTTGATCGAAATGGGCGATTTTGTCGGTGCGCTGCTGAAACACCTGAAAAAAAATCCGGTTCAGAAAATCAGCATTTGTGGCGGTTTTGGTAAATTAACTAAATTGGCGTGTGGTCATCTGGATCTGCACAGCACACGTTCGCAGATTGATTTTGTTCAGTTGGCCAAGTGGGCGCAGGAGTTGGGGGCTGAGGGTGAGTTGGTGGAAAAAATTCGCAGTGCCAATACCAGTGCGGAGGTGTTGCGCTGGTGTCAGGCGACGGGGATTGATCTGGGGTTGAAGGTTTGCCAAGAGGCGCACGGGGTGGCGAAGCGGCAGTTGTTGGTTGAGACGGCGTTGGAGATTTGGGCTGTGGATCGTTTGGGTGGGTTTGTTGGGTGTTTTGAAAAATAAGTTTTCTTGCGAGAGTTTTTTTATTTGCGTGTGGTTGGACTGTCTTTCAATAGATTACATATTTTCTTTAGGCAGATTCAACCCCGAAGTGCATAACCGCTTAAGCTGCAATTGCAGCTCTGTGTTCCGCCATTAATTTAGCGGGTGTTTTATACCCCAGTTTTTGGCTTGCTCGAACCGTTATTGCTTTTCTTGTACCAAACTCAACCCATAACTCGTGTTACGCCCACCACCAATTTCTTTCTGCAACGCCTTGCGCTTTATCAAATCAAGAATGTCACGATAAGCAGTATCCTGCGAGCATTTAGCAATCTTTGCCCATTTTGAAGTGGTGAGTTTGCCCTCAAAACCCTCTAACAATTTATTCAAAATTTTGATCTGTCGTTGATTGAGAGGCTCTTTGGCAAAGCGTTCCCAAAAATGAGCTTTGCGCAGCGTGTGGCTTAAGCTCTGTTCTGCCTCTTTGATGGCACAGAGCAGACTGTTGAGAAACCATTCTTGCCATTGGGTGATCTGCATATCTCCCTTTTGTGTCCACTCCAGTGTGTCGTAATAGGCCTGATGTTGGCGGCGAATCTGCGCTGACATGCTGTAGAAACGTTGCTTGCTCTGCTCCGAACGGGTTAATGCCATATCGGCAATGGCGCGGGCGATACGGCCATTGCCATCTTCAAAGGGGTGGATGGTGACAAACCAGAGATGTGCCAGCCCCGCATGGAGCAGGGGGTCTTGCTCGCTGGGTTGTTCGAACCAGGCCAAAAACCGATTCATTTCATCGTTCAGGCGTTCTGCTGGGGGAGCTTGGTAATGTATTTTCTCTCTGCCAATGGGACCTGAAACGACCTGCATTGGGCCGTTATGATCATCACGCCAACGCCCCACTTGGATTTGGCTCATGCCGCTGTGTCCGGTTGGAAACAGCGCAGCGTGCCAAGCAAACAGACGTTCTTGAGTGAGGGGAGCTGCTGCGTTACGGGTGGCATCTAGGGTCATCTCAACCACGCCTTCGACATGGCGATCAGAGGCAATGAGGCCACCAATGTCCATGCCGAGGCGACGAGCGATGGAGGATCTGACCTGCTCTGTTTCCAACTTTTCGCCTTCGATCTCGCTGGATTTGACCACCTCCTCGGTGAGGGTGCGCAGATGGGTTTCGTTGCGTAGGTCAAAGCCCAACATTTCCATTTTTCCCAACAGTCGCCCCTGTTCTCTCGATACTTGGGCGAGCAGCTTGGATAGTTTGGCTTCATCCCAACTGAAATGAGGCCATTCGGAATTTTGCCATAAATACATTGTTAATATCCGCAAAATATGCGGAGATTATGGGGGCTATTCTCCGCAAAGGTGAGGTGCATTTTTCAGCTTTGCTTTTTGCACCGGTACATATTGGGCTTCAATTTCAGGGTAAAAGGCGTCTGGTAACAGCGCCCAATCCAATACATCCACCAAAATAGGCAGGTTGCTCTCAATAAGCGCCTCTTTGAGTTCAAACAGGTTTTCTTCTGGTTCGGTGAGGTCTGTGGGGTTGCGCAGCACGAGATCAAGATCACTGCCGTCATGGGATTGGCCGTTGACGCGGCTGCCGTACGCCCACACTTCAGCGTTAGGGGTGTGGGTTTCTAGGATCTCTTTTAGTAAAGTAATCTCTTGTGCTGGTAGGTTAAGTATTGGCATGATTAGGTGGTTGGTGTTGAGACTCATGTGGGGTTTCCGATGTTTTGTGTGCGATTATAAATCATTAATTGTGCAGCGATAAGGTTTTTTTTTATCCGATGAATTAAAGAAGGGCGCATATGGAATGCGCCCCTACAGAATTTATGCGAGTCTTTACCCCTCCAAACCCTCATCCAATGCCAACAACAAATCCTGCAATCTCCCCGCATAGTCCCCAGACTCTTGCCACAAACCCCGTTGAGTCGCTTCCAATAACCGTTCCGCCATCTCCTCCAATGCCTTGGGATTATTGTCGTGTAAAAACCGCTGATTTTCAGCATCAAAGACCAACGCCTCACTGACTTTTTCATATTGATAGTCGGCGATCAAGTCGGTGGTGGCATCGTAGGCAAAGAGGTAATCCACCGTGGCGGCCATCTCAAAAGCGCCTTTGTAACCGTGGCGGCGCATCGCCTTGATCCACTTCGGGTTCAGCACCCGCGAGCGAATGACGCGGTTCAGCTCCTCTTGCAGGGTGCGGATTTTGGGCTGGCTTGGGTTGCTGTGGTCGCTGTGGTAGACCTGCGGTGTTTTGCCGCTGAAGGTGTTCACCGCCGCTGTCATGCCGCCTTGAAACTGGTAATAATCGTCGGAGTCGAGCAGGTCGTGTTCGCGGTTGTCTTGGTTGTGCAGCACCACTTGCAGTTGCGAGAGGCGCTGTTGAAAGGCGTTTTTGGCCGCCACGCCATCACCGGCCTGATTGCCGTAGGCGTAACCGCCCCAGTTGAGGTAGGCCTCGGCCAGATCGCTCTGCTCTTGCCAGCAGCGCCCGTCGATCAGCCCTTGCAGGCCCGCTCCGTAGGCCCCCGGTTTGCTGCCATAAACACGGTAACTGGCCTCGCGCCACGCCTGTTCTGGCTCCTGTCCTGCCGCTTGCAGCTCAGCGGCATCGGCTAAAATGGTCTGGCGAATGGTGTTGCTCTCTCCGGGCTCTTCCAGCTTGGCCAGCGCCAAGACGGCGGCATCAAACAGCTTCATCACATTGGCAAAGGCATCGCGGAAAAAGCCCGACACCCGCAGGGTCACATCCACCCTCGGGCGGCCTAACTGCATGGCAGGAATGATGCGAAAGTCGATCACCCGTTGTGAGGCAACGGCCCAGATCGGTTCGATGCCCATCAGGGCAAAGGCTTGGGCAATGTCGTCGCCACCGGTGCGCATGGTGGCGGTACCCCAGACGGAGAGTCCGACCTGTTTAGGGTAGTCGCCGTGCTCTTGCAGGTGACGTTCAATCAAACGTTGGGCGCTGAGCTGCCCCAAAGCCCACGCGGCTTGGGAAGGAACGGAACGGTTGTCGAGGGAGAAAAAATTACGCCCCGTGGGCAGCACATCGAGGCGGCCACGGGTGGGCGCACCGCTCGGCCCTGGAGGGACGGCTTGACCTTGCAGGCCGTTGATCAGCGCTTGAATCTCATCCTTCACCCCCGTTTTCAGCGCCGCCAAAATCACCGTTTTGGCGTAGCCGAGTTGCTGCGCGGTGCGCGGATGGGTTTTGCTCAACTGCCTTAGGTCTGTCGCGTTGTGATTTTTCAGCAGGTGACGTTTGACCCAACTCAGCGCCAGAAGCTCCAGCCGTTCACGGGTGTCGGCGGCGGTGCGCCAGAGGGCGCTGCTCTGCTGTTGCAGCAGGGTGGGTTTGGCGGTGTGCCATGGTTCTGCACTGGCTTGAAGAGGGTCGAAGTCGCTCGGTAGACCCAGATCGTGCGCCAGATTGTGCAGCAGACCGCACTCGTTGATCTCGTTACCCCGTGGCAGGCGCAGCAACGCCACCAAGGTCTCCGCCAGTGAATCGGTTTCTGGCAGCGCGCCCAAAATGTGCAGGCCGTCGCGGATCTGCGCCTCTTTGATCTCGCAGAGATAGGCATCCAACTGATTAAAAATCTGCTCGGTGCTGTTGTTTTTACAGGGCAGTGTCAGCTCTTCCAGCAGATGAGTCTGTTTGACCTGTTGAAGGATCTGCTCACGCAGCCAGTTTTCCCGCGCCTGATCCATACCGAGGGCTTGGTAATATTCATCGACTAAATTTTCCAGTGCGTTCAGTTCGCCGTAACTCTCCGCTCGTGCCATTGGTGGCATCAGATGGTCGATGATGACCGCTTGGGCGCGTCGTTTGGCCTGTGCGCCTTCGCCAGGATCGTTAACGATAAAGGGGTAAAAATGCGGCATCGGCCCAAGAGCGATGTCGGGCCAGCACTGCTCAGAGAGGGCGTTGCCTTTGCCAGGCAACCATTCCAGGTTGCCGTGTTTGCCCACATGGATCACCGCATCGACGTGGTAGACGTGACGCAGCCAAAAATAGAAGGCGAGATAGGCGTGGGGCGGCACCAGATCGGGATCGTGGTAGTTGGCCAGCAGGTCAATGTTAAAGCCTCGTGCCGGTTGAATGCCGACAAAGGTCTCGCCGAGACGAATGCCCGCCAGCATCAGGCGACCGTTGCGGCACTTTGGGTCTTTTTCCGGCTCACCCCAGCGCGCCAGCACCGCCTGTTGGTTTTCCGCTGGCAACTGGGCGAAGTGGTGGCGGTAGTCGACCAGTGAGAGGCTCTGATAACAGGGACGTTGAGCGAGGGTGGCGGGGTCGTTGCTGATGGCGCTCAGCAGCTCTTCGATGAGTGCGTTGCCGTTGACTGGAATGTTTTCTACGGGAAAATCGGCCTGTTGCAGCGCGGTCAAAATTTTCAGCGTCGAGGCGGGGGTGTCAAGACCGACCCCGTTGCCGATGCGCCCTTCTTGGGTGGGGTAGTTGGCGAGGATCAGCGCGATGCGTTTTTCGCTGTTTTTTTTCTGTCGCAGGGCAAGGTAGGCGCGGCTCCACTGCGCCAGCCAACGCGCTCGCTCGGGATGAAGTTGATGTTGAATCAGGGAAATTTGCGCCGCTTCGGAGTAGCGGTTTTCGCTTTTGAAGGCGATGGCACGGCCAATGACGCGCCCGTCCATCTCCGGCAGTACCACCTGCATGGCCAGATCTCGGCTGCGTAACCCTTGCTGCTGGCTCTGCCAATCTGCGGCGCTGCTGGAGGCGAGGATCAGTTGCAACACAGGCAGGTCGCGCACAAAAGGGCTGTCGTAGAGTAAAGGGGTGGAGCTGAGTTCCGGTGCGGCAGCGCGGTTGCTGGCAAAACTGAGGCTGTTCAGAATCAGTTGGGCGTTGCTGCGCTCCAGAAGATCGTTGATCAGCGCCAGTGATTGCGGCTCTTTGAGGGAGCGAATCGCCAACGGCAGGGGGTTGATGCCCTCTTGTTGCAGCTGTTCGATGAGTTGATCAAACAGTGCTCGATTGCCACTCAAGAGGTGGCTGCGGTAGAAGAGCAGCAGCACCACGGGGCGATTGGGGTGCCAGCTTCGTTGCCAATCTGCGAGCCGTGCGCTGCCGATGGTCTGTTGGGGTTTGTGGATCAGCGCGGCGGGCAGAACTTGAGGTTCGCGCCAGCGGTGGTGTTGAGCAAAAAAGGTGCTGGCGAGAAAGTAGAGCAGCTGTTGGGCGTTCTCCGATCCGCTTTCGCGCAGGTAGCGCCAGACGCGCAGGTAGGTGGCTTCATCGCAGGTGCTGAGCTGCTGCAAGGCGGGGTCGGGGCTGTCATCGCCAGGCACGACGATGAGCTGATGGCCGCGTTGCTGCGCCCAGAGGTGCAGTTGTTCGATGCCGTAAGACCAGTAAGATTGGCCGCCGAGCAGGGAGACGATCACCAGTTGAGTCTGGTCTAAAACGCGCTCTTGATAGAGGTCAAAGGCCGCTGGTTTGAGCAGTTGCATCCAGTTGGCCAGCCGCAGGGAAGGCAGCTCTGGCTGCGCTTCTTGCGCGTGCGCTAAGAGTGCCAAGCTGCTGTCGGCGGCGCTTAAAATAACAATCTTGGCGGGGGTTTGAGCGAGGTCGATGATGCCTTCTTCATCGACAAAACCGCCAGGTTGGGCTGCCAGTAGGTGCATGGGGAACTCTTTTTTCGATTTAGATGGGGGGGGTGAGCGAGTGGCTTATTTTTTCTTACAGCGACAATACCAACCTTAAACCTTCGTTCATAGCCAGCCGTTTTTTTGCCGATAACGCATCCGATTTTTTTGATAAAAATGATTTATCCAGTGTCAGCAATTGAGATAGGTTTACAACGGATTCTTTGCTGAGGCCGGATTCTTTTTTTGAGATGGAAAAATTACCAGGTGCCTCGGCCAAACGAAGATTAGATGTGACTACTGCAACAATGGCTGTACTGATTTTGCTTTGATTAAACTCATTGGAGGAGACCACAACCACAGGGCGGCGATAACCGGGTTCTGAGCCGCGAGGTTCATCCAAAGTCGCCCACCAAACTTCGCCTCGTTTCACTTACCACCCCTCCTTGGGAATGGATCGAAGCTGCATGGTGCTTAGCTCTGTGTCCAGCTTTTCATTTTCGTGGGTATATATTTCATTCAATTTTTCTGTGATTTTTTGTGTTTTATGATTTTGCATGTATTCAGCAATGGCTTTGGCGTACAACTCACTTCTGGAAACACCCAAACGGTGAGCCAGCCCTTCAGCGGCTTGAAATATAGGGTCGGGTATGGATATGGCGGTTTTCATAAAAAATAAGTATGACCTTGTCTATAAGTACGTCAAGCTCAGATTGAGCTTGAGATGATCAAGTTTGGGTTAGGTTAATCATCTCGGTGGCGTGCGCCAAACTTTGCGCGGTGATCTCGCTGCCACCCAACATACGTGCGATCTCTTCCACTCGTTGTTCAGCGGTTAATTCTTCGACGGTGGCAAGGGTGGACTTGTTGCCCAGCACTTTGCTTACTTTAAGGTGGTGGTGCGCTTGAGCGGCCACTTGTGGCAAATGGGTGACGCAGAGCACTTGCCCTCGTTCGCCCAGTGCGCGCAGTTGACCGCCGACGGTTTCGGCCACACCGCCGCCAATGCCGCTGTCCACTTCGTCAAAAATTAGGGTTGGGATGCTGGCTTTTTGTGAGCTGATCATCTGAATGGCGAGGCTGATGCGTGACAGCTCACCACCGGAGGCGACCTTTTGCAGGGGCTTGGTGGGCTGGCCTGGGTTGGCGCTCACCTTGTAGCTGACATCATCAAAACCGTGGCTGCTAAAGTGACGGTTTTCCAGTTCGATTACCTCCACTTCAAAACGACCGCCGGGCATTCCCAGCTCAGCCAAACTGGCACTGACCGCTGTGCCGAGCCGTTTGGCCGCTTTACAACGCGCTTCGTGCAGTTGTTGAGCGTGGTGGCGGTATTGGATTTCCAGTTCCGCCAGTTGTTGTTGCAGCGCGGCCAGATTGTGTTCTAGATCGTCCCATTCGCCAAGGCGCTGTTGCAGATCCGTTAGGCGTTGGGGGAGTTGTTCGGCGTTGATGTGGTGTTTGCGTGCCAGATCTTGCACCGTGGTGAGGCGCTCTTCGATCCACGCGAGGCGATTGGGGTCTAGTTCGATGCCGCTGAGGTAATCGCGCAGGGCGGTGGCCGCTTCGTCGTTCTGAATCAGGGCGTTGTTGAGCAGTTCGATGGTGGGTTGCAGGTCGCTGTCCAGCTTGCTTAGACCGTCCAGTTCGCTGATGCCGTGGCTGAGCTGGGTGTGGATTGAAGGTTCCGTCTCGTAGAGTTGATCAAGCAGACTTTGGCAACTGTTGATCAGTTGCTCGGCGTGACTCAGGCGGCGATGTTCTTCATCCAGTTGTTGCAGATTTTCGGCGGTCAGTTCCAGTGCTTCTAGCTCTTCCACTTGGTAGCGCAGCAGTTCAGCTTCGTTGCGGGAGCCGTTTTTGTCATGCAAACGTTGCAGTTGGTCATTGAGCTGTTTCCACTGCTGGTATTCGTTGGCGACTCGTTTGAGCAGGGTGTCGTTGTTGGCGTAGTCATCCAGCAGTTGGCGCTGCACCTCTTTTTTGGTTAGCGATTGATGTTCGTGTTGGCCGTGCAGGTCGATGAGCTGTTCGCCCAGTTTACGCAAGGTTTGCAGAGGGACAGGGCGAGCGTTGATAAAGGCTTTGGAGCGACCGTCTTTGCCGATGACACGGCGCAAAATGCACTCGTGTTCATCGTCCAATTCTTGTTCACAGAGCCAGTTCTGTACTCGCTCAAGGGAGTGCAGATCAAAGCTGGCGCTGATTTCGGCGCGGGCTGCGCCGTGACGCACGGAGCCGCTGTCGGCGCGATCTCCGAGTACCATGCCGAGCGCGTCGAGCAAAATGGATTTTCCTGCGCCGGTCTCCCCTGTGAGGGCGGTCATGCCGGAGCTGAGTTCCAGCTCCGATTGGTCGATAATGGCGAAATTTTTAATCTGGATGTGGGTCAGCATGGGGGGATTATACGGGTATTTAGCCCCAATTGAGCTTTTCACGCAGAATGTGGTAGTTTCTAAGCATTCAAAAATGGGTCTGTAGAAATTCCCGCCTGCTTGAGAATGGCTCGGAGTGTTCCTTCCGGCATATCTCCAGGGTGATTGGGAATGGTTGTGTATTTATTGGTTGTTGGGTTAAACCAGATCTCATGGGAACCGGCTGCTTGGCGATCAAATTCAAACCCGAGTTTTTTTAGCTTTTTAATGATCTGCCGGTACTTGAAACCCGCGAGTCTTCCCATCAGAGGCTCAAAATCAAGGGGTAATCAAACGAATCCTCGATTGATGTCAACTTGGCTTGTTGATCTCTTTCAGCTTGCGCTTCCAGTAATTTCTTCGCGACATCGCGGGCAATCTCTACGGTCTCTGTAATGGTGCGACCCTGAGCGATCAAGCCGGGAATATCATCACAGGTGGCGAGATAAAGGCCTTCAGGCAGTTTTTCTATGTGTAAATTAGCAATCTGTTCCATCATTTTCTCATTTGTGTGGTTGGTGTGTGATTTTTTCATCGCTTTTAGTGTATCAGCCTAAACAGTAGGTCTTCCTTAGCCCCAATTGAGCTTTTCACGCAGAATGTGATAGTAGTCATAATCTTTCGGGTGCAGCAGGCGCACGGGGTGCGGTGATTTTTGAATCACGATGCGGTCGTCCGGTTGCAGGTCGCAGCCCTCTTGGCCATCGTAAACCACATGGGTGGATTCAAAGCGCATTTCGCTGATGCAGATCTCCACCAGACTGTCGGCGGCCACCACAATGGGGCGGCTGCTCAGGGTGTGGGGGCAGATGGGCAATAGGGTGATGCACTCCAGCGAGGGGTGCAGAATTGGCCCGCCACCGGAGAGGGCGTAGGCGGTGGAGCCGGAGGGGGTGGAGACGATCAGACCATCGGCGCGTTGGCGATTGACAAACTGGCCGTTGATGTAGGTTTTAAACTCCACCATGCGCACCACGTTTTTGATGTGTATCACCACGTCGTTCATGGCCAGCCCTTGGCAAAAGGTCTCCTCCCCGCGTTTGACACAGGCTTGCAGCAGAAAACGCGACTCTTCGATATAGGCTCCGGCCAGAATCTGATCCAGATGGCTGAGGTGATCGCTGGCAGGCACATCGACCAAAAAGCCTAAATTGCCCAGATTGATGCCGACGATGGGAATATCGTATTCCGCCAACGAGCGCGCCGCTCCCAGCAGGGTGCCGTCACCGCCAATGACAATGGCCAAATCGCACCGCTGGCCCATCTGCTCGCGGCTGAGGCTTTGGGCGTTCTTTACCAGTTCCGCATTGCGCTCCTCCAGATAGACCTGAATGCCCTGTTCAAGCAGATGTTGATGGACGGTGCACAGGGTATCAACCACTTGGCTGGCATCGGGTTTGGTGATTAGGCCAATGGAGGCAAATTGAGACATGAAAATTCCCTTAAAATAGAAAAGACGATGGGGTTTATAGTAAAGCTGCTGGCCTTATGGAAGGGTGAAGGCGGTCTTCTATTTGCCGCCCCTTGTCGTTCCTATTGTGATGCTTTTCACATAATTTTGAAATAACAGCTTTGTTTATCGTCGAGAGACAACCATAAGCCTGTTTTTGCTCGATGTGTGGCGATGAATGTAAGGCGTAATAACCGCAGGGCATTACGCCATCAAGACAAATAGGTGCAATGCCCTACGGTTATTGCACCCTACGTTTCAAATTCGGTGTCCAGCAATTTTTTTAATTTATACAGCGCGTCCAAGGCTTGTCGTGGGGTGAGGGCATCGGGGTCGATCTGTTGCAATTGGCTCAAGGTGTCGCTGCCCGCAGGCGGATTGAAGAGCGCCAACTGGCCGTCGTCGCGCTCTTGCTGTTGGCGGTTGGCGGTTTGATTCTCCAGTTGCTGCAACTTGCGTTTGGCGTTGCGAATCACCACCGCAGGTACACCGGCCAATTGCGCCACTTGCAGACCGTAACTCTGGCTGGCGGCTCCGGCTTTCACTTGGTGCATAAAAACGATGCTGTCGCCGTGCTCGATGGCATCCAGATGCACGTTGTGGATGCTCGGGTGCTGATCGACTAGGGTGGTCAACTCAAAATAGTGGGTGGCGAAGAGGGTGAAGGCGCGCAGTTTATTCGCCAACTGTTCGGCGCAAGCCCAGGCCAGTGAGAGGCCATCAAAGGTGCTGGTGCCACGGCCAATCTCATCCATCAGCACCAGACTTTGGTCGCTGGCGTTGTGCAGAATGTTGGCCGCTTCGGTCATCTCCACCATAAAGGTAGAGCGGCCACTGGCGAGATCGTCAGTGGCACCGATGCGGGTAAAGATGCGGTCAATAGGGCCAAGAGTGGCGCTTTCGGCAGGCACAAAACTGCCCATGTAGGCGAGGATCACAATCAGCGCCGTCTGGCGCATGTAGGTGGATTTTCCGCCCATATTTGGGCCGGTGATGATCAGCATTTTGCGTTGTCGATTGAACAGCACGTCGTTGGCCACAAAGGGGCTGTCGAGCATCTGTTCCACCACCAGATGGCGACCGCCGCGAATGTCGAGGCCGCTTTTGTCACTGAAGTGAGGACGCACTAAGTTGAGGCTTTCGGCGCGCTCGGCCAAGGTGTTGAGCAGATCCAGCTCCGCCAGCGCGGCGGCCATGATTTGCAGCGCCTTGATGTCGGTTTTCAGCTGTTCCAGCAGCTGCTCGTAGAGGGCTTTTTCCCGTGCCAAGGCTCGTTCACGGGCGCTTAACACTTGGTCTTCAAAGGTTTTCAGTTCGGGGGTGATAAACCGTTCCACGGATTTAAGCGTCTGGCGGCGAATGTAATCGTCCGGCACCTCGTTGGAGTGCAGACGGCTGATCTCAAGGTAGTAGCCATGCACGCGGTTGTAACTCACCTTCAGCCCTTTGATCCCGCTGCGTTGCTGTTCGCGCTGCTCCAGATCAAGCAGGAATTGGTCGGCGTTCTGGCTCAGGTCACGCAGGCGATCAAATTCTTCATCGTAGCCCTTGGCAATCACGCCGCCGTCCCGAATCAGTACCGGCGGTTCTTCGATAATGGCGCTGTGCAGTCGTTGCAGCACCTCGGGGTGAAGGCCGATCTCCGTTCTTAATTCGGCCAGTCGTGCCGTGGGCAGATCGTTTAACAGAGTGTGCAGTTCTGGCAGCCGCTCTAAGGTGCTGCGCAGAGTGGTGAGGTCGCGGGGGCGGGCTGATTTGAGCGCGATGCGCGCCAAAATGCGCTCCACATCGCCGATGCCGCGCAGTTGAGTCTGTAGATCGCTGCGCTGCCAATGGTTGAGCAGCGCCTCGATGCTGTCGTGGCGGGCGCTGAGGGTGTTTTGGTCGCGCAGTGGGCGGTGCAGCCAGCGGCGCAGCAGACGGCTGCCCATGCGGGTGCTGGTTTGGTCAAGCGTGCTGGCCAAAGTGCCTTGGCGGCTGCCGCTGAGGGTGGTTTCCAGTTCCAGATTGCGGCGGCTGGCGGCATCGAGAATCAGGCTCTCGCTGCGTTGTTCGACGCGCAAGCCTTGCAGGTGTGGTAGGGCGCTGCGTTGGGTCTCCTTGAGGTATTGCAACAGGCAGCCTGCCGCGCTGATGGCCAAGGGCAGTTGCTCGCAGCCAAAACCGGCCAGATCGCGGCTGCCGAACTGTTTGCTCAGCAGGCGGGTGGCGCTGTCGTGATCAAAATGCCACACAGGGCGGGTACGGATGCCACTTAGTTTCAATAGCGGCTGATCGGGAGATAGGTTTTCGCTGAGCAGGGTTTCGGCGGCATGCAGTCGTTCGAGTTCGCTGAAGAGGGCTTCGTCGTCTGGCAGCTCCTGCACGCTGAAACGCCCAGAGCTGAGTTCCAGTGCGGCGAGGCCGTAGGCTCCGTTGTGCTGGTGGACGGCGATGAGCAGGTTTTCGCGCTGGTCGGGCAGCAAGGCTTCGTCGGTGACGGTGCCTGGGGTGAGGATGCGCACCACTTGGCGTTCAACGGGGCCTTTGCTGCTGGCGGGATCGCCAATTTGCTCGCAGACGGCGATGGATTCACCCATACGAATCAGTTTGGCTTGGTAGTTTTCAGCGGCGTGGTGCGGCACTCCGGCCATGGGGATCGGTTCACCGTGGGCGCTGCCTCGGCTGGTGAGGGTGATGTCGAGCAGTTGAGCGGCTTTTTTTGCGTCGTCAAAAAAGAGTTCGTAAAAATCGCCCATGCGATAAAAGAGCAGGCTGTCGGGGTGTTCGGCTTTGATGCGGAAGTACTGCTGCATCATGGGGGTGAGGTTGGGGGTTTTGGTGCTGGTTTTCACGGTGCGAGGCTCTGTCCATTTGCGGGTTGAGGGAATGTTCGAATGGGAGGGAGTGTAATGGCTCTGGGCGGTGCTGAGTAGCTGCATCTGCTCTGATGGGGTTTATGTGAGCGTTACACCGACCTTTGTGCCTTTATTTGTACTATATGGCATTTTTTTACTGTTTTATCTCTTCTTATCTTTGTTAAATAAGACTTTGTTAATAATTAGTGTTTTCTAATTTTCTTGTGAAATTGGTCTCATTTTGGCTCTATTGACTGACTTTTTTGCTCTAAATCGAGTTTTAATCAGAAAAATATTAGCCGGATGCCTTTACGCTATTTGAATATTTTAATTCCTATCAATGTGTGTTTGTATCTCATTTTGGTGGCGTGTGTAAAGGACGACGATTGTGAAGGCAAGAATGAATAAGGGAATCAGCAGATTTGGGTTGTTAAAGGGCGTGTTGTTGGGGTTGCTGTTGCAATCGGTAGCTCAAGCGGGCAGTACTTACATTACTCATGTAGACAATTTAGGCCAAGGGGGAATACCCACCCCTGACGGTGATCTGCTGTTTACCAGCTTGCCGCTCGGTTCGGGCGGCATTGCCGTTTACAAGGCGGGGACGCTGATCAACCAACCTTTGACTCAACAGGCGGGGCCGGTTGAGTTCAACATTAATATGACAGGGGCGCTGCCACAGCAGTCGGTCTACTTGACCGTCACCGCGTTTGATGTGGATGAAGAGGGTTTGATTTTGCCTGCCTTGATTCCACCGGAGCTGAACGTGGTGGAGTTTAACGGCCTCTCGGTGGGTAACGGCATCGCGCTGGCGGCTTATCCGTTGATTGAGCAGGGCAGCTATCTGACGGGGTTTAATAACGATTACAGCACCACGGTTTTTGCTCTGCCGCTGAATCGAGTTGTGAGCGGCAATAACTCGGTGGTGATTCGTCCCTCACAAGTGTCTGGCAGTAATGGCGCGGTGATGGTGACGGTCGCCCATCTGCTAATTGATGGCGGTGAGGCTGTTCAAGGGCAGATTTCGGCCGTTGATGCCTTGAGCGCTAATGTCACGGCGACCACCGTTGATCTGCAGCTGCAAAGCAGCCTGAATGTTGTGCAGGCGGGCAATTATAAATTGGACTATTCGATCATTGATCCGAACGGCAATTCACCGGTAACGCTGAGCATTCCCTTTACCTCGGTGGCCAATGCACAATTTACGCGTGCCATTGATAGCATCAGCTTTGTTTACGATGCGGCGTTGGTGGGAGATTACACTTTGTATGCGCAGCTCTTTTATACCTCTGGAACGGCAGCAGTTCCTGTCGGGGTGCCTTTGCAGCAGTCGGTGCAGGCGTTGCAGTTTCGCCCCAATGACATTGATGCGGACGGTCTGCTGGACAGCGAAGAGCTGTTGTTGGGAACCGATCTGTATAACCCAGACAGCGATGGCGATGGGGTCAATGATGGCATTGAAGTGGGGTTGAATTATCCGGCCACTCCGGCCATTGATACGGACGGTGATGGGGCGATTGATGCCCTGGAGTCTGACCGTGTGGATGACGATGGCGATACCCTGAGCAATCAGCAGGACAGTGACAATGCCGACCCCTGTGTTCCAAATTTATCCAGTTTGGCCTGTTTGGCTCTTAACGACGACGATGGCGATGGTCTGCGTAACGGCGATGAGGTCGCTTTGGGTACCGACCCAAACAACGCCGACAGCGATGGCGATGGTCTGAATGACGCCGTTGAGGTGGGTGGCAACGTCGCTGCCCCGCTGGACAGCGATGGCGATGGGGTGATTGATGCCTTGGAGTCAAAACGTAACGATGCGGATCAGGACGGGGTGTCTGATCAGCTTGATCCGGCCAACAACGACGCCTGTAATCCGGACGCCAGTGTGGCTCTTTGTGATGCCGATGGGGATGGTTTGAACAACGGCCAAGAGCGTCTATTGGGAACCGACCCGAACCGCGCCGACAGTGATGGCGATGGTTTGCACGATGGGCTGGAAGTGGGGGCTAACTCTTCCATGCCGATTGACAGCGACGGTGATGGTCTTATTGATGCCTTGGAATCCAACAGCGTGGACAGCGACGGTGACGGCCTTGTTGATGCGTTGGAATCCAATATTTTTGATGCCGATGGAGATGGGGTGGTGGATCAGTATGATCCCAGTAATCTTAATGCCTGTTTGCCCTCTAATGTAGTTGCTGCTTGTGACAGCGACGGCGATGGCCTCAGTGATGGCTTCGAACTTCAGTGGGGTTTGAACCCTACTTTGAACGACAGCGACGGTGACGGCATTTTGGATCTGATTGAGGTGGGTGCTGCTTTAATCCCTTTAGACGGTGACGGCGATGGTGTGCTGGATGCGCTTGAGTCGAGTCTTTTGGATGCCGACGGTGATGGCGTTGTGGATGTTTTGGATACCAATAACGCCAATGCCTGTTTGCCGTCTAATATGGTTGCTGCTTGTGACAGCGACAACGACGGCCTCAGTGATGGCTTT
>JAUZSP010000006.1:300000-448595 GCA_030949385.1 Gammaproteobacteria bacterium | reverse complement strand
CCCCTACACAATCTGCCGCAACAAAACCTCATAATCCAAATTTTCTGGATCATAAAACACCACCTCAGGGTAACTTCTCAACCACGTCAATTGCCGCTTAGCAAACTGGCGAGTGGCGATAATACCGCGCTCCAACAGCTCCGCCTCATTCAACTCACCGTCGAGGTGCTGCCACACCTGACGATAACCGATGGCGCGCATGGAAGGCAGATCCAAATTCAGCTCGGGGCGTGCTTTCAACTCCCGCACCTCGTCTACAAACCCCTGCGCCAACATCCGCTCAAAACGCTGCGCAATGCGCTGATGCAGCACCGCACGATCCGGCGGTGAGAGCGCCCATTTCAGCAATCGAAACGGCAACGCCTCTCCCGCCTGTTGCTGCAACTGCGTGAGCGTTTTGCCCGTCAAACGCCACACCTCCAGCGCCCGCTGAATGCGCTGCGAATCGTTGCTGTGAATGCGCTCTGCCGCAACAGGATCAACCTGCGCCAACTCCCCATGCAGTGCCGCTAACCCCCGCTGTTCAATCTCTCGATTCAACTCCGCACGCACCCCAGCATCGGCCTTGGGCAGCGGTGAGAGACCCAATTCCAACGCCCGAAAATAGAGCATACTGCCGCCCACCAGCAGCGGAATACGCCCCCGAGCGACGATCTGATCCATCTCGGCGCGGGCATCGGCACAAAAACGCGACACCGAATAAGCCTCGCTGGGATCAAGCAGATCAATCAGGCGGTGCGGCGCACGCGCCAACGTTGCCGCATCGGGTTTGGCCGCGCCAATATCCAAGCCGCGATAAACCATCGCCGAATCAACGCTGATGATGTCACAAGGCAGACGCTGCACCAGCTCCACCGCCAAAGCGGTTTTACCCGCCGCCGTTGGCCCCATAATAAAAAGAGCCAGAGGGCGTTTATCCTCTGTTGTTAAAGCCGTCATTCGTACCTCAATAAACTCATCACTTCAATTCGGGATAATGAACACCCCTAAACCTGCCCACCGACCCCTTTGAACTTCTCCACAAAGGCGGAGATCTTCTCAAACACGATTTGCTTCTTCGTTTTGTATTGCGGATTAAGTGGGCTCATTTTTGGCAGAGTGGCATTGAGTGCCGTGCCGTTTTCGGTCGCGTATTCACGCTTTAAGGACGCTTTGATATAACGTCTGGCCGCCTCCTGATTCAGCGCCTCGCTCTGGATCAGCTCCTCGGCTTCGCGCTTTTGTTCCGCTTGGGCAAAGCTGAAAAACACGTCGATGACGTTCGCCTTGTCGCCGATTTCATCGAGATCGGTTTGATTAATGAAGTCAACAACCAGACCCTTCTTTTGCTCGGCTGCCGATGCTGGCTCGAATCACCCGCCTCACTTCATCAATGAGGTCATCCTTGTTCTTGGCCTTTTTGTTGTGCTCAAAGATCAGTTCCAGAATGTAATCGAGATTGATCTCTTGGGATTTCAACAGATCCACCTCAAAGACCACATCATCCCAATCAACGCTCGATTCGACCTTCTGCTGCCCGTCCTTCTGACGCCGTAACCCGTCGCGGGTGTCATTGTAGGTCGAACGGTAATCTTGCACCAATCGCTCAGAGGGCACGTCGATTTTCTGCATCGCCTCCAGGTCGCCATCGCTCAGGTAGTGCTTTGCCTTAAACGCCTCGACCGCGGCCCCATCGTCCAGATTGAGCGCTTGCAAGGCCGTCAATCCGGTAAACTCATCGTAATTGCGCAGCACATTTTCCACCCGCAGGTATTCTCCGAACAGTTTCACGAACGCCTTTTTGTCCTGCTCTTTGACGATCTCAGCCGGATTGGGAAAACGGCTTTGCAGCTCGTTGACCACCTCCACATACCCACGACACGCCTTGCCGGTGGCGATGTCGGTAAAGCCCTGCATGTATTCCTTGTAGCTCTTTTCCAACACCACATTTTTGGTGTTCGCATTGCCGAAAAGCGTGATCGAATCAACCGTATTCTGCTCCAGATCACGGAAGGTCACGATGTTGCCAAAGGTCTTGGTGGCATCATAAATCCGATTGGTGCGCGAAAACGCCTGCAAAAGTCCGTGATAACGCAGGTTCTTATCGACAAAAAGCGTGTTGAGGGTCGGGGCATCGAAACCGGTCAGGAACATCCCCACCACGATCAGCAAATCCACCTCCTGTTTCTTCACCCGCTGAGCAAGATCGCGGTAGTAGTTTTGAAAACCCGTGCTGTCCACCCCGTAGTTGGTCTTGAACGCCGCGTTGTAGTCGCCAATGGCAGCACTGAGGAATTCCTTGGCGCTGCTGTTCATGGCCGACACCTCGAAGCTCTCGTCGGGAATGTCACCCACCGCATCCTGTTCCTCGTTGGCCGCAAAAGAGAAAATGGTGGCGACCCTGAGACGTTTCTTCTCTTCCACCTCTGTTTGCAGCTCACGGAAGGCTTCGTAATACGCCTTGGCGGCATCCACACTGCTCACGGCAAACATCGCATTAAAGCCCTTGGCTCCCATGTGGGCACGATGGGTCTTCAGGGAGAAATTCCTAAGGATGTAAGCCGAGATCTCACCAATCCGATCAGGGTGCAGCAGCAGCTGCGTATTCTCCTCTGCGCTGAGCTTTCCCCCCTCCTGCTCCGTCTCGATGGCTTGGAACTGAGGCCGCACATCGTTGTAGTCCACCTTGAACTTCAGCACCTTCTCGTCACGAATGGCATCGGTAATGACGTAAGCGTGCAGCTCCCGCCCGAAGACGCTGCCGGTGGTTTCGGCTCCCAAGGCGTTTGCTGGAAAGATCGGCGTGCCGGTGAAACCAAATTGGTAATACCGCTTGAACTTCTTTTGCAGGTTCTTCTGCGCCTCACCGAATTGACTGCGGTGACACTCATCGAAGATAAAAACCACCTGCTTGTGGTAGACGGCTAAGTCGCGATCCCCCCGCATCAGATTGTTGAGCTTCTGGATGGTGGTGACGATGATCTTGTTATCGTCTTTCTCCATGTTCCGCTTCAGACCTGCCGTGTTTTCGGAGCCGTTGACGCTATCGGGAGAGAAGCGTTGGTATTCCTTCATCGTCTGGTAATCGAGGTCTTTGCGATCCACCACGAAGAACACCTTATCGACAAAATCCAGCTCGGTGACCAAACGCGCCGCCTTGAAGCTGGTGAGGGTCTTGCCTGATCCGGTGGTGTGCCAGATGAAGCCGCCACTCTCGGTGTTGCTCCAGTTCTTCGCCTCGTAAGCACTCTTGGTCTTCCACAGAATGCGTTCGGTTGCGGCAATCTGATAAGGGCGCATCACCAGCAGGGTGTTGTCCGCCCCGAAGACGGAATACTTCAAGAGCACTTCCAGCAAGGTGTGTTTCTGGAAAAAGGTCGCGGTAAAGTCCTTCAGGTCTTTGATCAGCGAGTTGTCCGCCTTCGCCCAGTTCATGCTGAAGTCGAAGCTGTTTTTATCCCGCTTGGTCGTGTTGGCAAAGTAGCGGCTGTCGGTGCCATTGGAGATCACGAACAGTTGCAGATACTTGTAGAGGGAGTTTTCTGAATTGAAGCTCTCTTTGCTGTAACGGTGTACTTGGTTAAAGGCTTCACGAATCGCCACGCCGCGTTTTTTTAGCTCGACCTGCACCAGGGGCAGCCCATTGACCAGCAGGGTGACATCGTAGCGGTTGGCGTGGCTGCCCGTTTGCTCAAACTGTTTGATGACCTGAAGCGTGTTGTTGAGCACATGCTTTTTATCCAGCAAATAAATGTTCTCGATGTGGCCGTCATCAAAAACAAAGTCATGGATGTAGTCATCATGGATTTTTCGGGCTTTGTCCGTGCTGTTTTCACGGGCTGGGTCGAGGTATTGTTCTACAAATCGCCGCCATTCAGCGTCGCTGAAGCGCACCTGATTCAGCTCTTCTAGCTGAATGCGGACATTGGCCAGCATTGCCTCGGGGGTGCGGATTTCTGTGGCGTAGCGGTAGCCCTGATCCATCAGGTCGCCGATAAATTCCCGCTCCAGATCATATTCACTTTGATAGCTTTCAGCCACCTGCGAAGTTTTGCTGTATTTATCGAGAACGATGAAGTTATTGGATTCTGCGATGGTCTTGTAGTCAGTCATTGTCGTTGTCCATTTCTAATGATTTTTTCCCTCGTTCCCACGCTCCCGCATCCCCACGCTCCCGCATCCCCATCCCGCATCCCGCATCCCGCATCCCGCATCCCGCATCCCGCATCCCGCATCCCGCATCCCGCATCCCGCATCCCGCATCCCGCATCCCTCGTTCCCACGCTCCCGCGTGGGAATGCAGACTCAGCTACCATGCTGTACTAACCTCTAGCAATCCAGGCACATCGGCATAATCCCTCGCACTGGAATAACGCCAATGCTCTGCTTGATCAACATAACCCCGTTTGACTGGATTTTGATGAATATAGTCAATCTTCTGTCGCATCATATTTTCCCCTTGAATCAGCTCAGGATGGACACCCTCTTGCCAAAACTGGTAGGCACGATCACCTTTATGTGCTTTTTTATAAAAAGCCAGCTGATCCAGAATTTGCCTGACATTATGTGCAGCAAGATATTGAATCAGGTTTTTCGCCGTCCATGATTTCAATCGGGCAATATCATGGTCTAAGGCTTTGCTTTGCAACACAAAGTGACAATGGTTTTCTAATACCACCCATGCGTACACTTTAAGGCCATCTTTGCTTAAAAATCGTAGAGAGTCGAGCAAGATATTGACACTTTCTGGGCGTGTGAAGACAGGTATCCAGTGCAACACTGTCAGGGTGACAAAGTGCGGTTGCTGTGGATCAGTGATTTTATAGCGGCTTCTGCCCATTGATTAAGCTCCGTAAGAACGAGTTTAAACGTTTTCTGTTTGGGGTTCAGGCATTCCCACGCGGGAGCGTGGGAACGAGTTTAAAGGTCGCGGCGCAAATTCCCCGAAGTCACCGAAACGATGTCGTTTCCTCGTTCCCACCGTCCTCGGTGGGAATGCAGACGACTGTTGATCTTTACGCCATCCGTGCTTCCTGTGGCTCCGTAGGCATTCCCACGCGGGAGCGTGGGAACGAGTTTGAAGGTCGCGGCGCAAATTCCCCGAAGTCACCGGAACGATGTCGTTCCTCGTTCCCACCGTCCTCGGTGGGAATGCAGACGACTGTTGATCTTTACGCCATCCGTGCTTCCTGTGGCTCCGTAGGCATTCCCACGCGGGAGCGTGGGAACGAGTTTAAAGGTCGCGGCGCAAATTCCCCGAAGTCACCGAAACGATGTCGTTCCTCGTTCCCACCGTCCTCGGTGGGAATGCAGACGACTGTTGATCTTTACGCCATCCGTGCTTCCTGTGGCTCCGTAGGCATTCCCACGCGGGAGCGTGGGAACGAGTTTATCTCAAGCAACGTTCTCTGTTTGGGGTTCGGGTTTCGGGAAGTTCAGCAACAAGTCGCGGTAATACTCGTATTGCTTTTGGCGCAGCTCGATTTCCCGAGGGAGACCTTCGCTGATGGAATGGGTCAGGGTGTCGAACTTGTCGAGAATGGCGACGATGCGGGCTTGTTCGGCAAGGGAAGGGATCAGGGATCAACATCTTAGCTAAATTATCAGCATTCACTCGCCTTACTTTTGTGCCTGTAATATATTTTATTTTTTGTTTTTGAAATTGTTCTGTCTGATAAAAGTAAGCAACGTATTTGGGGTTTAAAGTATGCCTATAAATACAAGCATCGCTACTTATTGCAATATCTTTACTCCCAAGCCAAGCAACAGCTTTACAGACATCTTCATCGGTTTCACTTGTTGTAGCTATAACTAAGTCGCCTGTTTTAGCTTTTCGAGCTTTCTTGAAAAATTCTTTTGATACGTAAGTTTTAGTCTTATCTGTATACGTGCCGTAGTGCGTGTAAATTTGTCCATAGTGAATACAGCCAACACCCGTATCAGTAAAATCTTTTTTCTGTAAGCCTCCACCACGAATGAATTCCCGCCACCTCCTTCCCATAAGTCTTCCACTCCACCTCACCGTCTTCAAAGGTGAGTAGCTGGTCGCGGTAGTAGTTGTATTGCTTTTTTCGGGCTGTAAGCTCGGCTGTAAGCTCGGCTGTAAGCTCGGTGAAGGTGTCCAAGATGCGGACGATTTCCGCTTGGATCGCCAGCGATTTCTCAGGGTTGTTTGGGCAGGGAATGGGGATTTGGTACTTATTTAATAATCGTGCGTAATCCGATATCTGAGCGCATTATGCATTCTTCATGTACTCAAACCGCTAGGCAGTAGTGCTCATACTAGTAATATACATACTTAAGAAAAACATTGGCCTCATCATTCGATGTAATCATCTTCATTGCGGAAGATTTAGCCTGTAATAATCAGCAATCAACCCAACTTATTAGCCGTCGTCGAATTATCAAACAATGATTGCAGGCAGTCTTTTGATGCTTCGACTAGGGATTCCATCTAATTCATCTGTGTAACCAAGAATAAAAGTCTTACCTGCTGTCAAAACAGGGGTTTTGAAATCTTCATTGTAGTTTTTATCTTTAATGAGATATTTAGTAGGCTGCTCATATTGCGTTACCTCCCCCAAAGCCACCCATTCCACCTCAACCCCATCCAGCAGCTTGTCCAGAAAATTCAGTTCACTCATGGCTAAAGCTCCTCCGTTTTGAATTGGCTATAGCCTTCATAATAATAACTGACATCAATGCCTTTCATGAACAGGGCGCGGTCATTAATCCGGTCGGTCAGGGCTGTTTTTAGCAGGGTTTTGATTTCAATGTCCTTCACCACACTGCGCTCCATCGCGGAGAGATAATCCTCTTTATCCACCTGATTCCAATCAATCACCTGTTTGAGTGCTGTTTTAAGCATCAAATCCAGCCAGATGCGGGTGGCTCTGCCATTGCCCTCACGAAAAGGGTGGGCGATGTTCATTTCAACGTATTTTTCAATGATCTCATCAAAGCTGCCTTGGGGCAGACTGTCGATGTGTTGCAGCGATGGCTCAAGATACATCAGCGGCGCAAAACGAAAATTGCCCTTGGCGATATTCACCCCACGGATTTTGCCCGCAAACGCATAAATATCATCAAACAAATAGGCATGGACAAAGGCCAGCCCTTTGAAGGTTCCTGTTTCTACCTTTTCAATATCACCAGAGTCAAAAAGCTGTCTGGCCTTTTGCTTGCTGATTTTTTCTTCCGCTTTTGCCAACTCGACCTGATCGCTGATGCCTAATTTGTTTTCCAAAATCATGCCTGCGCGCCTTCGATTTCCGCAACGATCACCTCGATGTCGCGGCGCAGGCCGTCGATCTTAGTCACGGTGGTTTTTAGCTCGGCATTAAGTTCAGTAATATCAATTTTTTCACGGGTGTCCTTGGCCTCCACATAGGAGCTGACGGAAAGATTAAAGTCATTCTCTGCGATCTTTTCCATCCGCACCGACTGAGCAACGTACTCGACCGCTTCTTTTTGATCGAAGAGTCTCACAATCTCTGCGACGTGGGCATCGGTCATCAGGTTGTTGTTGGTGCTTTTCTTGAAAAAACCCTCACCAGAGGCATCAATGAACTGAACGGTGCTGTCGCTCTTGTGCTTGGAGAGCACGAGAATGTTCACGGCAATGGTGGTGCCGTAGAAGAGATTCGGAGCCAGTGAAATGACGCTCTCGACAAAGTTGTTCTCAACGAGGTATTGGCGGATTTTTTTCTCTGCACCACCTCGGTAAAAAATCCCCGGAAAGCAGACGATGGCCGCCCGTCCCTTGCTGGAGAGGTAATTGAGGCAGTGCATGACAAAGCCAAAATCGGCCTTGGACTTGGGAGCCAGCACACTGGCGGGCGCAAAACGCTCGTCATTGATGAGCGTGGGATCATCGCTGCCGATCCACTTCACCGAATAAGGTGGATTCGAGACAATGGCATCAAAGGGCTTATCCTCGCGGAAGTGGGGTTCGGTCAGGGTGTTGCCCAACTGCATGTTGAACTTATCGTAGTTCACGTTGTGCAAGAACATGTTCATCCGCGCGAGATTGTAGGTCGTGTGATTGATCTCCTGACCAAAAAAACCCTCCTCAATCAAGTGGTCATCCATGTGCTTCTTCGCCTGCAAGAGAAGGGAGCCGGAACCTGCGGCGGGGTCGTACACCTTGTTGACGCTCGTCTGCCCGTGGATGGCGATCTGGGCAATGAGTTTGGAGACATGCTGAGGGGTGAAGAACTCGCCCCCCGACTTGCCCGCATTGGCGGCGTAGTTGCCGATCAGGTATTCGTAAGCATCGCCAAAGAGGTCAATCTCGTTGTCCTCAAAGTGACCAAAGTCGAGATCGTTCACCCCTTTCAACACGGCACTAAGGCGAGTGTTCTTGTCTTTGACCGTTCTGCCCAAGCGGTTGCTTGTGGTGTCGAAATCATCAAACAGCCCTTTGATGTCCTCCTCAGAGGCGTAACCCATGGCCGAGCTTTCAATGGCGGTGAAGATCGTCTTTAGATCCGTATTGAGATCTTCGTTGCCGTTCGCTTTGGCAACGACATTGGAAAAGAGCTGGCTGGGGTAGATGAAATAGCCCTTGGTCTTGATCGCATCCTCTTTGATCTCATCGGTGATGACATCATCGCCAAGCTCAGCGTAGTCGATGCTCTCGTCACCGCCTTCGATGTAGCGAGCGAAGTTCTCACTGATAAAGCGGTAGAAAAGCGCGCCAAGCACATACTGCTTGAAGTCCCATCCGTCCACGGTACCGCGCACGTCATTGGCAATCTGCCAGATGCGTCGTTTTAATTCGTCAAATTGCTGGGTGCTGGTCATAGCGTTAACCTTGATTTAATCGAGTGAAAATGGATAATTCAATGCGTAGGTTGGGGTGATAACCCCAACATTTCACAACACGTTCACCGTCCGCGCAAAAAGAGCGTATCCAGCTCCTGCATGGAAAGCAGCGTCCAAGTGGGACGACCGTGATTGCACTGGCCGCTGCGCTGCGTCTGCTCCATGTCGCGCAACAGAGCGTTCATCTCGCTTAGATTCAATTGCCGATTGGCGCGCACCGAACCGTGACAAGCCATGGTAGAAAGCACCTCGTTCATGGCCGCTTGAATGCGCTCCGTCTCACCAAACATAAGCAGATCCGCCAACACATCCTGCACCAATTTTTCCACCTCGCTGCCGTGCAGCAGCGCCGGAATCTGGCGAATACGCAGCTGCTCTGCGCCGATGCAATCCAGCTCAAAACCCAACTCACTGAACACTGATTGATGCTGCTCAGCGGCGTTCACTTCGGCCTCACTGAGATTCAAACTCAACGGCACCAGCAACGGTTCACGAGCAATGCCCTGCTCGGCGTAAGCGGTTTTCAGGCGCTCATAAGTGATGCGCTCGTGCGCGGCGTGCATGTCCACCAAAATCAAACCGTCGTTGTTTTGCGCCACAATATAGACCCCATGCAGCTGCGCCAGCGCGTAACCCAAAGGGTGCTCCTCTTGCTGCACGGCCAATTTCGGTTCCAGAATCTGGTTTTTTTCACCCTTTTTTTCAAATGGCAGCGATTTTGCCAACTCAGAGTAAAGCCTGCTTTGACTGGCCAACTGAGAAGGTGAAGGGGAAGGTTTTACACTGGGCAACGTCAAGGCACTCTGCTGGCTCAAACGCGGCAACGGCTCAGAAGCTTGTTGCAACGGCGTGGCTTTCAGCACCGCCGCCTCACTCTCCCCCACCCGCGAGTCGGCCAACACTTTTTTCAGAGTGCGACGAATAAACTCATGCAGACGGCGCGAATCCCGAAAACGCACCTCGTGTTTGCTCGGATGAACATTGACATCCACACTGCGCGGATCCAGCTCCAAAAACAGCACAAAAGCCGGTTGGCGACCGTGGTAGAGCACATCGGCATAGGCTTGGCGCACGGCGTGGCTGATCACCTTGTCGCGCACCACGCGCCCATTGACGTAAAAGTGCTGCATGTCCCCTTGGCTGCGGGAAAAACTCGGCAACGCCAACCAGCCCCACAGTTTTAGATCAGCGGCATCGTGCTCAAAAAAACGCGCCGCCTGCATAAAGGCCTCACCGCAGACCCCCGCCACCCGCCGCTCACTGCCCAAAGTGGAGTCGGACACCGGCCACTGAAACAACTGGCGACCGTTGTGGCTGAGACGAAAGGCGACATCAAAACGGCTCAGGGCGATGCGTTTGACCACCGTATCAATGTGACCAAATTCGGTCTTTTCAGCGCGAAGAAATTTCCGCCGCGCCGGAACATTAAAAAACAGATCGCGCACGTCCAGCGTCGTGCCCAGAGGATGAGAGGCCGGTTTCACCTCCGGCAACCGCTCTCGACCCTCGCCTTCCAAAACCCACGCCTGTTCGCTGGCCGCACTGCGGGAGGTCAAGGTCAGGCGCGAAACCGAAGCAATGCTGGGCAAAGCCTCGCCGCGAAAACCCAAACTGGCCACCTGCTCCAGATCGTCCAGCGAACCGATTTTACTGGTGGCGTGGCGCGACAACGCCAAACTCAGATCATCGTGATGCAGGCCCGAACCGTTATCACGGATCTTAATCAGCCGCACACCGCCCTGCTCAATCTCTATCGAGACCTGATCCGCACCGGCATCCAAGCTGTTTTCCAACAGCTCTTTGACCACCGCGCTGGGACGCTCCACCACCTCTCCGGCGGCAATTTGATTGATCAGTTGATCCGGCAGAGATTTGATTCGCATAACAGGCTGTCTCTTCTAATGACCGATTTGGCGTACCCGAAACGAACGCCCTTTCAGCTTGCCAGTGGAGAGTTTTTTCAGTGCCATATTGGCCACGCTGCGTTTCACCGCCACATACGCCCAACTGGGGAAAAGATGAATTTTGCCCACGGCGCTGCCTTCGATGCCCTTGCCTGCGGTCAAGGCACCTAAAATATCACCCAGGCGCACTTTCTGTTTTTTACCGCCATCAATCTGCAAACAGACCATCTCTGCCGAATAGGCTTCGGCCTGCAACAAAGCCACATCGGGCAGCACAGCCCGCTCCACGTTGCGATCCAAATACACCTCCAGCGCCGCGATTCGATACGCCTCTGCTTCACTGTAAATCGTCGCGGCGATGCCTTTACCACCGGCACGCCCAGTACGCCCGACCCGATGCAGATGCACCTCTTGCTCATGAGCCAGATGGTAATTAAACACCGCATCCAGCGCCTCAATGTCCAAGCCCCGCGCCGCCACATCGGTGGCCACCAAAATGGAGATGCTTTTATTCGCAAAACGCACCAGCGCCTGATCTCGATCCCGCTGCTCCAGCTCGCCGTGCAACGCCAAGGCGCTAAAACCGAGACGATTCAGGGCGTTGGCCACTTCTTGCACCTCCTTGCGGGTGTTGCAAAACACCAAAGCACTGGGGGGGCGATGCAGTTGCAGCAGCAGATGCAGAGCATCAAGGCGATCAGCGTCTTCGGCCACTTGGTAAAAGGTCTGCGCTATGGTTTCGTTATCGTGGCTGCCCTCCACTTTGACCATCAAGGGATCGTGCATAATGCGTTCGGCAATGGAGCGAATTCGCTCGGGGTAGGTGGCACTGAAGAGCAGCGTTTGGCGCTGTTCGGGGATCTGCTCAATAATAAAATCCAGCGACTCCTGAAACCCCATGTCCAACATGCGATCCGCTTCGTCCAGCACCAAGGTATCGACGTGAGTCAATTTCAACGTGCCTCGACGCAAGTGATCCTCCACCCGCCCTGGGGTGCCGACAATGATGTGCGCGCCGTGCTCCAAGGAACCCACTTGTGGGCCAAAGGGTTTGCCACCGCAGAGGGTCAGCACTTTGATGTTGTGAATGCTGCGCGCCAAACGGCGAATCTCCACCGCCACCTGGTCCGCCAACTCACGGGTCGGGCAGAGCAGCAGAGCTTGAATCCGAAAGCGTTTCACCTCCAGTTTATTAAGCAACCCAAGACCAAAAGCAGCGGTTTTACCCGAGCCGGTTTTGCCTTGGGCAATCACATCTTTGCCCGCTAAAATGGGTGGCAGGCTTTCGGCCTGAATCGGCATCATCTTCTGATAACCCAATGAATCAAGGTTACTGATCAGGGAGGGGTTGAGTTTAAGACTGGAAAAATCGACTGCGGTCACGGTAAGACTCCTACTAAGTGCGCGCACGCTAGCATGGAGGGGGGGATTAAAGCAAAAAAACCGGTTTAAGTGCGTTTTCTAAGCCGAAAACCCAACATCAACGCCATCAGCCACCAGCTCAACGCGCCACCACCACCGCTGATGGAGGCAGAATCAACCACCGTCACCACCAAGGTTTGCGGCGCTGAGGCATTACCCACCGCATCGGTGGCAATTACCGTAATGCTGTAAACCCCCACTTGGTTGCTGTCCACACTGCCCGTTACAGCAATATTAGCGGGAGCCAACATGCCATCCACAGCATCCACAGCGATGATGTTGGGTTGGATGTAATTGTCGCCTTTCACTAAACTCAAAGCGTTGCTGGAGAGCGTCAAGCTTGGCGGGGTGGTATCCACCACCGTCACCGTGCGTGACAACTGAGCGGTGTTACCGGCTCGATCCACACTGGCGTATTCAACGCTCTGTACGCCGAGAACCGCCGTATCAACCCCATTTACAACACTCACATTTGCACTGATATTGCCATCCACGATGTCGCTGGCAGTGGCACCAGCATCAACATAAGTAGAGCCAAACTCGATACTCAAAGCCGCGTTGCCCAGCAGCGTGATCGTCGGGGCGGTGCTGTCCTCGACGGTCACCGTCACGCTGGTTTGGGCGCTGTTGCCGGTGGAATCTTGTACCGTGTAGATCACCACATAACGCCCAGGCAGCTGTTCATTCACCGTGCTGGTGACCACAATTGAGCCACTCAAATCACCCTCGATGGCATCACTGGCCGTCGCGCTCGGCACAACAAAGGCACTGCCTGCCTCATGGGTCAACGCAGTCACTCCCCCTGCAACCCCAATGACCGGCTTATCTTTGTCCAACACCACCACCGTTCGACTCACGCTTTGAGCGGCATTACCACTGGCATCACTGACGTTATAAACCACGCTGTACACCCCAGGCACAGCGGTATCAACGGGGTTGTTCACCACAATAGAGGCACTGATGTCGCCCTCAAACGCATCGGTAGCCACCGCTCCCGCATCGGTGTAAACCGAACCGGCGCTCAGATTAAGAATATCGCCCCCATTGCGTACCAAGGTAGGAGCAATGCTGTCCAGCACATTGACGATCCGAGTCACCGCAACAGCGGCGTTATTTGCGGCATCGCTGACGTTGTAGGTGACGCTGTAACTGCCAATGGCGGCTGTATTAACGCTATTGGCAATGCTGATATTCGTACTGATGTTGCCATCGACGTTATCAAACGCCGTCGCACCCAAATCTATGTAGGTGCTGCCCGCTTCAACACTCACCGTAGTTGCACCGATCAAGGAAATCACCGGTTGAT
Organism: Gammaproteobacteria bacterium; assembly: GCA_030949385.1. Lineage (NCBI taxonomy): Bacteria > Pseudomonadati > Pseudomonadota > Gammaproteobacteria > Gammaproteobacteria bacterium. The sequence continues at coordinate 435,158 of JAUZSP010000006.1, read as the reverse complement.
CACTGAGTACATTCACCTGTCGTGTCGCCGTAGCGACATTGCCAGCGGCATCCGTTGAGGTGTAAGTCACACTGTAAGACCCTGCCACGGCTGTATTAACCACCGCAGCGGCATCACTGATGATCGTCACTACGCCATCAAAACTGTCATCTGCCGTTGCTCCCACATCGCTGTAGAGATCGCCCACCAACAAATTAACCGTGGAGGTGGTTTGGCCTGCGGGCACCACCACCGAGATAAGCGGAGCCGTGGTGTCGGAAACCGTCACTTGACGAGTCACTTGCAAGGCAGCATTGCCAGAGGCATCGCTGACATCGTAGTTGACGTTATAAATATTCGGTACAGAAGAGTCGGGTACGGCACCGCTAACCGTTGCCGCAGGCAAGGCGGCATCAAAACTGTCCGTGGCACTAAAACCGGGATCAGCATAGGTATCTGTTGGTGTTGCCTCAATTTGGATGGCCGTACCGCCGGTTAGAGTAATGATTGGAAGGGTGGTATCGGTGACGTTCACAATTCGTGTTGAAGTGGCGCTTAAAGCCGCGCCATCGGTGGCGGTGTAAGTGACGGTATAAGTACCCAAAACAGCCGTATTAACCACATTAGCGTCGTCCGTTAAAGTAACGGCAGCCGCTGCGTTGTCACTCGTTGTCGCACCCAAATCCACATAAGCCAGCCCCGCTTCTGCTTGCACCGTTGCTCCACCGTTGAGCGTGATGAGTGGCGGCGTGGTATCCACCACCGTCACCGAACGACTCGCTTGAGCAGCGGCATTGCCTGCGGCATCGCTGACATCGTAACTGACTGAATAGGTTCCTACGCGGGTAATATCAACAGAATTAACCGCGTTAATATTGGCGCTAATATCGCCATCCAGACCGTCAAGAGCCGTTGCACCAGCATCAGTGTAGGTCGCTCCCGCTTCGTGAGCGCCAATGTTGGCCCCCGTCATCGTAATCACCGGTGCCACGCTGTCCACCACCGTCACCGTGCGCGTCACTTGAGGTGCCGCATTGCCTGCCGCATCGCTCGCATCGTAGCTCAGAATGTACTCTCCTGGCAGGGCAACGTTAACCGTACCGCCGATGATTGCGGTTAAGGTATCAAAATTATCTGTGACCACCGCACCCTGTTCGTTATAAACCGCACCGGTCGCTGGATCCGCTTGCACCGTCACCGCCCCGCCATTTAGGGCAATGCTCGGCGCGCTCAGATCCACATTGAATAACGTTGCCGCTGAGGTCGGGCCAATATTACCCGCCAGATCGGTCACTTGAGCGGTTAAAGAGTAGTTTTGCCCTTCGGTAAACAGATGACTCAAACCCCAGTTTCCGCTGAGGTCAGCAGAAATTAAACCCAAATTGGTGGTGCCCAGCAGCACCTCCACCGTACCGCCCGCTTCCGCCGTACCGCTGATGGTGTTGTTGGCGGTTTTACTGCTGGAACCATTAATGGGAGAATCTATTACAGGCGCATTCAAGGGTGCTTGCGTATCCAAAATAATCGAGGCGCTCGCTTCGCTTAAATTACCTTCGGCATCCAGCAGTTGCACCGCCATATTTTTACTGCCATCAACATTTGCCAACAGCGGCCAAGAGAGCGTGGCAGCGTAACTCTGCCAGCTTGTCCACGTCGCCCCAGCGTCTTCGCTGATGCGCATCAAATCACAACCGCTGCCCGTCCCATCATCACAAACCACCCCCAAACTCAGCGTCGTCTGATTTGTGTGGGTCGAATTATTATCAATGGTCAAGGTCAGCGTCGCTGGGGTGGTATCCAAAACAATTTTGCGGATGCGATGATTATTGGTGTCGGCAAAATGCAGCACTCCTGCCTCCACCACAAACCCCGTTGGCAAGCGCAACGTGGCCAAACGCGCACTGCCACCATCCCCACTAAAACCAGCGATACCGCTGCCCGCCAAGGTAGAGATCAACCCCGCTGTATTAATTTTACGAATTCGATGACCGTCGTATTCTGAAACATACACATTACCGCTGGCATCCAACGCCAAGCCCGTTGGGTTATTCACTTGCGCCAAAGTCGCCAACCCCACAACAGCTCCAGCACTGTCTCCCGATGAAGCCGCCGTACCGTCACCCACCACGGTGGAGATCGTTGCACCGCTTATTTTTTGCACTCGATTATTAAAGGAATCGGCGATCAGCATATCGCCATTTACAGCAAAAATAACATCTTGAGGGTAGTTTAAAACAGGGGTTGTACCGTCTCCTAACACCGTTGTTATCTCTCCCAAACCGCTGACTAAAGCAATTTTTCTAATGCGGTTATTTAACGCATCTGCAATATACAGATCACCTACTGCATCAAGAGCAAGACCCGTGGGACCGTTCAACTGAGCGCTGCTGGCCGCTGCACCGTCACCGGAAAAACCCGCTGTAGCGGTGCCTGCAATCACGCTGAGAGTCTTTGTCAATAAGTTAATTTTTAAGACTTGATTGCTACCAAAACTGCTCACAAACAGATCCGTCGCATTAATCGCCAAACCACGCGGGGCATTAATTCCAGCAACAAGCGTAGAAATAATGCCATCACTGGCGTTCACTTTTCGAATCCGACTATTAACGGAATCTGCAATATAGAGATTACCCGCAGCATCCAAAACCGTATCATAAGGCGTGCTCAAGGTAGCTGAGGTTGCCGCAGCCCCGTCACCACTATTACCAGCAACCACCCCCGACCCCGCCTCCGTTGTTATTATTCCGGCAAAGGAAAATGACGAGAGCAAACTCGAAAGCAAAACAGTTAAGGTAGAAAAACGAACCATCATGGTATTTTCCTTGATTATAAACAGGCAGAGATAATTTGGATCAATGCAGACACTTTGTTTGATAACATCAGATAAAAACCTGAGTAGAGAGGAGAAACGCAGCACTAAAAATAGGAAGTGTGATCAGCATCACAGTTGTTATCGGGAGCAATGATTTAATCTTAACCGCATCGTAAAGAAGAGAAGCAAGATGTTAAATAAAACTGACTTATTTAAGCTCATTTTTATTTAGTGCATTTATGTTTTTAGCTTGCAGCACTTTTTCGGCACTGCTTCCAACGTACGTTGTCGCCATCAAAGTGTTGACGTATTGCCATGTCGAAAGTGTTAATAAGAGACCAAATAAGCTCATCCATTTTGCAAAGCTCATTGATTATCTCCTTGTATTAAATAGAGCGCCGTCCTTGGCATTATAGATCCTCCTTGCCATCCCTGACGACTTACGCTGTCACCACATCCCTAGTAGTAAACCCACTGACGTAAGCACAGGTGAAGTCTACGTTTGGCCTCTAACAAATAACTGACGCTAAAAATTGGCTCAAAAATGAGGCAGATGCACCTTGGTCGGCAAATGATACTCACTCGGATAACGAGGTGAGACAAAATAAAGCCCACGCCCAGGAGCCGTCATACCCGCCACAGTTCGATCTTTCGCGGCTAACACATCCGCCACCCACTCCGGTTGGCGCTCTCCCTTACCCACCGCCAACAACACCCCGCTGATAATCCGCACCATGTTGTGCAAAAACGCATTGGCGGTAATGTCGATATAGAGATAATCCCCCTGTCGATGGACAATCAAACTGTGAATGCTACGGTTTGGGTGAGAAGCCTGACAAGAGCAAGAGCGAAATGAAGTGAAATCATGTTTACCCAACAGATGCCATGCACCCTCATTCATTAATGCTGCATTTAATGGACGATAAACCCAAGTCACCTTATCTCTTAACAGTGCCGAACGCATAGGACGATTCAAAATAACATAACGATAACTGCGGGCCGTCGCCTTAAAACGCGCATGAAAATCATCTGCCACGGGCTGCGCCCAAAGAAAATTTACATCCGCAGGCAAATGGCTATTACCTCCCATTAACCACGCTTTTAACGGACGATCCAGCGCTGTCTCAAAATGAATCACTTGCGATAATGCATGCACGCCGGTATCCGTTCGACCCGCACAAATCACCTTCACTGGTTCAACAGCCACCTTGGCCAGCGCCTGCTCCACTGCACCCTGCACCGTACGCAGACCAACCTGCTTGACCTGACTTTGCCAGCCACAAAAATGACTGCCATCGTATTCAACACCCATGGCAATTTTCATTACAACTCTTTAAACCTAGATATTTGAAAACAGAGAAAGAAGAAAAACCCTACACAAAAGAAAAAGCAGCGACCCAACGCAATAACAACAGCAATAACACCAGCAAAAGCCACTGCCACCAGGGCGGGTTACTTTTCCCAGAAAGTTCAATCTGTCGCATAGGAGAAACATCGGCTTGCTGTAACGCCAAACGAAAGGCATGCACAAAATAAGCGGCTATTTTATCCATCAAAGAGAGCCCCGCCAGATCGGGTTTCAACTCCAACTGCCAGCGCTGACGCATGTCCGCCAAAGTCTCAATGACCAGCGCCAAACGCAGCGCCAACGTATCTCGTTTCAAACCCAGCAGAGAGAGCGGCATAACCAACCAATAAATGGCTTCAACCAACTGCGGCAGTGGCGTGGTTTCCAGCAGAATCACCACACTGACCGCCAACAGAGCCAAGATCAGACAGTATTGCAAACCGGCCAAAACGCCTGCCAACCAAGCCCATGAGTCATGCATCAAACCACTGGGTTGCATCCAGCTGTACAGCACCAAAATGGAGAGAAACAACCAGCGCAAACGCAGCAAAGAACGCAGCAGCAAACGCCACGAAATCGCCGCAAAATGCACCAACATCAGCAGCAAAAGAGATGAGAACAGCAATAAGGGCAAGGATGCCCCCAAGACCAAATTAATGGCAAACAGCAGATAAGCAGACAGCTTAATGCCCGGATGCAATGACAGATTAATCATCACATCGTTAAGATGACGACAACTTTTTCAACAGCCCCTGAGCCACACTTTTTTGATGTTCCGTGACCTTTTCAGATGCTAAGACATCCTTTAAGCTGTGTTGCGCACTCTCGGCATCACCCATATCAAGATAGGCTTGCGCCATATCCAACATCGTCTCCACTTCATCAACATCATCAATGATGTCTGATACATCGTCCAACTCAGCATCAAAACCCGAAGCACCATCCATCGTTTGATCCATGCCATCAATGCGTAACGAATCCGCCACACTGTCCAGATGCAGGCTGTCATCCATACTCTCTAGCAGCAAGCTGTCATCCATAAACGCATCGTCCAGCTCTTCAGGACCTTCAACCAAGGTCTCATCCCCATCACCCAAACTTGCCTCCAACTCATCCAGTGAAGGCAAATCATCATGGGACTCCTCCAAGGAAGGCAGAACTTGGGACTCATCCAAATCAGGCAACGGCTCCAGACCATCCAAGCTGCCCCCGAGAGAATCCAAATCCAGACCTTCCAAGCCCTGAGTATCCAAACCATCCAATAACTCGTCCTCTTCACGGCTCAACTCATCGTTAAAACCAGAAGAGTCAAGCATGTTAGTGGAGAGAGAGAGGTCGGTCTCATCCATATTGGTGCTCAATAATTTTTGCAAATCCGTATCATCAGGATCGATAATACCCGTTGCATTGACTGGCAACCCTGAAGACTCCGATTCGACATTTTTTTCTTCCAACTCTGGAATCATGGGTAAATCATCAGAAGTAAGCCCCATATCGTCCAGTTCCAGAGCCGACATATCCAGCTCTAAACCGTCGCCAATGGAAGCGTCCAATAACGCATCTTCTTCTAAACTCAATGGATCTTTATCCATGCTCGCTAATAAAACATCGTCGTTCAGCTGAGTATCATCCAAGCCTTCCAATAATGAATCATCGTTCAGCGAAGCATCACCCAAATCATCATCCAATCCATTCAGATCATCTGCGGGGATATCTAGATTAAGCTCTTCTCCAGCCAAACTCTCTTCAAGACGGAAATCAAGACCACTGACATCAGCAATGTCCGTTTCATCCAGCTCAAAATCCGCATTCTCAGGTTTTACCGGCGCTAAATCGGCCGCTTGAACATCAGTGCTGATTTCACCGGCAAACAATTCATTACGTGGGCAAAGCTCTTTGCCCATCACCACCACTCGCTCCCAAAGAGAGTTGTTGTCATCACCCAAGGATTCTTTGAAGGAGGCCGCACTCTCTTCAAAGGCAGGAATGTTTTTCGAAGCAAAATAAGTCTCTAACAGCTTCTCTTGGTACTCCTGACGATCAGGTTTGTCTCTCAGAGCCGCCTTGAGCAGATCCTCGGCCTGCGGATACAATCCATAGGCCAAATAAACATCAGCCTCGGCAATGGTGTCATCTTTGGGCAGTTCGTCCTCCAATGCCTCCAAAGAGTCACTGGAATCCTCTTGCTCATTTTGCACTCGGGCTTCGCGAGCTTCACGAGTGACGTCTTCCATCTGATCTTGATCAAGAACTTGGGTCTCTCCATGACCCTCATCAAAATTCGGCTCTTCATCCTCAGCGCCTATCTCACCATCAGCGTTCGCATCATCGGCATCCGACACCGGCTGCGATTGATTCAAATCAGCCGCATCAACATCAGACTCTTCTGCCATTTTTTTACGACGTACCATCCAGACTGCCAGCAATAGAAGCAGCGCACCTCCACCAATCCACATCAACAGTTGTGGCCGTTTCAACAATCCATCAAACACACCGTCTTCAGGTTCTGCATTCAGTAAATTAGGCAATGTTTTCGAGGCTTGCAGCTCCTCGGCGGTTAACTCAGGCAGAGGCTCTTCTTTAACCACAATGGGCTCCTCATTACCCATTGGCACCGATGGCTCGCTGGGAAGCAAATCTTCCTCAACCTGTTCTGTAACCGGCGTTTCCTGACGTTCGATTACCACCGGCTCGGGGGTTACTTCAGCAACCACGACCGGCTCAATAACATTTTCTTTTGCCGCTTCAGCCGCCTCACGCTCTTCGCGCAGGCGTTTCAAACGCGCCTGAAACTCCGCCAATTCAGACTCTTGCACACTGACCAACTGATCCATTTTGCTGGCGGTTTTTTCCAACTCAGCTACCTGCGAACGCAATTCACGATTACGCAATTTTTCCGAGGTCAGCTCTTCCTTGGCAAAACGAACCGTTGTGCTCACACCGGACTTTTGAGCCTGCTCCTTATCCGCAATCTGAGTACGGTCATCGGATTTTTCTACCGCCGTGTTTTTATCTGGCGCTTGAATCGAGAGGCGATCTTTGAACAACGATTTTTCAGCAACAACCGCAGGTTCCTTAACAACGTCTTTGGGAGCAACTTTAATTGGAGTTGGAATTTTTTTAGCTGGTTTACGAACCGTCGCGACTTTTGTTCTACCTTGGCTTGCCAAAGCACGCCAGAGTGTGTTGTGTTCGCCAACTTGGGCAATCGCTTCACCTGCCGTCAATGAACGCGCCTCATCGGCATCGGGAATGCGTAAGACCACCCCCCTTCTAAGAAAATTAATATTGTCATCAATAAAGGCGTGAGGGTTGTAGCGCAAAATGGCCAACATCATCTGTTGCACTGACACATTTGACGAACGCGAACCACTGGCGATCTTCCACAACGTTTCATGGCGTCGCACCGGACCATAGTCAGAAGCGGTCTCAGACTCAACTGGATTCACTCTGCTGCGAGACTCTTTGGCCAGAGGCACAGAGGCCATTGTACTCGGCACACTGCGACGTTCTGTGGCCGCATTATCAACAGAACGTTCACCGGCAGCCGCCGCACGAGCGCGACGCTGACGCTCCATACGATCCGCCAGAGACTTACGGCGGTCAAACAGAGTGCCACGACGAGGATCCTGAGCTTGATTGGATTCACGCTCAACAACAGGAGAAGCGGCTTGTGGACGACGAATCGGAGCAGGAATCGCTGGCGCAGGTCGAGCCATGGAGTCAGGCTCAACCCGAGCTGACACCACACCCATTTGCGAACGCGGTTGAGTCATAAAGACAGGAGGGTCTAATAACAGGGTGTATTCACGCACCAAACGGCCACGAGGCCAATCAATCTCAATTAAAAAATTGAGAAACGGCTCCACCACCGCCTTCTGGCTACTGACTTGAATATAGGGTTTACCGCGAAGATCATTCTGTACCGAGAAACGCAATTGAGTTAATAAGAGAGGTCGCTCCAGACCCGCCTTTGAAAAAGCATCTTCCGAGGCCAAGGTCACAATCATCTCTTCGGTTTCTGCTCCGCGCACAGAGAGCAGCTCAATTTGAGCATCCAGACGTTGATTTAGAGACGATTTCACCTCGATTTCCCCAAGCCCTAAGGCCTGAAGGGTTCCAGAGGACAACAACAAATACAAGGCAGATGCTAAGGCTAGTTTACGCACGATCTTCACGCTCTCTCAAGTTATCTCCTTCCAGTAGCGGCAAACCTAGCGGTTTTTTTGTCATGCTACTGGGAGCATTTCCATAGAATATACTTTAACTTAACCACTTAAGTGGCTCTAACTATAGGTTATAAGTACTCGTTAATCAAAATTTCTGCAATTTGCACGCTGTTCAGAGCCGCGCCCTTCCGTACATTATCTGCTACCACCCAGAGATTTAAACCCCTCGGGTGAGATATATCTTCGCGAATACGACCCACATAAACCGGATCTGTACCCGCACCCTCTGTGCCAGAAGTAGGGTAACCCCCATCTTCACGCTGATCCATTACCACCACACCGTCTGCCTTCTCCAGCAACTCACGCGCCGCTTTGGCACTGATTTTGTCACGGGTCTCAATGTGAATTGCTTCCGAATGACCAGAAAAAACCGGCACTCTAACAGCGGTTGGATTAACCAAGATGCTCTCATCCTCAAAGATTTTCTGCGTCTCCCAGACCATCTTCATCTCTTCTTTGGTGTAACCGTTGTCTTGAAACACATCAATTTGCGGTAAAACATTGAAGGCAATCTGTTTCGGATAAACCGAGACTTCCACTGGTTTGGCACTCAACAAAGCGTACGTCTGTCCCGCCAGCTCTTCAATTGCCTCTTTGCCTGTACCGGAGACCGCTTGATAGGTCGCCACATTAATGCGTTCAATCCCAACAGAATCATACAATGGTTTCAGCGCCACCAACATCTGAATTGTCGAGCAGTTCGGGTTGGCAATAATGCCGCGCGTGGTGTAGTTGGCAATGGCATGAGGATTGACCTCCGGCACCACCAGCGGAATGTCATCGTCGTAACGAAACTCCGACGTATTGTCGATCACCACACAGCCAGCGGCAGCCGCTTTGGGAGCGTAAATTTTGGAGATGGAACCACCCGCAGAGAAGAGGCCTATTTGCACCTTGGAAAAATCAAAACCGTCCAGCTCTTCGATCTTTAACAGCTTATCGCCAAACTCCACCCGTTTGCCCACCGAGCGACTGCTGGCCAGCGCGTAAATTTTACCGATGGGAAAATTACGCTCCGCCAAAATGGACAACATGGTCTCACCCACCGCACCGGTGGCACCCACAACCGCAACATCAAAGGTTCTGCTCATGATCTAATCTATTAATCCTATTAATTATTTTGTTATGCTTTAGCACACAAGGCGGCAACCACCGCATCGCCCATTTCAACCGTACCCACTTGCTGACACCCCTCAGCGGCGATGTCCAAAGTACGCAGACCTTGATCCAACACGTCCCCCACTGCCGCCTCAATGCGATCCGCCAATGCCACCTCATTCAAGGTGTAACGTAACATCATCGCCACGGATAAAATCGTCGCCAGGGGATTGGCCACCCCTTGACCGGCAATGTCCGGTGCAGAACCGTGAATCGGCTCGTACATACCAAAACCGTCCGAGTTCAAAGATGCCGAAGGCAACATGCCGATGGAGCCGGTTAACATCGCCGCCGTATCGGAGAGAATGTCACCAAACATGTTTTTCGTCACCATCACATCAAACTGCTTCGGCTCTTTCACCAGCTGCATAGAGGCGTTATCGACGTACATGTGCGACAACGCCACCTCAGGGTACTCCTTTGCGACCCGCTCCATCACGTCGCGCCACAGTTCTGAGACCTCCAACACATTCGCCTTATCCACAGAACAGACCCGCTTGTCGCGTTTCATAGCGATTTTAAAGGCGCTGTGTGCGATCCTTTCAATCTCGTGCTCAGCATAAACCAAGGTGTTGTAACCCTGCTGCTCACCGTTTTCCAAGGTACGAATGCCACGGGGCTGACCAAAATAGATCCCCCCCGTCAACTCACGCACGATCATCATATCCAATCCTGATACCACTTCCGGTTTCAGAGTAGAAGCATCCGCCAACTGCGGATACAAAATCGCAGGGCGCAAGTTAGAGAACAGTTCTAAATTAGAGCGCAAACCCAACAGACCCTTTTCTGGGCGTTTTTCACGGGGCAACTGCTCGTACTGCGGTCCACCCACCGCGCCCAACAGCACCGCATCGCTGTCACGGCAGAGCTGCAAGGTTGCTTCTGGCAGCGGATCACCTGCCGCATCGTAACCAGCACCGCCCACAGGGGCTTCGTTCAACTCGACCTCAAAACCGAATTCGCTCTGCAAGCAGCGCAGTACTTTAACCGCTTCCGCCACAATCTCAGGGCCGATGCCATCACCTGGCAAAATCGCAATTTTTTTACTCATGCTTCGCTCTCCTGCGCAAACAGCCAAGGTGCGCTTTTTCTACGTTGTTGTTCATAGGCGCGAACCTGATCCGCGTGTTTCAAAGTCAAACCGATGTCATCCAAGCCGTTTAACAGGCAATATTTACGAAACTCGTCCACTTCAAAGGCAATCGACTCACCGCTCGGCGTGCTCAAGGTTTGCGCTTGCAGATCAACGCTCAAAGCATACCCTTCAGCAGCGCTGGCCTCGACAAACAGCCGCTCAACGATTTGAGCATCCAAAACAATCGGCAACAAACCGCTTTTAAAGCTGTTATTAAAAAAGATGTCAGCAAAACTGGGCGCAATCACCACCCGAAAACCGTAATCGTCCAGCGCCCAAACGGCGTGTTCACGAGAAGAACCGCAGCCGAAATTTTCCCGCCCCAACAGCACTTGCGCACCGGCGTAACGCGGCTCGTTAAGAATAAAATCGGGGTTCAAACGGCGCTGGCTTGAGTCTTGTCCTGGCTCACCAGGATCAAGGTAACGCCAATCATCAAACAGATTCGGTCCAAAACCGCTGCGTTTAATCGACTTCAGATACTGCTTTGGAATGATGGCATCGGTGTCCACATTGGGACGATCCAACGGCGCAACCAGACCGTTAAAGGCATTAAATTTTTGCATATCAGGCTCCTAACTCCACAAAGTGACCAGCAATGGCCGCTGCTGCCGCCATCTCAGGGCTAACCAAGTGTGTCCGTCCACCTTGCCCCTGACGACCCTCAAAGTTCCGGTTGGAAGTCGAAGCACAACGCTCACCGGGCTCCAGACGGTCGGCGTTCATCGCCAAACACATAGAACAACCGGGCTCACGCCACTCAAAACCGGCCTCAATAAAGAGCCGATCCAAGCCCTCTTTTTCCGCCTGCTGTTTCACCAGACCTGAACCGGGCACCACCATCGCCAAGGTGATGGAATCGGCCACTTTACGCCCTTGAATCACCCCAGCTGCGGCACGCAGATCTTCAATGCGCGAATTGGTACACGAACCGATAAAGACCTTATCCAAAGCAATGTCGGTGATGTTCATCCCCGCTTTCAGATCCATATACGCCAAAGCTTGGCGCATACCGTTGGCTTTCACCTCATCCACTTCTGCTGCTGGGTCAGGCACACACGCGTCCACTGCCACCACCATCTCAGGCGAGGTTCCCCAGGTCACTTGCGGCTTGATCGCACTCGCATCCAGTCGCACCACCTTATCAAAATGCGCCCCCTGATCGGAAACCAGCTCCGACCATGCGGCAACGGCTTGCTGCCACATCGCACCTTTCGGTGCGTAAGGCCTGTTGTCTAAATAGTCGATGGTGGTCTGATCCACCGCCACCATCCCCGCCCGCGCACCGCCTTCAATGGCCATATTACAGACCGTCATACGCCCCTCCATCGAGAGGGCTTGAATGGCTGAACCGCCAAATTCAATGGCGTAACCGGTACCACCAGCAGTACCAATCTCACCGATAATGGCCAGCACAATGTCTTTCGCACTGACACCCGCAGCGACTTCACCGTCCACAGAGATCAACATCGACTTGGATTTTTTCTGAATCAAACACTGCGTCGCCAGCACATGCTCCACCTCAGAGGTGCCGATGCCAAAAGCCAGAGCGCCAAACGCGCCGTGAGTGGCGGTATGGGAATCACCACAAACCACTGTCATTCCCGGCAGCGTCGCGCCCTGCTCAGGGCCGATCACATGCACAATGCCCTGACGCAGATCACCGACCCGAAACTCGGTAATGCCCAGTTCGGTGCAGTTTTTATCCAGCGTTTCTACTTGCAGGCGCGCCACCGGATCAGCGATTCCAGCGGCTCGATCGGTGGTCGGTACATTGTGATCGGGAACCGCTAAAATACTGTCAATGCGCCACGGCTTACGCCCCGCCACAGCCAAACCCTCAAAGGCTTGTGGTGAAGTGACTTCATGCACCAGATGACGATCAATGTACAACAGTGCCGTACCGCCTTCTTCCGTGCGCACCAAGTGAGATTCCCAAAGTTTGTCGTATAAATTTTTAGCAGCCACCAACCGATCTCCTACAAAATGGATTCATCATCCTACCCTTAGTCTTAATATTACTCAAACGCATAATTTTCATACAACCAATACCCTTTAGGAATGAATAATGAACACCCATTTAAGCCAAATTTAAGCTCTATCCGATCTTTAAGGGTAAAAAACGGTATTATGCTACCAATAACGCCAAAAGAGCGTTTGAACCTCAACAATTCCAATCGACTAGGAGTGCCTCGTGCTCAATAAAAACCTCTTTATTCCAGCCATAACAGCCCTTTTCATAGCCAACATCACAGGCTGTGGCAGCGACTCCGAACCCCCTACGTTAAGCACGGAAAAAAATTCGGCCATTGAACGCGATGCCACTTCGGTAACCTCACCAACAAATACAAAAGAAGAAGCAGCAACTGAAAAAGCAGCCACAACCTCTGCTGAAGAATCCGCAGAGAGCGCGGATATGTCTAGCATTCTGAGCAGCATCAATGCCGCCAACAGCAATACTCCGATAAAAGATAAAGAGCCAGTGAAACCAGCACCCACCACCAAAAAAATGGCCGATCGCGCAAAACCCCACTTCAGCTACAGCGGTGCCACTGGACCGATCCACTGGGGTGAGCTGGATGCCGCATGGGCAACCTGTAAAGCAGGCAACCGTTCAGCTGTGGTAGACAAAAACGTGGCACATCAATCTCCCATCGATTTTGCCGGTGATGCCAAACTGATCACCTTAACCCTCACAGGTGCAGACAGCGGCCTCAATTTCAGCCGTAAAAACAACGGCCATACCATTCAATTGGATGAAAAGGACACCGCTGGCGCAATCAGCATTGAGCTGAAAAACGTCACCTACACCTTAGCTCAGTTCCATTTCCACGCAGGCAGTGAACACCAAGACCACAGCCAACAGAGCGCTATGGAAGTTCACTTTGTTTTTGCCAATGAAGACAATTTCAATCCACGTTACGCCGTAGTGGGGCTCTTTATTGATCAAGGCGAGAATAATCCAGCACTGGCAAAAGCCCTTTCTGCCGTTCTGCCCGCAGCCAATCAAACCGACTCAGCAACGATCAATATTGCCGTAGCCAACATACTCAATGACAGCGGCAAGGCCTACCGTTACACCGGTTCTTTCACCACACCTCCTTGTACCGAAGAGGTTCAATGGACTGTAATGGCAAAACACGTCACCCTCGGCGCTGCACAAATCAAAACGTTCACCGATCTCTACAGCGACAACTTCCGCCCCATTCAAGGCACTTTGAACTAAACCCTTTCTCTCGGGTGAAGCAACCGCCTCACCCTACCCCTTTCTATTTATTTTCTTTTCAACTTCCGCACTAAAAAACGATTCGGGTTTAACCCATCCACCAACGCTTTTTCCAGTGGCAGCGGCTCACCACTCATCTGACAGGCAAGCAACTCTGCACTCAATAACGCACTGCTCAAGCCTCTTGACCCCAACCCCGCCAAAACATAAAGCCCTTTTTCATAAGACGGTGCTGAATACTTCTCACCTGATCGACCATGACAAAGATCGTCATACACTTCATTAAATCCTTCTGGCTCCAGCAAACCACCCACCAATGGCAATTGATCCGGCGTTGTTCCTCGCAAAGCCACTCGCCCCGATAATGCCTCTGGCTTCCCACCCGCAAAACGGGGCAGATAACGCTGCAACGTCTGCCAATTTTTCTGCTGATCCTCTGCGAGCAATTCAAGGCTTAAATCCTCATTGCTGTAGGTCGCGCCGATCAAATGTTGCCCCTCAACACAGGGCAGCAGATAGCCCTCATGACAAAGCACACAGGCCAAACTTTCACTCTCCGTCGTCGCTGGAATTTGAGTTAATTGCCCTCGTGCCGGAGTCAGATCAAGATAACCCGCCTGCACCACATTTTTCAGCTCCGCACCGCTGGCCAACACCAGCAAATCGGCATGATAAAATTGACCGCTGTTTTTTTGTTGCAACTGCCACTGATCTTTTTTACGTTCTATTTTTTCAATCGGGCAATTAAAAATGCGTTCAATCGGTTTCGCCTCAGCCAGCAGAGCCTTACACAACTCGGTTGGATCAAGATACCCCGCCAGCGGATAAAACAGACCCGAGTTCGATACCGACACCCCAGAGAGCCGCTCAATCTCCGCCGCACTCACGGCACGACAGAGGGAGGGCTGATTTTGATAATGCGCTGCCACCGCCCGCTGACGTTTGAGCAGCCGCTGATTAAACGCCAACTGCACCACACCACAGCCTTGCCACACCATTTTTGGCTCTTTTTGCTGCAACGCCCCCAATCGCTGTTGCGTATACAAAAACGCCGCTCGATAAAAACGCCCATAGAGGCTCTCATCGGCGGTCAGGGCAGGCAAAACCACCGCCTGCGGATTGCCCGAAGCTCCAGCGGCCAGCTCAGCCTGCGCCTCAAACAGCGTCACCGCGTAGCCCCGATTGGCCAAGGCCGCCGCCACCGCCACCCCCGCGATGCCTGCACCGATCACCGCCACCGAAGTGGCCGCTTGCCGAGGCGGCAGATCAAACCACGGCGCTGATTTTTTCTGCGCTGGGTTTTTTAATAAACGCCCAAACAGCATTTCGCGCTTTTTACCAAAACCCTTGGCTTTTTTAACCTCAAACCCCACCGCTGTCAGCGCACGGCGTACGTTTCCCGCTGCGGTAAAGGTGGCAAACGTCGCCCCCAGCTTTAATTTTTCCGCCACCAGAACCAAGGTCTCTGGCCTCCACATACTGGGGTTTTTAGCCGGATTAAAACCGTCCAGATAACAAACATCCGCCTGCGCCACCAGCGGTGGCAACACCTCAGAGACCTCCCCCAGCAGCAGCGTCAACGTCACCCCATTGGAAAAATCCAGCCGATGATAACCGTCCACCAACACCGTGGGATAAGAGTCCAGCAGAGCCGCTGAAAAAGGCGCTAACTCAGACCAAGGTGCCAAGGCTTTTTGCACATGCGCTCGGCTCAAAGGAGCCTTCTCCACTGAAATAAAGTGCAATCTCGCGCCTTTGGCAGCCGTTTGAGACCAGAGCTGCCAAGTGGCCAAAAAATTCAGCCCCGTACCAAAACCGGTCTCTAGAACGGTAAATTGATCTCGGCCTAACCACGCCTGTGGTAAATTATTCTGCTGCAAAAACACATATTTGCTCTCCGCCAAACCGGAGCCGTGGGCGTAATAACAATCCTCTCCTTTGATGGAAAATGGGTCATTATCGCTCCACTCCAACAGAGCCGCTTCCACCTCTAACTTTTTTTGCATAATGGTATTTTAACGATAAAGAACCGTGGTCAGTGCATCCTCAGAGGCTATAAAGTCCGGCTCTTTGCCCGTCAATGCCCGTGTCAATGGCACAATTTTTGTTCGCACCCCCATGCCGCGATAATCCACATAACCGTAATCCCGCAGCACCTCCATGATAATGCTGTTTCGCGGCGAACGCTGACCGGCTTTCATCTTTTCAACGGACATGGAATTGGGCAACGCGCCTGGGCTGATCACCTCAAAGCGGTCTCGATAACTGCCCACCTCGATCTCCACAAAGCGCGTCCAATCTCGATGCGCCAACGCATTCAACAGCACTTCACGCACCGCTTCCAGAGGATAAAACCACTGCGTTTCTCGACGCAAACCAAGGTTGATCTCACTGCCTTGCTGTGAAATAAACGGGCTAATCGCGTCCATAAACCGTTCGACAAGCCCTCCGTCCAGCAGCGTTTTACCCGCTGCATCCACGTCCCAACGCCCCACCATCGGCGCATCTAAAATCTCATCCAACAGCGCCTGATACGATTTATCCTCACCCTGAAAGACAAACACCCGTAACCCCGCTTGTTTTAAATAGCGCCGTGGTTTTTTTCCAAATAGAACCAAGCCCGCAATGGTGCAGCAAACCTGATCCGCAACCTCGGTAAGAAAACCCAGCCCGAGCAAGCGCACCTGCCACTGCTCGGGTGTTGTGGGTAGATCTGGATCACGCAAAATGTCTTTCAGATAATTCAACAACCGCGCTTCATCTAAGCACTCCATGCCGGTACGAGGTATGGGCATCACCTCCGTGTGCAACATCCCCCCCAACTCAAACAGACGCATCTGCTGCTCTCTGGTCGCAAGACGAGAGGTCGAACCCACACGGATAAAAATCTCTTCTTTACCACGATCACGCACCACATAAGGTTTAGAAATCCCTTGCGGAAAACTGATAACCGCAACGAACGTTCCCTCAGCCACTTTTATCTCTTCGTAAAAAGGCAACATCATCGGGTGAATTTTACTTTGCAGCGTATTCATCACCCACTCTTCCAATTTATTGCGTTGAATGCCACTGACGCTGCCGTCATCTTCAACCCCCAACAGCACTTTCCCCCCCTGAAAATTGGCCAGCGCCACCACTTCTTTTGCCAATTGTTCTGGTCGAATATCATCGCGTTTAAACTCAACCCCAGAGTTTTCCCCATTGACAATGATTTCCAGCAGTTCCGTTTTCAACATGGCAACGATCCAGATAATAATAAAAAAATAAATCAGAGGAGAGCAGATTCAATCACACCCTTCATCTTTCGGATGATACGTTGGAAAGCAAGCGCGTTACAATGAGCAGAATATGGAAATCCAAACTCTACAGGCCTTTCTGGCCGTCGCCAAAAGCAACTCCTTTTCAAAGGCCGCCCTCATCCTGCACCTAAGCCAATCGGCCATCAGCAAGCGCATTGCCAACCTCGAAAACGAGCTGAACTGCCGCCTGTTTGATCGCATCGGTCGTCACATCAACCTCACCGAAGCGGGCAACCTTCTGCTGCCCCGCGCCAAAAAAATCATCGGCGAAGTCGAACAGTGCCGCCAATTGATGCACAACTTACACAACACCATCGGCGGCACCCTCAGCATCGGCACCAGCCACCACATCGGCCTGCATCGGCTGCCCACTCATCTACAGACCTTTACACACCGTTACCCCGAGGTGGAACTTGATCTGCACTTTCTCGACTCCGAAGAGGCCTGTCAAAAGGTCTTGAGCGGAGCCTTGGAACTGGCGGTGGTAACACTGCCACAAGAGAGCAACCGCCGCCTTACAACCCATCTGTTATGGCAAGACCCCATGCTCTTTATGGTCAACAAAACCCACCCCCTGAGCCAGCAAAAAAATTTAAAGCTAAAAGACCTACTGCCCTACCCCGCAATTCTTCCCAGCCAAGGCACCTACACCCGCGACCTCATCGACCAAGCGCTGCAACCTCAAAACACACCGCTCAAAATTGCCCTAGAGACCCACTATCTGGAGACGATTAAAAGCATGGTCGGCATCGGTCTCGGTTGGAGCGTACTGCCTGAGAGCCTCTGCAACGATGATCTGCTCTGTCTCAAGCTCAGCGACATCCAGATCCAACGCCAGCTGGGTTACGTCCAGCATCGAGAGCGAATCCTCTCCAACGCCGCTCACGCCTTTATCAACACACTCTCAGCACAAAAAAACCCAGATCACTCCAGATAAAGCGCATCAATAATCGGACAATTATCAATCGTATACACACTGCCCTTGCATTGCCCCACCATGTCGTTCAACGCCCCTTGCAGCCGTTTTAAATCCTCTATTTTTTGCTGCACCTCACGGGCTTGCACCATCGCCATCGCCTTCACTTCACCGCAGTAGTGACCCGGCTCATCAATAAATTTAAGCAACTCCCTAATCTGCTCAATGCGAAAACCCAACTCTCGACAGCGACGAATAAAATGCAAGCGTTTTACATCAGCCAAGGCATAAATCCGATGGCCGCCTTCCGTACGCGGTGGCTCTGGCAGCAAAGCGGCCTTCTCGTAGTAGTGAACCGTCTCCACTTTGCAGCCCACCTTTTTAGCCAATTGACCAATGCTAAATTTTTTTTCACTCATGATAAAAAAACCCTTGAACCTGTAGTAACTACAGGTTTTATAGTAGCAGATAGAAATCACCACAAGAGCAAAAGCACGATGAAAACCACCGTCACCGAATCCACTCTCACCTGTCCCAAATGCGGCCATCAAGAACAGCTCACCATGCCCACCGATGCCTGTCTCTGGTTTCATCAATGCAACGGCTGCCAAACCGTACTCAAACCCAAACAAGGCGACTGCTGCGTTTTTTGCTCCTACGGTTCCGTACCCTGCCCACCCATTCAACTGCAACAAACAACAGAGGAATAGAGATATGAAGCTAAATAACGAGCACCGCACAGGACAGCTAAAGTGGCTCACCCTGTTTATCAGCAGCGGCACTCTCATCTGCTGCGCTCTGCCCGTTCTGCTCGTTTCACTCGGCTTTGGAGCTGTGGTGGCCAGCCTCAACTACAACGTACCCGGCCTGCTCTTTTTGGCCGAACAGAAACTCTGGACACTGAGCCTAGCCGCTCTGCTGCTGGCTTTTCTGGCGTGGGTGATCTGGCGACCCAATCAGAGCTGTCCGACTGACCCTGTTCTGGCCGCTCAATGCCAAACCTCAAAGCAATGGAACAAACGCCTCTTTTGGATCAGCTTAAGCGTCTGGTGCATCGGCTTTTTCTTTAGCATTTTACTGTTACCCCTACGCCAACTGCTCAATCTTTAAAGGAGTAAGACCATGAAAAACCTCATTGTTAGCCTGCTGTTTGCCACACTCTGGATAAACCCCACAGCCCAAGCCAGAGTAGTCGAAATTGATGTCTACGGCATGACCTGCGCCTTTTGTGTGGACAGTCTGCAACGCACATTTGAAAAAATGAGCGCCGTCTCTAAGGTCGATGTCAGCCTAAAACAGAAAAAAATACGCCTTGAAACAGAGCCAAACCAACCCAGCTTAGAAAGCCTCAAACAAGCGGTGCTAGAGACCGGTTTCACCCCAGTAAAAATCACGGTTCAAGGAGATGAGAATGCAAAATAGGCACTGCACAAGAGCCTCAGTGACCGCCTTCGGCCTAACCCTGCTGCTGAGCAGCAACGCTTACGCGATGGCGTTACGCTCTTTTGTCGCCCTGCCCGTCAAAAAGGGCGGCGCGGTTATGCGCATCAGCATTGAACGTAATGACGACAGCAAAACAGACACCCTCAGCACAGGCGTGGCTTACGGTCTGGGCAGAAAACAGACGGTGCTGATCGGCCTGCCCTACCGGCTCTCACCCGCCGGTGAAAAACGCCAAGGAGACCTCTCTCTGCTCTACCGGCACATTCTGTGGCAACAAGATCACTTCAATGGCACCGACCGTCTGGCCTTATTAGGTGGTGCTGTTTTAGCCACCGAAACAGAACGAGACACCGCACTGCAAGCCGGTGTTGTCTTCACCCATTTCAAACAACGCCATGAAATAGACCTTGATGCACTCTATCAAATTGGCACCGGAGAGCGCCTTGATCGGGGTCGTTATGACCTCTCTTGGCAATATCGACTCACGCCAAGCGAGCGTCCCGAATGGGGCTTTAGCAATGAAATCAATACGGTAGTGGAATTAAATGGCCGCTGGCAGCAAGAGCAAAACACCACTCATCAACTGACCCTCGGCCTGCAATGGATTCAACAAAGCTGGGTACTGGAAGGCGGAATCAGCCAAGATCTCAATAACAACCAAGAACAACGCACTCTGATCAGTACGCGGTTTCATTTTTAACTGACTGATGTTACGCAGCAGAGAAGGCGAACATTTCAGGACTGCGTAGGGAGCACCAACCAAAGGGCAGTGCGCCGATAAAACCAAGCAAGAGCAAATCCCCACGATCCCTCCCCCTCAAAGTGGGAAGCCCAAGCCCTCACTTCACAGTAAACCTCTCTTTATCCAGTCGCCGCAATAAATCAATGTATTGGATTTCATGTGATTCCAATAATTTGGACAGCTCAGATTTTCCAACCACTTCAACCCAATACAGTTTCGCTGCTTTTCTTGTCTTTTCTGATAATCGTCCCGCATTTGTAGCAAAAATAAGGGATGTCACCGGCTTACTCAACTCAGCTGCGTATTTTATTTTTGCGGCGCATACCTCTGTTACGGCCTTATGACCATTGTGGTGGCCACGAACCGTGTGCTTACACTGAATCAAAATAACTTCATCCTTTTTAACCAGCACGACATCCGCCCCATAATCTGCGCCATCCGCTGTTAACCAGCAACTGTCTGCCTGATACACTTTAGCAAACAGCTCTGCGCACAACGCTTCAAACTGCTGCCAACTTAATTTGACCAGTTCATCAGAAGAGATGCGCTGCGAAGGAGACCACTCTTTTTGTGCAAAACCCGTGGGAGACGGCACCACCTGTTCGGGTGTAACAACCGCATCTTTTAACAAACTTTTCTTTGCCAGAAGCTGATGAAGATTGACATCAAACGATTGATATTCGGGGTGATGAATCAAGGGAATAAAAACATTAACCCGCCGCTTTTGACCAATACGGTACACACGATCCGTAGCTTGAGCCTCTTTGGCTGGATTCCAGTGGCGCTCTAAGTGAATCACATTGTTCGCACCCACCACCGTGAGACCTACGCCCGCCGCGATAGGCGACATAATGATGATATTAAAGCCTTCTCTGGCTTCAAACGCTTTAATCATACTTTTCCGAGTCGGAGTACCCACTCGTTTCGCCACCGCTTTGGCATCCCCATTAATAATCGAAAGAAGGGGAAGGTGATAAGTTTTAGCCAATGCCGAGGAGAGAAAAGATTGTAATTGCTTATTAATCACAAAAATAATGCATTTTTCTTTCTGTTTCTTAACCCCGTCAAGCACCGACAACACACTGCAAAACTTACCAGACTCCTTCATCAAAACAGACAGATCACCCTGATTATCAACAGAATCTAATCTTCCACCAAACACAAGACGTGGATGCAGTGAAACATCCCGCAACCGTTGTAACGCGGCCAGCGCCCTATTCTCTTCAGAGCTCTTTTCATCAGAAAGAATCAAGTCATATGCTTCAAGCTGACCCGCTTTCAGCGTTGAACTCAACTGATCTGAATATCGCCAATCTGAGCCTTCCATACCAACAAACATCACCTTGTTGGGCAACCCTTCCAAGTTATCTTCTTTCACCCGCCTCAACATTAAGGCACCGACTCGCTCTCGCAGTTTTCGACCAATATCTCCCCGAATCGCCTCTATTTCATCTCCCGCTGCGCGTAAAATCGGTGTAATGTACGCAGTTCGAAAGGCTTGATAACTGTCCAAATAACCTGGGCAGGCGGTATCCATCAAACACCAGAAATCAGCAAGCGTGTTCTCAACTGGCGTACCCGTTGCGACCAACCGAAAATCAGCTTTAATGCCTTTCGCTGCCCTTGTTTGCAGAGCATTTGGATTTTTAACATTTTGGGCTTCATCAAACACCACCATGCCCCAATCCACCGAACAAAGTGAAAACTGATAATCACGCATGGTCTGATAGGTGGTAATAACCAACCGTCTGGGAATATCAAGCCGCTCATTATTAAACCCTGCCCCCACTTTCAAAGAGTAACGAACGGTTGCCTCGCCTTCCTCAAGTAGCTCTTGATTCTTGGTTTCAACGCCCCCCACTTTGAAATCGCTCAACTGACCATCGGATTGCAAAATCACAATGTCTTTAAAAGGGCTTACTTCAAAGGTATCTTCAACCTCATCAGCCCAATTTTGCAATACACTCAGTGGAGCAACAACAAGACACGGCTTCTCTGCTTCTCCTGCCAAACGACACGCTTTATAAAGATGCTCTATGGCTGCCAACGCCATAAATGTCTTACCCAGCCCCATGTCATCAGCAAGCAAAGCGCCGCCATGACCTTGAGTTTCCAGTGCCAGACCTAAAATCCAACGCACCCCAACGATTTGATGAGGAAAGGGGGTGCGACGATAGCCACTCCAATCAAGTTGACTTTCCTCAATCAACACATCCTTAATTTTTCGATCAAGCACATCTGAAGAACATTCCAGATTTTCATCGTTTAATTCAATATCAACAACCGCAGAAATGGAGTTTGCATCACCCCCCTCTTTTTCCTCCCCTTGCTCCCTTTCAGACTCACCTTCAAGCGGTTCGGCGGGATTTTCTTGAGATAAATTCTGCTCAATCTTGTTAAGCACAGATTTAATCTGCTCAGTATCTGAAATATCAATCAGAGCGCCCTCAAACTCCAATTCCTGAGCCGCTGTTTTCTCAGCCGCACCAAACTCTTCTCGGAATTTTTCCAACCGCTCCTGATCTAATATAAGCTCTTCCAGTTTTTTTGCTGGAAAAATTTCCGCAGCAGAAAATTTCTTACCAAACCAATCAATTCCAGACTCATCAGTCTCACCAAAATAAGCGTGTCTAAATTGAGTCACCCCTTTTACCCGAGCGGAAAACCCCAAATCAAGATCAACCAAGCTGGCATCAATAAATGCAGTGGGGTTTTTGATAAAGGCCGCCACTTTCTCCTTGGGGATAAGCCTGTTACGCAAAACCTCCTGAATCGCCATCAGGCGTTTTTCATCAAATAAAACAATCTCTTTATCCACCCGTAAAGAAATTGCCTCATCATGGCTTAACTGTCCCAGAACCCTCTGAATGCGCTCATGACTGGCCGCTTGTCCCATTTGTGGCGTGAGGATTAAACGCCCCATTCCATCAAGTTCAGCCTCAATGGTAATGGACTCGGGTGCTAAAATCTTTAGCTTTTCAAAATGCCCTAGCGAAATATCTACACCCATTTTTTGCGCTTTTTGCAAGGCAAGCACAAGACTCAAATTATCAAACTCTGTTTTATCGGATAACGAATGCCTGTTCTGTGCATTAAAAATAACAAGTTGAGCCGGAGTAAGTAAATAACGATTTTCTGGTGAGAAGCCAATAATAGGACCTTCAACCGAATAACCATAAGTAAATTTACCAACATCATTGGAAACGCTCAACTCCACCTGAAACGATGAACTGCCTGTTTTTCCCTTTATATCGGCGTGAAAATTTCCTCCCCAAGGCTCTGGTAGCTTCAATAATGCACGTGAATTTTCATCCAGACAAACTGCAACAGACGATTGCAACAACACCCCATTGGGCAGCTCCTCTGCCTCACCTTGCTCTACCAACATTCTCAGAGTAATGTGCTGATGGATCAAAAGATCATTCGCTTGAGCATTATGAATGGCCTTAACCTGCTTAGCAGAGAAGATAAAATTGATCCCCTCACAGTCACTGCTCCAAGAACACCCAGACTTATCTTCCCCAACCAGTTTTCGCACCCACTCTTTCAATGACACTGTTATGCTCCGTACATCCGTTTATATTTTTTATAATCATCTAAAGTTAAAACATCTTTAGAATTAATGGGCACCCCAACATTTTTTAATGCCAAAATGGCCTCATGTTGCCAGTTAAATCTATGCGTAATGTCCACCTCATGCTGCAAACCCAACTTCAACATCTGATCTCGCAACCCACCCGTTAAAGAAGAATATGAAAAATGAGTCTTAGAGTAATCAAACAGCGTCGCAGACGGATCAAGTCGCTCATATACCCATAATTTGCAACTGTGACTGCCTTCAACAATATGACCTCCACCAGCAAGCTGAATATGTATCACTGAGATATTACCTTTGACCAAAGAATAATTAGGCAAATGCTCAGGCTCATAATTATTCTTCAAGTACTGCTCCGCACCACGAGAAAGAAACAACCGCGTTCCTATCACCAACTGTTTCTTTAACAACCCCTGCATAAACTGCTTACGCGCTGGGTACATCCGCTTCAACTCTTCTTTACCAGGAAGATTGGAAAAACTCTCCAATGCTTCGAGAAACAGTTTCAAATCTAGCTTTGAGAGCCAGCCTTTAACTTTATTCCCTAGCTGAGCATCGAGTTGCGACCACCATTTTCTATAATTCGGGTGAGCTTTCGGAACTCTTGGATCACCCGCAATGGCCAAAATGACATTCAACCAAACCTCACTCACGCCACTAATAGGCGATTTTTTGATAAGAATATTCAGTATCTGATGGCCAAGCAGCGAATTTTCATCGTATTGAGCATCATAGGCGGATTTTTTCTGCATCTCATCTAAAATAGAGTGCGCTTCATTTGGCTGCAAACCACGCAAAACCTCAAGGTAATAAATATTTTTTGCAACAGTGATAAAGCGCCCAACTGGATAACGGTCGAGCATTACCACCTTTAATTGCTCATCAAAATCTCGTCCGTTCCGGTAACTCTCCTCAGCCAACCATTTCGGCCCAATGCCACTGAGAATACGCTCAGTTTCCCCTGTCATCTCACTCCGCAGTTTTTTTGCCTCTCTCAACCAACGCTCTACGATTTTTACCTCTTGAAGTTGATCATATTTACTTAAATAGTGACCATAAATCGCTTCAACCAACAAAGCACCCGGTTTTTTTCTCACAGATATTATTTTTCTAAAAACAGGTTCAGACAGTACAATATTGGAGGAAAATTCTGTATTAAACAGTATTGCCAATACCCGCAAGTCTACAGAAGTACTCAATACAGGCACCAAACTAACACCCTGCTTCAGTGCCATTTCAATTCGTTTTCTTGCTTTGATAAACCGATCACTTTCAGTACCTGCCTTCTCTTTTAGCGTTTTAAGCTTCTCCGTTAACGCATCAACTTTCCTTATCTCTGATTCAAGAGGAGCCTTAGGAAGTTCAAAAAATAAGTGCGGAATTGACAATTTTGCATTCATCGCTCAACAATTTCTTTTAATTCCAAAATTTGCGGGCGCTTAACAGTAAAGCGAATATCAATTCGACGATTCTCTCTTCTATCTGCTGGGGTCAGCTCAACCTTATTAATCCGGCGGGTAGCCGAGTAACCACTCATAGAGAATAATTTCTTGCCATACGCATTGGACATCTCCTCAAATCTGGGCAACAGCGTTAACTCTGCGTTCCAATACTCCCAAAGCGAAATTGCTCGAAACGTAGAAAGCCCCCAATTACCCTTGATTCTCTTCGTGCGCTGACTGTCCGTATGCCCCTCAATAAACACCGTATCCAGATAATCAAAACGGCGTTTATCCGTCACGCTTTGGTTAAAGGGACGATTAATGGCCTTATGCAGTATTTGCCCAATAACCCGTACCGAAGCACGTACTGTTTTATTTTTTGGTAAATTATAGCTATTGGAAGAAAAGGCCAAAGTGCTCTCAGGAATTCGCAATACCGTATCATTTTCAGCAATCAACACCTTAACATTTTGTTTTTCTAGTTCTGCCTTTATTTCATATAAGATGTCACGGCGCGCCTGTTCTGCATTTTTCAGCTGATCAATGCTGTTTTCAACTTTTTTCTGCGTTTCAGTCAACTCAATAATCAAAGCAACTGCCGCTAAAATAAACACCACCAAAAGCGCAGACATTAAATCAGAAAAAGAGATCCAGTACGGATTTTCTTCATCAACAGACCGTGATTTTTCTCTGACCAACACCCGCATTATCGGCTCACTTTATCTTCAATTTCATCGACCACAGAAGACAATGCGTTTGCTGCTCTATTCATCTGCTCAGCGTATTGCGTCGTATGCTGAGCCCACACACCCAGATGCTCTGCCGTTTGAGCATTGGCCTGTTCAGCGTACTCCTTCAACAACTTAGAGCCGTCTTCAGCTAACTCCCGTACATTCTCCTGCAAACCGGCTAAATAATCCCGCTGATGCTTCTCAAGATGCACAAACGTTGAATCTGCGGCGGCAACCACAGAATTTAACGTTTCAACAACCCCATTCAAATTTTCAATGTCATGGGAAATTCTCTGATGAATCTGACCCACGGCTGTAGTGGATTTTTGATTTTCACGAGCAAGTTCAGCGGTCGATTTAGTCGCCTGATAAATCACACCACTCAGTTGCTCAGATGTATTCTTAACACCCTCACCAAAGCCTTTAAGCTCGGTTGCCGCAGAATGCAGATCCGATGCCCCTTGATGTATACCCTCGGAAAGTTTTGCTAAATCCGCTTGCCCACTCTCGACTTGCTGTTGCAGCAACCTGCCTTGCTCCAGTAGCGACGCGGTCGCTTTCGACTGATCATTGCTGGAGTTATTCACACCCACCATGACTTTTTCAAAATCTTTACTCAGCTTCGCCCCACTTTCATCTTGAACTTTGGTTGACTGCTCTAGGTTTTCAGCAACCTCTTTCAAATTAGTAATGACAACAGACATTTGACGATAAATATGCTGCGCCACCTTAGTGGCTTTTTGATTCTCACCGGCAAGCCCCTTGGTCGTCTCTGCGGCCTGATGCATGACACCGCCAAGCTGGGAAGAGGCTTGCTTAACACCTTCGCCAAACTCTTTAAGCTCCGTTGCAGAAGAGCGCAGTTCTAATGCACCCTTATGAATGCTTTCTGAAAGTTCTGCCAAATCACCCTGACTGCTGTTAACCTGCTGCTGAAGCATTTTTCCTTGCTCCAGCAACGACGTTGTTGCGCTTGATTGACGCTCCATAGATTGCCCCATACCGGTTACAACCTGCTCAAATTTATCTCCGAGCCGCGTTTCTCTCTCGGCTTGATCCTCGCTTGACTGACCCAGTGTTTCAGTGATTTTATTCACTTGATACCTCGCCACCTTCATCAGCAAGTTACCGTGTTCAGCGTTTTTCTCAACCAACTTATCAACCTGTGTTGAAATATGTTCAACCAGTTTCTGTTCCCGCTGCGCCGATTTGACGTGATTATTATTTAAACTTCCAACAAACCCCTCTAAAGTCTGCTTCATGGATGACAATGCCTCTCCCATACCATCAGATGCTGATCCGAGCGCCTCTCTCTGTGCATTACCTTGCTCACCAAATTTATCCAAAAATTTCTCAACAAGCTGCTCCAATGCTTTTTGGCTGCCATCTGCACTGTCATTAACCAACTTATCCATAGCCGGTGCCATTATTTTTTCAAGGCTTGCCTCCAGCCCGTGCTGAATCCCAGCTGTCGCTTCAAGCAAAGACTCTTGCATCTTTTCGCCAATCTGTTCCGCCATGCCCTGCAATGACTCTCTTGATTGTTTTCCATCTTCCGCAATTTTCTGTAACTGATTTTCTGCGCTAAAACGAGGAAACAGAGCATCAATACGCACTTGCAATCGATGAATACGCGACCTCGCCCATCCTTCAAAACCCTTTTCGATAAAATTAAACAACACACTGAGTGTCACACCCCACACCGAGGTCATAAAAGCGATCTTTGCACCACCAATCACATGAGCAAGACCGGCCTTCATCTCTTCCACTGCCACACCGTTACCGATGTTCAACTCAGATAACCCCAGCTGGAGACCAACAAAGGTACCAATCACCCCCAGTGCGGTCAAAAAACCAGGCACCGCAGCAAGCATACGGTTTTCAGTAATCTCTTTGGCTAACGTCGAGGCATTGAAAAACGCATTGGCCTCATAAATACTGTGCAGCTGAACCTTCCCATCTATTCTCAACTCAATCAGCGTTTCCTCAAACTCCTTCCACACATGCCCCGCACCCTTCTTCCACACATACCACGCACCATTATTCATTTTATTCGCTTGATCACGAAGAGCTTGACGCTGCATTCCAATAGATTCTGACTTTGCATTTCCCAATAATTTATAAAGCCACTGAGTTCGAGAACGTGCCTTCAAAAATGACCACAAAGACACCAAAAAGAAAATTCCTGTCACAGCTATAAGCACAACAACAAACCACGCACTGAGCTGCTCTGCTGTCTCCGGCCACCCTGGAAAGGAGTCAAAATCAGGCCACAATCCCGCAAGATTTATTTTTTGTTCATCTGATATCATGTCAATACGTCACATTCATAAAAATATAGCGGGAATAAACTGAAACCAAAAATAGGGAAATCACAAGATCAATAAAAAATGACATCATTTTTTTCATCGCACCACCCGCATAAAAACAAAAGCGCATGATAGTAGGAAAAAGATACTCACACAAGCCAACGCCACCAAACCCCAAGCAATGAATTTTTTTCTTGCTTAATTTTATCAACGCCCTAATCAGTACCCGTTTTAATGAAAAAACAGATTCCGCTATTTTGCCTCCACCACAGCAAACATCGTATCCGCATTCAAAGCAAGCCGACCGTCCATTATCAACGCCGCCACCTCAGCCAAATGATCCTCTTTAAAACGCGGCAGTTGCTCGGCATTCAATTGATCCAGCAGCCCCTTGTAACCGGCGCTGTTGAGCAGCGCCCACCACTCGGCCAAGGTGATTGAATAAGCAATCGGGTACACCTCGACCTTGATCTTAGCGGGATCAGCCAAAGCCGACAGCGCACGCATCTGTTCAACGCTTTTCAAACGCGCCAGCGAACGAATCGGGGTTTCGATCTGATATTCAGTTTCGATGCGCTGCAAAAACAGCTCAGCGTAAGGCTGAAACGCATCGGCAGTAAAAGAGGAGAACACCAAACGCCCCCCTGCTTTTAACTTACGAAAAATGCGCTGAAAGGTCAGCTCCATCTCAGGGTAAAAAAACATCCCATAACCACAGCTGATGCGATCAAATGAGCCGTCGTCATAGGCTAATTTTTCCACATCACCTTGTTGAAAATGCACGTTCTGTACACCCTGCGCTGTGGCTTTCTGCCGCGCTTGAGCCAACATGCCCTCCGACAGATCCAACGCTTCAACCTGAGTCTGTTGATGCCGCTGGGCAATTTCAAGAGCCACAATGCCGGTGCCGGTGGAGAGATCCAACACCCTCTGCTCTGCCAGTGGAGCCAGATGATCCACCAACCGCTTGGCAGAACGACTGAAAAACAGATTGCCGTCGTAACGCTCCGCCACATCGTTAAAGGTCGATGCAATCTGCTGCTTCATTTTTTCACCGTTCATGTCGAGATCCCCAGAGCGTTTATTTTTAACACCGCTTGTGCGCGGCGACTGACATTGAGCTTGCTGTAAATGTGTTTTAAGTGGGTTTTAATCGTATTAGGCGAGACAAACAGCCGTTCGGCCATTTCACGGTTCGACAACCCCAACGCCAATAAATCAACAATTTTACGCTCCTTATCACTCAAGGAGACCTCCAGCGTAGATGCCACACCCCCGTCCCCCGCACCATCGTCAGCGGGAAACAGCGCTAAAATATCCTCAATAAACACGTCCTGACCTCGGTTCAACAGCAACCTCAGCAGTGGCACCAAAGGCGCTCCTGCCAAGACAAACGGCTGCAACAGAGCCTCTTTGCGCGCCGCATCCAGCGCCAGCCTCAATGTCTTCACCGCCTGCTGCTGCTTTGCCCAACTGCTGCTGCGCCAAGGCGATCAAAATGCGTGCTTCAAGCGCACTCAAGCGCCGCTGTTGCGCTTCTGCCGCTGGCAAAAAAGCCTCCAATAGCTGCAATACCGCCGTCGCCTCTCCCCGTTGCAACAAACGACGCGCAAACAACAGCAGATCAAACTCACAACTGGCATCGGAAACCCGTTTAATATTGGCCTGCAACGTAAGCGCATCATGCTCTTTATTGGCCTCACCCAACTCGAAAGCCAACTGCTGACGCAACTGCTGCACCGACGGCAAAAAGGGCAAGACCATCGTGCCGCACTCCAGCAATTCAGGATCACGATACATTCGCAGAGCTTCATCACGCTTGCCCATCGCCAGCGCCAGCAACCCTTGGCGCAGAACCACCACACTGCGGGCAATTTGCCACGATTCGGTGGCAATCAACGCCTGCGCCCGTTGCAGACGCTTCACCGGCCAGATCAAAACGGCGCTGTAAAACAGCACTCTCTTCACCCACCAGCCACAACCACGCGCAATCGGCAATCTGATCCCAGCCACGCTCTTGCAGCAAGTGCCAACTGCTCTGCAACTGCTGCTCCGCCTGTTGCACACGCCCCGAACGCAGCAGCAACCTCACCTGCACCGCCAGCAGAGGAATCAACGAAATGGCGCTCTGTTGGCGTAGGCTCAGAGCAATGTTTTTCTCCAACAGAGCCTGCGCATTTTTGCAGCTGACCGGTAACAAAATAAGCCACGCAGAGAAGCAGACCGGGCGCGGTGTGAGTGTGACTTTCATCGACAGGCAACTGCGCCTGTGACGACTCCACCAAAGCCAAGGCACGATGCACATCGCCCTGGTGCATCGCCGAAAAACTGCGCATCAAATTCAACTGCGGCTCGGTACAGAGGCGCGTTTCTGGATCACTCTC
This sequence comes from Gammaproteobacteria bacterium, assembly GCA_030949385.1. Taxonomy (NCBI): domain Bacteria; kingdom Pseudomonadati; phylum Pseudomonadota; class Gammaproteobacteria; species Gammaproteobacteria bacterium. The sequence continues at coordinate 404,410 of JAUZSP010000006.1, read as the reverse complement.
GATTAATATTTCTATCTTTTGCAACCACGGCTCAACGTTTTCATCGGTGCTGGCAAACAGCGCCCAAACGTAGATAATCAGACGCTGCGCCGAAGCCTCAAGCACTTCGGTAGGCAACTGCTGCATCCAAGCGCGCAACGCCCGTACCGAGCCACCATGAAACAGACGCATACCAAAACGATCCAACAACGCACCGGCCCAGACAAAGTCCTCTGCTTGAAAGGCGTGCAACAGCGCCTCCTCCATGCTCTCTTGCTCAGCGTACCATTCACTGGCGCGGCGATGCACCGTCCGCCGCTCTGCCTCATCAGCGGATTGCTGCACCAACAAAGACGCAAACAGATGATGATAACGGTACCAACGTCGCCGCTGATCCAAAGGGATCAGAAACATGTGGCGCTGCTCCAGCTCCACCAGCAATTCTCTGCTGTCACCGCCACCCAACACCGCATCACACAGATCGGCATTAAAACGTGGTAGGTGGGCGGTCAGCAACAGAAAGCGGCGCAGTTCAGGTCGCTGCTGACTCAAGACCTCTTCGGTCAAATAATCGGCAATCAGACGATCATCACCGGCAAACTCGGCTAAAAACCCCGCCCGATCCGTTACCCGCTGCAAAGACAAACCCGCCAACTGCAACGCCGCCACCCAGCCTTCCGTGCGCCGATGCAAGGTCTCACAGGTACGCTCATCCAAAGAAAGCGCCATGCTGTTGGCGTAAAAAGACGCGGTCTCGATGGCACTGAAACGCAGTTGATGTTCGTGAATTTCCGTCAACTGCTGCGAGACCCGCAGCCGCGACAGGGGCAGTGCCACTTCGGTACGGCTGGTGATCAACAGGTAAATGTGCGACGGCAGATGCTCGATAAAACGCTGCATCGTGCGCTGAATATTGGCGTTGTCGATCAGGTGGTAATCGTCCAACACCAGCACCAAGGGTTCACCGCGTTGTGCCAATTGATTGATCAGTGCGGGCAATAACGCCTCCATTTTTGGCGGCTGGCTGCTGGCCAACGCGGTCAGAGCCGTGCGGGCAAATTCTGGCTCACATTGCTGAATCGCACTCAACAGATAGGACCAAAAACGCACCGGATCGTTATCCCACTCGTCTACCGAGAACCACGCCGTTGGCAAAGAGAGTGAATCCAACCACTGACAGACCAAGGTGGTTTTACCAAAGCCCGCTGGAGCCACCACCAAGCTCACCGCTCGCGGACGTTCTGCGCCCAGCAGCGCACAGAGTTGATCCCGTTGCAGCAGCGTTTCGCTGCTGCTGGGCGCGGTTAATTTGGTTTGGATCAACGTGGTTGGCACGGCGCTCATAAACTTTGACTCATCTCAGCGGGATTTTTTAGCTGGCCTATTCTCCCCCCAAACTCCCTGCAAGAGCAATAACGTGGAGTGCCAACCCAGAGCCGAAAGGATAAACTGCCCCTTTTAACCAGCAGAACCACCATGAACCCCAAACAAGCCCTGTTAAACTCGCTCGAAACCCTGCTGCGCGATGCCGCCGCCACGGAACTGATGCCCCGCTTTCGGCACATGGAACGCCAATTCAAAACCGACGGCAGCATCGTCACCGAAGCCGATCACGCCTGCCAAGAAAAACTCACCCGCGCTCTGCAACAGCAGTGGCCAGAAATTGCCCTGCTGGGCGAAGAGATGAGCGAGACGCAGCAACAGAGTGTGATGGACAACAGCCAGAACGGCCTCTGGGTGCTTGATCCACTGGACGGCACCAGCAATTTTGCCGCCGGTATTCCCTGTTTCTCCATCTCCTTGGCGCTGCTGATCGACAATCAGGTGCAACTGGGTTTGATCTACGACCCAACGCGAGAAGAGTGTTTTAGTGCCATTGCCGGAGAAGGTGCGTGGCTGAACGGTGAACCACTGAACGCCACTGAACAGACGTTGCTGCCGCTGAATCAATGCATGGCGCAGATCGACTTCAAACGTCTGCCAAAATCCTTAGCCGCGCAGATGGCCAGCCATCCGCCTTACAGTTCACAACGCAGTTTTGGGTCAGGGGCATTGGATTGGTGTTGGTTGGCCGCCGGTCGAGTGCAGGTGTATCTGCACGGCAAACAGAAATTATGGGACTACAGTGCAGGTCAGCTGATTTTAACCGAGGCCGGTGGACAGAGTTGTACCCTTGAGGGTGAGGCCGTGTTTCAAAATGCCCTCACACCCCGTTCGGTTATTGGTGCATCTCAAGCGGGGTATTTTGACGTTTGGCGGAACGCTGTATTTGCAGCGCTGGCGTTGTAACTCATCAAAATGGGGTTATTATTGAACCCCTCTTTGAAATTGAGTCACAATACTTTGTTTTATTTTTGTCGAAGAGGTGCGTGGATTGTATTTAATTTGAACGATTTTTTTCCCTTGAGCGTTCAAATAATTTTCTACGCCTTGATTGTGAGGTTTTCTACCCCAGTCTTCTCCGATGACAAAAATGTCGGCTTTAACCTCCTTGCAGACAGAAATGTAATCAAGCTCATGGTATGGAAGAGCAATGTCCACACAGCTCAATGCTTGCAGCATTTCTATGCGTTGTTCAAGTGGGATAACAGGCACATTCGGTTTATACAACTTAACCACGTCATCCGCAGCAACGCCAACGGCAACCGTATCGCCTAATGTGGCACAATATTCCAACAATGCCAGATGCCCGACATGCAATAAATCAAACGTACCTACCGTGTAGACGACCATCGTGCTCATTAACTCCTAGATAAACATGGTTTTGCAAAATTTTTCTAATCTAAGTACCTCCTATAAAAGGAGCCAAGCATAAACAGCCGTTATTCCAAGCGTATAAAACGCCAGAATATACACATAGATGGGGTTGCCAGAAAATTTGGGGGTTTTAAGTTGCGACACATTCAACGCTGCCAGCCCTAAACCACTCATATAAAGAATGACAGAAAAAGTTCCCGTACTAAAAAGGCCTTCAAACAAAAAGATGAACACAAGTATAATGCTGTTGTTATCCAGAGCCAGCCCGGTGTATTTCGAACCACCAGAAAGACCGAATACGCTAAAATAACTTAACCTGATTGCACTCGCGGCGAGCATGATAAAAGCACCGAATAAAAAGATCGGCTCAAATTTCCCGTAGCTCAACAGCAGAATCGCTGGGGTAACACCATAACTCACAATATCAATTAAGACATCCAGCTGCCCACCAAACGCTCGATCACTGCCCGTTCGCCCTTTCATTCTTCGAGCAATAAGGCCGTCTGCCCAGTCAAAGGCAACCGCCCAAATCATTCCAATCATTGCCGCGTGATAAACGCCCAAAATGCTGAAATAAATGGCCAGCACCGTACAGGCCAAACCCAACAGCGAACACACGTTAGGAAGATCCTTCACAAAGGATACTATCGTTGGCGGTAACTCTGGAGATTCCGTCTTAGAGGTCATTAAAATCCTAAAAACGATCATTATAGCATCTATCTTAGTCAGGATCTGATGGATTTCACCAAAACCTCAGGCAGATAAAATTATGAGTGAGTCACTTCACTCTCTGCAACCACACTCGCATCAAGTAATGGGCATTGATGATCAGACCAGTCCTCTCTGTTTACTTCACTGATGTTACTTCAGACACAAAAAAGGCGCTCCTAAGAGCGCCTAGATCATTACATATGGCGGAGAAGGTGGGATTCGAACCCACGGAAGGGACAAACCTTCAACGGTTTTCAAGACCGCCGCTTTCGGCCACTCAGCCACCTCTCCAGAGCCGCGCATGATACTGAAATCCGTCCTGATTGGCCAGAGTTTTGCGAGAAAAAAGAGCGTTTTTCGCAAATTTCTTCGCAATGGCTGATTGACAACCCCTCAAAGCAGACGTAAAAGGAGACTCAGAGAACCAATCCCCCTTTTTATGATCCTAGAAAAGTACGCCTTTTTAAGCACGGAGATCCGCATGAAACAACAAGAAAACATCAGCTACGCCCCTCAAGAGAGCGTTCTAGCCAGCAACAAAGTCATTCGCAACACCTACATGTTGCTCTCCATGACTCTGCTCTTTAGCGCCGCCATGGCGGGTATTTCCATGACCCTCAACTGGCCCCATCCCGGCATGATCATCACTCTGGTCGGCTATTTTGGCCTGCTGTTTTTAACCAGTAAATTCAGCAACAGCGGCTTGGGTCTGCTGTTTGTCTTTATGCTGACCGGCTTTATGGGCATCACCCTCGGACCGATCATCAACAGCTACGTCAACGCCTTCTCTAACGGCACCGAGCTGGTCATGATGGCTCTGGCCGGTACCGGCACCATCTTCATCGGCCTCTCTGCCTACGCACTGACCAGCAAAAAAGATTTCAGCTTTATGGGTGGATTTTTGATGGTGGGGATTTTGGTCGGTTTTCTGGCTGGAATTGGCGCAGCGGTTTTTGAAATCGCCGCCCTCTCTCTGGCCGTCTCAGCCATGTTCATTCTGTTGATGTCGGGCTTGATTCTGTATCAAACCAGTGACCTCATTCACGGCGGCGAAACCAATTACATTATGGCCACCGTCACCCTCTATGTGAGCATCTACAACCTCTTCTTGAGTCTGCTGCATCTACTGGGCTTTATGAGCGGCGACGACTGATACATCCTGGGGCAGAACATTTTCTGCCCCTACATCCTCCGTGGAAATACAGACTCTCTAATAATCCCACTCCCACTTCAAACTGCTGCGGTTTTTATTCGCTTCCCCCACCCGACTCTCAAACTTCACCTCCGGCGAGATTTCGATCTCCACCGTCACTTCACTGTCCTCCGGTTGCGCGCCTTGCCGAACCCCCACATAAACACTGTCGCTGAGGTATTTTCCCATATCCACTGTCGCACCCTCTCCTTCGGCATCCCCCGCCCGAATACGCAGCACATCAAAACCAAACGCTTGACGCAACGCCCCCAAAATAGAATCCAAACTGACTCCACCACCACCGCCACTCAGCAAACCACTCAACTCCGCCACCGCTTGAGTTAACTCCAACACCTCCAATGGCGACAGATCCGTGCTGCCTTTATCAAACAGCATTTTGGACAACACCTCATCTTCAGGCAGATTGGGGTCATCGGAACTGAGGGTTAAGGTTGGTTTTGAAGCCAGACCAGAGAGCAAGAACTGCGTGGTCATGGAAGCCGACGGGTGACTGAGCAGAAAATCAAGCTGCGGGTCGATCTCATCACTGCCGTAAAACTCAATGCTGCCGCGCTCAAAATCAAACTGACGACCAACAAAAACAAAATCGCCACTCAAAACCTGCAACCGGCCACTCACACGCGGCTGTGCAGTGTCGCCTTTCACCTTCAACGAACCACCCCACTCCGACTCCAGACCTCGACCGCGCAAATAGACTCGTCGTGGCATATCCACATGCAGATCCAGTTTAATTCTATTCGCCTCCGCCGAAGCCGTGCCACCCTCAAGCGACAAAGCCTCATCGTTCAGCTCAATCACCTCCAGATCCACCACTGACGGAGGTAGCTGCTGCGCCAAATTCAACAACACCGATTTGGCTTCTGCTCGCCCACTCAACAGATAACCGTCAGCCTGATCAACAAAATCCAAATCCGCATCCGCTTGCAAGCGCAGGGCATCGTTGCGTAACAACAACGCATTCTTAATCACAATATTCAGAGCGGTTTTTTCTGGCGCAAACAGACCCACCGCTCCACTCAGCTTCACCGTCCCTCTTTGACCATCCTCGGCAGACAGTTGCAACAGCACACGTTTCGCCTCTTGCAACGTTGCTTGCAGAGTCACGTTCTGTAACAACGTCCCGTGAGTGAGATTTTCGTATTGGGCATCTGCCAGAGAAACGGCTCCCTGCCAACTGGGTTTATCGAATGAGCCTCGCAACGCCAAGGACATCGTCGCCTCGCCTTGCAGACGGTGTTCAGGCAATGGCAACAGCGTCCAAAGGGGTTCGATATCGCCCTGCCAATCCAGATTCATCTGTAATTTTTTATCCTCTTCGAGCTGCGGCAGATGACGTTCACCGCTGGCTTTTACGGGCAAGCTGGCACTCAAAATCAGCGGATTGCCTCGCGCCTCTTGCAACTGCGCGCTTAACGCCACCTTGCCTTTGCGCCACTCTGCCTGCACCTCAGCCTCAAACTCAGGACTGTCTTCCAATTTCAACTCACTCAGGCTCAACTTTATATCCGCTTGAGGATTTTTAGCTCGACCCTTGCAAACGCACCTGAGCGTCCAGCTGCCCCGACCACGCCTGATCTGGCAACAGCAACCGAATCACCTCCAGAGGCAACTGCTTGACTTCCAACGAAAGGCTCAGAGCCTGAGCCTGCATTTGAAACGCAGAGTCCAAACGTCCCTCACCCAGACCCAGCGAAAGGTTTTTCCAGCCCACGTTATCACCCAGCGCAATCTCGGTCGGTTGCAACAGCAGTAATTTCTGCTCAGCCAACCAACCGTGCAAAGAAGTGAGCTGCACACTCGACTCATCTAAATCCAGACGGCTGCTGAAATCCAGCTCCAGTCGTCCTGGCAACTCCGCCAATAAACGCCCTTCAACGGTGTATTTATCCTCCCTGCCAGCCACATCAAGCGAAACGTCCGCCTGCTGTAAAAGACCACTGCGAATCTGTTTGGCGCGCAGAGAGAGTTTCAAATCTTGTTTTGCCATCAGATCGTGCAGATCAATACTAAGGTGCAGATTTTGCACCCCATGCTGCTCAAATTGCAGCTCACTGCTGCGCAGATCCAGTTGTAGATTTTGTTCTTTGCCTTTCGCCGACAACGCCAAATCCAATTCAGCACGGCCTTGCAGAGCCAACTCCGATTCCGAAAGCGATTTAATCAACGTCATGCTCGGCATTTTCAAGTTCAGCTTGCCCACCAGCGGCAGACCTGAAGCAGGTACTTTCACCTCACCGCGCAGATCAAGATCCGCCGCCTGTAAGCTCAATTGGCTTAATTTCAGCTCACCTTTGACGCTGCGCTGTAGATCACCGCTCAAAAGGATCGCCCCCAAACTGCCGCCACTTTTTAGCGACAGTTTGCCTCGACCCTTTCCCAATAGATTGGAGAAGGTAAGCTGGCCTTGCAGGTCATCGAATTGATGCTGCTGCCAATTCAGCTTCTTTGATTTCAGCTTAAAATTCAAACTTGGGCGTTGCACTGAACCACCCAACTCGGCACTCAACAGAGCGGCTCCGCTCAACTCTACCGCCAAAGGATTCAAATCATCCAAAACCAGATCCACTTCTGCCTTTAAATTCTGATCAGATGTCAGCTTACCACTGGCTTGTAAATTCAAATGCTGCGCCCGCAATTGCAGCTGAGTTAAACGCAGCTCACCGCCCAGATCACCGCGACTCTCCAACTGCAATTTCACCTCAGACCCCAGCAACTGCTGCACTGGCTCAGATTTCAGCGCCAGTTTTTTCAGCTCAGTGGCCAATGAAAGCACATAGTGACTGCCCTCCAGATGCCCATGCAAATCAAGGTGCAAATGACCTTCAGCGGGAAATGCCAGCACCGTTGCCAAAGAGTTAATCTCAGCCACAGTTGCACGCAGAGAAGCCTTGGCTTGCTGACCATCCAGAGTCGTTTTTGCACTACCATCCAGTTTCAGCATCGAGCTGGTAAAACTCACGCTGGGAACCGTCAAGGTCTGATCCCTCAGATTCAAAGCCGCTTCCAGATTCAGAGCCAACCTGCCAGACAACAACGCCTGCAATTCAGCTGATGAAAAATTCGCTTCCGCTGCGCTCAATTTCAGTTTGATAACGTCTAAATTGCTCAGATCGGCCTGAGCATCAATCCAAAGGCTTGGAAACAAGGCTATCTTATCCAGCAACAGATCTTTGAGCCGCAGCTGCGCTGAAATTTTGGGTTCTGTCAGCGCACCGTGCAGCTGCGCCTTTAAGACCGCCTGCTGAATCTTCACTCCCTCCAGCCACGGCTGCATTAATTTAGGCTGTTTTATCCTCAATTTCAGATCGGTTTTTGAGAGCTGCAACTGCGGTGAAAGCACCCCGTTCAAACTCAGATCCGCCACCGCTGTTTGCAACTCAAATTGACGTAACACCAGTGGCGATTGCCAGTCGTAAGCCACATCCAACTCCAAAGCCAGACGCTCGCCCAACAGAGTGCGATACTGCACCGGCACTTTTTCTCTTGGACGAGCCAAGAGCTGCACCTTCAACTGTTGTGGCAAACGTAAATCAGCTCGCAGACCGCCCTCCAATTCACCCCAACCGGCCACGGTAGAGTGCAATTCGGCTTGCCACTCGGAAAGAGGCCCCCGACCGCTCAAATGCAATTGCAATGCGGGTGCATCAGGGTGTATCAGATGTGATAACAGTCCACCCTCTGGAGAGACCACACTCAGATCACCCTGCAAACCAACGTTGCGCTGCCAATTGAGCACCAGCTGATACGCCTCACCGCGTCGATCTTGGCGCACCAACGAAAACAACACTTGCACGTTTTGACCATTTTGATAAATGAGCTGCGCGTCAATGTCCAGCACCACCGCCTGCCCCAATACCGCTTCGGCCAGTTGAATGTTTTTCAGTGACAATCGATCCAACTGCACCCCAAAAGGCAGGTTCGGCAACTGTGGCAAACGGGCTTCCGTTTTAGCCGGTGTTGTGCGAGCCTGTGGCAAACGCATCACCTGCACCTCTTCAACCAACACCTTGAGCAGTTTTAAGTCACCGCGCAATAAAACCCACGGCGACCACTGCAACCTTACCCTTTCGGCCAAAAGCCATTCACCCTGTTCATCGCGCAGCGACAGGCCGCGCAGAGTAATATTTTGTGGGAATTGACCTTCGATTTTACGAACCGTAAAGGGGCTATTTTTAGGGGCAGAGTCGGCTAAGGGGATCACCTGTTGCAGCAGCCAACGCGCCCCATCTGGCTGTTGCCCCAGCAAAACCAACAGGCTCAAAAGCAACAAAAGTATTGCCAATAAGGACAACAGCGTCAGAAAAAATCGCCTCGGCATAGACACCACAAAAGAGATCAAAACACCTGCCCAATGCTAATGTAAATTTGATACGACTCATCAATGCCTTCACGCCGATCCAGCGGCTCGGCGTAATCAAAACGAATCGGCCCGATGGCAGTGTAATAACGAATGCCCAAACCCACACTGCGGCGCAGTTCCCGTTTGCCGTCGGGAAAACGGTCGTCGTAGACATTGCCTGCATCAAAAAAAGGCACCAACCCAAAACTCTCGCTGATGCGAGAACGCAGCTCAAAACTGAACTCCACTACTGACAGGCCGCCGGTGGGATTGTTGTTGCTGTCCAGAGGCCCAACCCGATCCAAACCGTAACCGCGAATCGCCCCGCCCGCATAAAACCGTCGGTTGGCCGGAATATCTAGCAAAGCTTCGCCTTGCAGAGAACCAAATCGAAAGCGACTGGCCAACAACTGCGAACCGCTTTTATTCAGACGCAAATAATACGAAGCCCGACTCTCCAGTTTAAGAAACCGCAAGTCCATCTCCAAGCTGCCCGCAAAGGGAGTGGCAATTAATTTAAATCGAAAACCATCGCGGGGATCAAGCAAGTCATCCCGACTGTCCCAACTCAAACTGTTTGGCAAACCCAGCAACACTGCTCGATGGTCGCCTTCGTTGTCATCCAAATTATCGTAACTGACCGAAATACCGTAGGTCCAACTCAGGTGCTCATTCAATTTCAGCTCTTGGCCTAAGGTGGCCTCAGCCCCGTATTGATCAAAGGCATCGCTCTGTTTTTGCGTTGCCGTACCGGTAAAAAAGAGCGTTTTACCCAAGTGTTCTAAATTCGGGCGGCGCAGCGTCACTTCTTGGTATTGGCGTTGCGGCAACCAATCCAAATCCACCCGCACATTATCCCCCACACCAGTAAAGTTACGATGCTGCCAAGAGCCTTCGATCCCCATGCCATCGGTGCTGGCGTAGGTAATCCCCGTGCCTAAGGTGCGGTGCTCATTTTCTACCAAGACCACCTGCAACGGCACCACGCCCTCATTTTCACTGCCTGCGCGCACCCTCACGGTCTCAAACAGATGGGTTTTAATCAGCCGTGAGCGCATCTCATTCAGTTGCTGCTGCTGATACAGATCACCTTCCAATCCATCACGCCGCGCCGCCACAAACGACGGTTTCACCTCTTTCAGACCCACAATCTGCACTTCACCCATTTTGGCCAATGGCCCCAAATCCAGATCCAATACCACCCGCAGACTTTTTTTGCTCTGCTGTAGATACACTTTGCGCTGCAACACACCCGGAAAGGGATAACCCCGCTCTTTAAACCAAGACAATAACAGACGCTGAGCAGCAATGATGCGCTCTGCTTTCGCCCCCATATTGACTCTGATACCCAGCTCTTTTAAAGGCGGCAACGCCGGACAATGTGCGTCATCTTTCAAGCAAGTAATTTCACCTCGATAGAGCCGAATTTGATACGCCGCAAGCCGGTAAAGCACGCCTTTTTTAATCGTGATCTGCACTTGGTAAGGGCTAAAATCACTCTGACGTGAACTGATTTTATGACGTAGATCAGGCTGGTAATACCCTTCGGAACGAAGCACCTGCTGAAAACGTTTTAGATCTGCTTGCAAACGTCGTTTCAACCCCAGCAGCGACTCTGGTGGTCGATCTTGCAAACTCTGCAAAGTAGAACTGCCTTGTAACAAGGGCTGCAAGCCGCGCGAATCCACCTCAATCTCCAACTCGTAAGCAAAGTCACGGCTCGACTCCGCACACAACGGCGAGAGCCAGAGGCTGAATAACAGCCCTAGAACAAGTGATTGATACCGTCCTACAAACCTCATACTTTAACTAACGTATTTTCATCCGTATGATTAAAAAGGGCTTCATTCACCGGTATCCATAATTGAGTGGTCTCTTTATAACTAAAACGGCCATTATCATGAATCACCACATCTAAAATATACTTCATGGTTTTATACGATTCATCCAAATATTTATTGGACAAGATCCCATACGTTTCAGAACCCACCTCGGCGGACAAATGCAACCGCTTACTCTCAACATACGCATCACCGCCCGCGTTAATCAACACCCCACGCGGCACCATAAAACAGCGCAACACCTGTTCATTGGCCGCATCCCACAACCAATATCCCAGCTCTTCATGAAACGCATCGTTTTCACCCAAGCGCCATGCCGTCATCGAGTAACGTAAGCCGTACAGCTCTTGCGGTCCATTTCTAACCGGGCCGAGCGCTTCAAAGGTCACCTTTTCACGATAGCGAGTCTCTTTCACTTTGCTGTGAACACGGGAAACATCAACGCCTTTATCTCCCTCCCAACAGCCAACAAGAGCCGCTAAAGGGCCCAATTTATTTGTTATCTTTTCGCTCATTTTATTCTCCTAATGGGTTATTCATTGTCCTAGCACACTCTCAGAATACCTTTCCCACAACCGGCGCAATCGCGCCTCTTGCTCCAGCAACACTTCAGAACGATAAACGGCACTTTCAAAACCCTGCAAAGCTGCGTTCACCCATTCGCCTAACGGCTCAAGCTGATGCTGCTTAGCTTCTTCGGGATGCAACAGAGAAAAACTAAGCCCATTAACCAAGCTACGATAAATCACCGGCCCCGTGCTGTTTTCACTCTCTTCACTCCACTGTGCTGCACTGTGCAAAGCGGCATTCATAGCTTGGAATGCCTCATCTAAACGCCCCACCTGTTCCAACGTCAACGCCAATTGCTGCTGATCTTTGCACAGAAACGAGAGACGGCTCGCCTCACTGTAAGCGTACGTTTCTGGTTCTGCTTCAATCTGCTGCCAAAGAGCGATCCGTGTTTGATGATGCACAACGGCCTTATCCGCCCCATTCAACTGCGCTAAAAAACCGTGCGCCAACAGTTGATAACGCACCGCATCGGTTTTCAACAGCTGGGTTTGGCTTTTTTCTTCTGGTTTCAATTGAGCACTTAATTGCAAAACCCGCTGATACTGATCAACGGCTTGCCTATTTTTCTGCTGTTTTTTCAGGGCATAAGCATACGCTAAACGGGCTTTAATTTGGTTGTTAACACTTAATTTATCCGACTGCGCCAACAGCGTTTTATAACGTTGCTCAGCCTCAATGTAATGCTCCGCTTGCAAAGTATAAAAAGCCCATTTCTCCAAAAAAGGCAACGACTCTAAGCTAGGGGCCTGTTTAGCCAACAGATAGGCTTGCTCGGCCTGCTGCTGCGCTTCTTGTGGTTGATTGCTGTAAAACAGCGCCCGCGCCGCAAACCAGCGCAGATTGGCCTCCCGTTTCGCATTTAAAAAAGGCGCAGTCAAGCGGTGCTGAAAAAACCCAGAGGCCAAACCGTAATGCCGCACATCCAGATGCAAGTGAGCCAAGTTCTCCCACACCACGGCATTGATACGCTGGTTTTCACGACCAAAATCAAGCGCCATCATATAATGATGATGCGCCTGCTGAAACAGGGGCTGATCAAAACGGTAGCCTTGCTGAGAACGACGTAACTGCCGATGGTAAATCACCCCCATTAACAGCTCCTGCATCGCTGGCGTACTGCTGCGGTGATCCATTGTTTGCAGCAGCGCCAGCGCTTTTGCCTCTTGCTCTTCGGTACTTTTTTCATCCAACATGAGTTGCAACGCCTGCACATAAGGCGCACTGACCGCCAACAGTTTCTGCTTTTCCAGTAGCTCATAAACCTGTTTCAGGTTCTCTTTTTTATTCAGACTCGGAATGGCCGCCAGCTCAATCAGCTGGTAATGCGCTTCCAGATCATCGGTCTGGCGAATGGCACTGTAAAAGGTATTATAGGCTTTGGCCAGCTGACTCTGCTGCATCAGACCATAGGCTTTATCCAACATAATGGTGGCGTATTGATCACGGCTGTTTATAAATTCCATCTCAGAAATATGAGTCAATAACAGCCAACTGCGCGACATCAACTCCATAAAATCGTAACGCTCAGCAGCAGCCAAAATTTGAATGGCACGAATATGAGCCACTTTACGCAGCAACGGCTGATGCTGGCTGTCACGCAACAGTTGGCTCATACGCGCAAAAGCCTGCTGCTGTTGCAGTGGCTCAGCGGCTTGCACCAAGGTTAAACCGGCCAGCTCAAGCGCAAACAACTTTTGCACCTCCGTTACCACGCTCTTTTTTTGCAATGTCAGCAACTGCTGGCGCTGTGCCAGATCCGGCTCCAATTGAGCCAATAATTTCAGATAGTGAAACGCATAATAAAGTTGTGCTTCTAGGGAAAAATCAGCGTGATTAAACATCTCCGGATAGAGACTTAACAATCGCTTTGAATCGCTTTCTTGCAGCAACAATTTATACAGTTCAAAGGCTAAATAACCCTCCAATGGAAACTGCCCTGCTTGCAAACCCACTTGATTCAAGCGCTGCAAAGCACTCTCTTGCTGTTCTAACTCATAATCAAGATAAGCATGAACTAAGTTTTTTAACTCTGGCCACTGCGACCCCTGTTGCAATTGCTGACGTTCATCTTTAACCCAGCGCTGAAAACGCGCGGTCACAATACCCACCGGTATTTTCTGCTTACTGGAGCGAATGGCTAACAAACGATTCAGGCTTTGGTAAAAAAGGGCTAAATTGGGCTGTTGACTCTTCTCCTGTTGCAACTGAGCCAAATAATAACGCGCCGCAGAAAATTCAGCGTTGTCCAAATGGTGACTCAAAATACGTTCGACAATCGAATTATCAACCGCAGGAAAACGGTAACGCAACGTATTGAGAATCAACAAACGCGCTGCATGGCTGCGCGCAGCACGATGCGCTTCCCATAACTGCTCCACTCCCCACTGCTGTGGCACCACACCTTGCAAACGAGTGCGGTAGATGTCCAGCGAACCTTCAAAAGCACAGGTCAAATAGAGGTGGCTATCACTCAGTTCAGGGAATTTACAGTTATTGCTTACCGAAGTAAGCTGCTCAGGCAGCAGCCGTTCTTTGGCGTGTAAAAAACGTTGCCACGGAATGCGAAAAATCACCCCATTATCATTGCCGTCAATCAGTTGATCGTTGTTGGTGTCGCTCATAAAACGGCTGAAATAGAGCCACTGACCGTCATTAGAAAAACGTTGAAAACCACTGATACCAGGCAGATCAAACTCAGGCAATATTTTTAGGGATTGATCCTCAAAATCATACCGTTTTGTTTGTCGCTTATTTTCTGTAGTGATTTCACTCAACAACAGATAACGACCGTCAACCGAGGCGGTGGCAGAAGAAAAATTACCGTGAAACAGCACCTGATCTTGTTTACTGTTCAGATCATACAGCACCAGTTGCCACTGCAACTGCAAGGCACTGCGACGCAGATAAGCCACTTTATCTTCACCAACCCAAAAGGGTGAGTGATCAATGGTCGCAGAATCGGTAAAACAGTCAGGCTCCTGCTGACCCAAGGTTAACAGACAGATATTACCTTGTGCATCACGCCGATAACGGGTAAACAGCAACCGCTTACCATCGTGGCTAAAAGTGGCATCTTTGGCATCGTCTCGCCCCCGCAACACCGCCTGTAAGGTTTTTTTATCTGGATCCAGCTGAAATAAATTAGGGATCTGATTACGGTCACGGGTAAAAACAACCTGTTGATCATCACGACTGACCGTGGCTTGAAAATTATCCCACGGCCCTACAGTGATTTTATCCAACAACGCAATGCGATTATTACGCCATTCGTCCGACTCTTCAGCTACAGAAACCGACACCAAACCCAGCAAAAAAAACAGCATCAATAACCGGTTCATTGCGACTTTGACTCCACCACAAATTCACCATTAAGAACGCTAAAGGCTCTTTTTTTACGCGGATCATCCTGACCGATGAGCAGCGACTCTGGCCCCAATTTTAGCGCCTGCTGTGCTAAACGTCGCTCCAGCTCTGGCCACTCACCCGACGCTTCAGCTTCCATTACCGTATGTCGATCAATTAAATAGACATCCGGAAGCGCCACACAACCAGAGACCAACACGCTTATTAAAAACAGTCCAAATTTCATCAACAACTCCTTTATTGCAGCGGTAACGCCTCAATATTATTCAATGCCTCACCGGCAAAACGTTCCAAAATGGGGCTCAGCGGTAAATTTTGTACCCGCAACGTACCTGGTATTAATGACAGTGACAGCTCCAAATCCAGCAAGCCTTTTTGCATCTTGAGCGCCAGCCATTCTGGATAAGCAATTTGCACTGCGGCACGAATTTTCGCCAACTGCTCATCTTCATAATTTGGATCAAACAGTTCCAGCAGTTGCAACAGCTGCTCACGACTGATATCACTGATGTCAACGCGGCCTTCCAACAAGCGCCGCTTGAGATCAAACTCCAACGCAGTACGCGCACTGATGGGGTTTTGTGGGCTGTCTTTATAAACTGAATCTTCTGCCAACAACGGCTGGAGGTTAATTTGACTGAGACGACTTAACAAACCAATTTTCCAATTGCCAGGCGTGGCATCAAGGTAAAACTGGCCGGTAATAAACCCTCCGTACAGCGCCAAATCAAACTGTTGCAACTTCAATAAATTTTGCTCCAAACCCAAGCTGGCGTGCAGCGGCCCCACTTGGTAATGATCGAGTTGCAGCTGTTCGATGCTTAAGTTTTGCCGACTCAACAATTGCGGTTGCACACGGCTGTAATCCACTCGTTGAAACGGATCAACGTGCAACAGATAACGAAAACCCACGGTATTATCGTCGTTGAGCTGCAACTCTTCGGCAATTTTCAGCGAGCCATTGATGTTATTCAGCGCCATTTGATCCAGTGACAGAGCAAAATCGGTAAAAGTCATCTCCGCCTCCAAACTCGCCCGCCGCCCCTCTTCGAGAGTCAGTTGCCACGGCAATGCCACACTGCCGCTGCCCGAGAGCGCCGGTTGATGCAATAAATGGGGGCGCAGATAGCTCTGCAACAGACCACTGGCCTGACCGCTGTTGTTCTGCGGATTAAAGTTAGCTGACAACTTCAGATTCAATAATTTTTTACTCAAGTCCACGTTAAATTCATCCAACACCAACTGCTGACCCGTTTGCCGCCCTTTGGCACTCAAGCGCACAGGAAACAGCAGAGCAGCGGTTTCAAAACCGTCTTTAAAAATCAGTGACTCTGCATCGGCAGTAAGTGTTAATTTAGCTTTTTTCGGGATTGGCACAACATCTGTTTCAAGCTGTAGTTGTGCTTGTAAATTTTTTGTTTTAAACAGATTGTTTACCTTTAAATGCCCCGCTGTGAATTGACTGGCCAACTCAAGTCCGCGCCCTGACCAGTTCAACTGCTGTTTTAGCTCAAGGGGTTGTTTAAACTGCAACAACGTACCGCGACTGCGCTGCTTCACCCTGATATTGGATTGCAGCTGAATTTGGCCTTGGGATAGATCCTCTGCCAACAAAGACAACAAATTCGGTTTACGATGCTGCAACGTGGCGTGCAGATTCCAGTTAAGGTCGCTGCGCCCCAATTGATCCAACTGCGCCAAATTGGAATGATAACGCCGCCACTTTGGATCTAACGTTAGATCCAAAGTGGCACTTATTTTTGCCTCTTTTTCTCGATCACTCAGCTCTAGTTGGTACGACAGTACGGGTTTTTGATCCAAGCTCAAAGAACCCTTGATGCTGCTCTGTTGCAGAGGCCATTGAAATTCACTGCTGTTTTGCCACTCAAGGGCAATGGCGCGTTTTAATTCGGCCAGTTTGAGCTGGGGGGCTTTAAGCTGCCATTCGACCTGATACCGACCCTCTTTTTTAAGGGAAAAATTCACATTAATTGGCTGTTTATAAATCGGACTGTTTTTCTGTTTCGGCTGACTTAACTGAGTCAAGCTCATTTGCCCTTCCACACTCGCAGGCCACTGCATAAAACGGCTAAAATCAGCAGATTGAATGTTCTGCTGCTGATGATGCAGTGTTACTTCGGCTTGCAATTCTATTTTTTGCCCTCCAAATTGAGCCAGCGGCTTGGCTAAATCACTGTAGGCCAATAAATTTTGCCGAACGTACAACATCAGATCAGGCTTTAACATCAAGCTATTTTCTGTATTTTCTGCACTTATATTCAGAGCAAGAAGCTGCTGACCTTGCAAAAAAAACTGGATTTCTAACTGCGGTTTAGTCAGAGCCACATCGCTGCTTAGGTGAATCAGCTGTTTTGTATTCACCCATTTTTTCAGTTGCGGCAACTGTAACTGCTGCTGAACCAGCTCACCCTGAAGTTGAATGTGACCCTTTTTATACTCACCACTGAAAACAGCCTGTTGTTTTGCCAACCGAGTCGTTTCAACTTTGCCTTTCTCTTCACGCTGCTGCTGCAACTCAAATCGCTCTATTAAAAAATTCTGTTCAAATTCAAAATATAAACTTTCCAGAGGCTTGCTTAACTCACTCAGATTACCATTAAGGCTTAATTGCCCTTGCGGTTGAAAAACTAATTGAAGCGTTGAGGTTTTGTGCAACAGCTTGCCCGCATTGAACTCTAACTCTGAATTAAAATCCAACTTGGGTTCATGCTTCAAATCCAGCAGATCCAGATCCAATTTCAGCGATAAATCCGCCTTAGATAAGGTCTGCTGCACCTTGTTATGCCACCGTGAAAAATTGAGAGCACTGAGTTCAACACGCTGTTGGCTTTTTATTTCATCTCCTTGCCACTGCAACTCGCCTTGATAATCCAAACCGGTCTCAATTTGCACTTTTTCTTCTGTTTTTAACAAGGTTATTTTCAGCTGGCTCTGCGTAAGGGATATGTTTTTTACCACCAGAGGTAAAGCCTGCTCGCTGATCTTCTGTTGCCAATCAATCGGTTCTTCGGTTTGTTTTTCAAGCTGTGCTACTGCCTGTAACTCCGCCTCTAAATCAAGCTTTTTCAACGTCAACGCTTCAATAAACAGACGTTGTTGCCATAATTCTGACAGAGAATAACGCAGTTCAAATTCAGCCAACTGCAACGAAACCCAGCTTTTTTCGTTGTCTTGCCAATGCAAGCTGAGGCCAGAAATTTTGATGCCACGCAACAGATCAATTTCCAAGGATTGCAATTGCTTAATGCGAAGGCCATTTTGTTGCAAAATGGGCTGTAATTGGGGCAATAGGGTGTGATAAAAAAAAGGAGATCTGAGCAAAAGATAACTGGAAAGCAATAACAAAACAGCAGCCACCAGCAAAGTTGAGAGCATAGCCAGCAGCCATTTAAACAGCCAATACATCATTCAATGTGCTTTTTAATTGTTCAGCGCCCCTTTATTGATCCATGAGGTCAGATCAACAATGCCTGTCGCACTCAAACTCACACGATTAGCAACATGGACGTTATATGAGGTAATGCAATTGGTGGCTGCGGCCAAAATATCAGACTGAGCTTGAACAAAGGTTGCCAGCAACATCGACTGAGCCGCATCACCTGGCTTGATAAAACTCAGTGCAAGGCTGCATGTGGAACCTTTAATCCAGAGAGGCGATAGATAATCCAAAGAATTTTTATTGACCAATGAAGTGCGAAAGGTCTCTTTAGTGCTCATATTAGGACCATTTTCCTCACTGCCGCCAGGAGAATGACAGTTCAAAGCGCAGCCTTTGAGTTCACGCTCAAATAGGCTGCTGAGGGTATCGGTTGCTGTATTGGTGTTGATGGTCGAGCCTCCATCACCACCACAGCTGGCTAAAAAAGTTGCGAACATCAATAACATGATAATTTTCAGTGGGTTAAATAAATTTTCTGAACTCATTGTAAATCTCCTTATACTGTCTGTTAACCATAGCTGAAAATGGTGCTCTGGCAAGCTTTTTTTCCTAACAGGATATTCATAATGGACAGCTCAAACACCAACACACGATCCGCTTTTTTAGCTTACTTGATGCCTCTCCTGGGTGTTATTGGCCTTTCGGTTGTTTTATGGTTTTTCATGCTGTTTCTAAATCCAGATGCCAGCACCACAGAGAAAGTGACCAATATCGCAGCGGGTTATATTTTCGCGCTGCTGCTGATCTTCTCTTGGCAAAGCTTGATCGAAAACGCATTTATGCTGATCTTATGGAACATTCTGCTCTTCACCCTGATGTTTGCCACGGGTGATGCATTAAGCGAGAACATGCGCCTGCTGGTTTGGTCTTTGCTGGCCACAATCTGGTACCTGCCGCTGTTTGTACTCTTCCTCGCACTGCCCTATCGTTTCTAAACCCACCCACCTCTGCACTGTAAAATAATACGGCCTTTATTCTAAAGGCTCATATTAATAGTCTCTCAGACACCCTAATTATTAATTAGTCATTCGATCTTGAATCGTTTTTTCAAATCCCGCAAAAATCAAATGACTCAAGGCATGTAAATCCTCAATACCACTGACTTTAACTCTAAAATCACCCAAAGAATTCTTTGGTAAGACCTCTAAATGAGATGGCATTAACTTTCTCCCTTCCTCTGGGTCAATATTAATTGCAATCCACTTCACCTTAACTTCCAAGTATAAACGCACAATCCACCAAGATGGTTTGTTAAAATAAACACCAAAATATCCAGTGGTATCTTTATAACCAAGCTCCAAGGGAGACATCTTTTTTATAGATGGATTATAAATCTCTTTATCAAAAAGGGATGAGCTTTCAAATTGCTTTTTTATGATAGCGAAACTGTCTAACTCAATATCTGTAGTAACAATCCCCTTTCTATTTCCTGAGGGTTTAACAACCTCATCTTGTTCTGAATCATTAGGTGACGACACAACATCTTTCGGATTATCTTCTTTCTGACAATCCTCAACTGGCGAGGATGAGACTCCCTCATCAATCGCTGCAACAGAGCGCCTAACAATACTCCTAAGCACTTTCTGAAGCGCATCTTTTGCAATTGGCCTAAAATGATCAACCACATTAGCCGTCACCCTACTTTCACACATACCTTTAGATGACAACAGCCAACGCATAAATGACTCGCTTAATTCTCCATCCCTTATATCTAATTCAAGCTTCAAAAAATCATACATTTTTTCAGTGTAGGTAAGCTCTGTGGCAAATTCCCTTATGGCTTCACCAGAAAAAACATCCTTTTGAAATCTAGCTAAAATATCCAGCCCATTATCTATTGAATCCAATTCTGCAACAAAAAATGGTAAATCATCTTGAATATTTATTTCACTCGTATCCGTAAAAAACCTATATTCAATACCATTAGTTAATATCCCTAAAGAAACTGAGGTTGTTGATGTAAAGTAACGTTTTAATTGACCATGATGGCCATCAAGATCTTCATCAATTGATTTAACCTCGACAAATATTTTTGGCACTCCATTAATTAAAATAGCGTAATCAACTTTTTCTTTTTGACCACTCTTTTTTTACTGCTGTATCTGCTTCAAATTCAGGACAAACTTCTGAGGGGTTCCAAATATCATACCCTAAAGCTTCAATCATCGGTAAAACCATAGCCTGTTTTGTCGCTTCTTCTCCTTTACCTTTCACCAACTCAAGTCTAGGCAGGATTTTTTCAACTGCTGTTTTAATCTCTTCTATTGACATCTATAAATCCTCGTATGTTAAAAACAAACCCATCAAATATTATCACTAATTAAAATACTAAGCAATTGCGAATAAACCAATCAACGCCAAAATTAGTAGCTGCTACTCAGCAAACACCATAACCACCGCATGAGCCGCAATACCCTCTTCACGTCCCGTAAAACCCAGCTGTTCCGTCGTGGTCGCCTTCACATTCACCTGCGCAAGCGTCACTTCCAGATCAACGGCCAAATATTGACGCATGGTGTTGATGTGCGGTGCCATTTTCGGCGCTTGAGCAATAATCGTCAGATCAACGTTGCCCACCCGATAGCCCTGCTCTTTCACCAACGCCATCACCTGATGCAACAGGTTTCGGCTGTCGGCATTTTTAAACGCCGGATCGCTGTCGGGAAAATGGCGACCAATGTCCCCCAAGGCCAGCGCCCCCAACAGCGCATCACAAAGCGCGTGAATCGCCACATCGCCATCGGAGTGCGCTTTTAGCCCCTTGGTGTGCGCAATTCTGACCCCACCGAGGATCACAAACGCCCCCTCTTCAAACGCATGAACATCGTAACCGTGACCGATGCGTGGCAATTTCATCAACCTAACTCCCCTCGTTGCTCTAATAAATAGATTTCCGCCAAACGCAGATCCCGTGGCCGAGTGATTTTGATGTTGTCCTCACAACCCTCGATCAATTTTGGCCGAAAACCCACCCGCTCCATCGCCGAAGCGTCGTCGGTAATGGCAAGACCCTCTTCGATGCACTGCTCAATGGCCGCTTGTAACGCCCCCAAACGAAACATCTGCGGGGTCAACGCATGCCACAACGCCTCTCGATCCACGGTCTCACTCACCTCACCATCCGAAGTCGCCCGCTTCATCGTATCGCGCACCGGCAAAGCCAACAAACCGCCCACCTCATCCTCAGCCAAGACCGCCAACAGACGATCCAAATCCGCGCGGCGCAGACAAGGACGAGCGGCATCATGCACCAGCACCCAATCGTTTTCATCCGCCTGCTCAGCAAGCACACTCAGACCGTTCAAGACCGAATGAAAACGCTCCTGCCCCCCCTTAGCACGTCTGATTTTAGGGTGTGATGCCAGCGGCGAATCGGGCCAATAGCCATCCTCATGCCCCAGAACCAACACCACACCTTTAATTTTGGGGTGGCTTAAAAAACAGTCGAGGCTCTGTTCAAGCACGGTTTTATTTAACAACGGTAGGTATTGTTTGGGGCAATCGGCCTGCATCCGCTTACCGACACCGGCAGCGGGCAGCAGCGCCCAAAAGGTCTGTTTTGACATAAAAAATTACTGCGGAAATAACTGTTCTGGCGGATCGCCAATGATTTGAAAAAAGGTCTCGCCCTCTTTCATCATACCCAAATCGTAACGGGCGCGTTCTTCAATCGCCCCCACGCCCTGCTTGAGGTCTTTTACCTCAGCGGCCAAAATGGCGTTGCGCTCTTGCAGGCGTTGCACCTGCTGTTGCTTCTCCGCCAAGCTCTGACGAAAACGCCAGACCTCCGCCAAACTGCCGCCGCCCACCCAAAGTCGATACTGCAAGCTGAACAACAACAGCAACATGACCGAAGCGATGACGACAACCGCCGTTTTGGCTTTCATAAGATCAACTTACGAAAACGCCTTAGCACCTGCATAAACGGCACGATCACCCAAAATCTCTTCAATGCGCAGCAGTTGGTTGTATTTCGCCACCCGATCCGAACGCGACAACGAGCCGGTTTTGATCTGGCCGGAGTTGGTCGCCACAGCCAAATCGGCGATGGTGGTGTCTTCGGTCTCACCGGAACGATGGGAAACCACAGCGGTGTAACCGGCTTTGTGTGCCATATCAATCGCTTCCAGTGTTTCGGTCAAGGTGCCGATCTGGTTCACTTTGATCAAAATGGAGTTGGCGATCTTTTTGTCGATGCCCTCTTGCAAGATTTTGGTGTTGGTGACAAACAGATCATCGCCCACCAACTGAACTTTGTCGCCCAGCTTCTCGGTCAGCAGTTTCCAGCCGTCCCAATCGCCTTCGTCCATGCCGTCTTCGATGGTGATAATCGGATATTTATCCACCCACACCGCCAAATAATCGACAAACTCCGCCGCTGTGAATTTACGCCCTTCTGAAGCCAGATCATAAACGCCGTCACTGAAGAACTCCGAGCTGGCCACATCCAGACCCAAAGCAATGTCTTTGCCTGGCTCGTAACCGGCCGCTTTGATGGCGGTCAAAATCACTTCGATGGCCTCTTCATTGGAAGAAAGATCAGGAGCAAAACCACCCTCATCACCCACAGCGGTGTTCAAACCTTTGTCCGACAAGACTTTTTTCAGCGCATGAAACACCTCGGTACCGTAACGCAGCGCCTCTTTAAAGCTCGGCGCACCAACAGGCACAATCATAAACTCTTGCAGATCAACGCTGTTGTCAGCGTGTGCGCCACCGTTGATGATGTTCATCATCGGCACCGGCAAGGTCACTGCCGCATCGCCACCCAAGTGCTGAAACAACGGCTTACCGGCACTCAACGCCGCCGCGTGCGCGTTGGCCAGCGAAACCGCCAGCAGCGCATTGGCACCGAGACGATCTTTGTTTTCATTGCCGTCCAGCGCCAACATGCAGCGATCCAAAGCGACCTGATCAAAGACATCAAAACCGAGCAGAGCGGTGCGAATTTCGCCATTGATGTTGGCCACGGCGGTCAAAACCCCTTTACCCAAATAACGGTTTTCATCGCCGTCACGCAGTTCAATCGCTTCGCGCACACCGGTAGAGGCACCGGAAGGCACCGCTGCACGTCCCATTACACCCGAGGCGAGATACACATCCGCTTCAATGGTGGGGTTACCACGGGAATCCAAAATCTCTCTTGCTTTGATATCAACAATCTTTGTCATGATGACTCTCCAGTTGTTTGAACTGCGGCTGTTGACCGCCTTGTTCGTGATTTACCTTGTGGGCAAAAAATTAAAATTCAGTTTACAACGCTACTTCATCAACTCCGTTTCCGGCATCGGGCGGGATTTCACCAGCTGATCCAGCTCCAGCAACGTCTCCAGCAATTCCTCCATCTGATCCAGTGGCCACGCATTCGGGCCGTCGCTCAAGGCCTTGGCTGGATCAGGGTGGGTCTCCATAAACAGACCCGACACCCCAGCGGCCACCGCCGCCCGTGCCAGCACCGGCACAAACTCACGCTGACCACCAGAGACATTACCCAACCCCCCCGGCTGCTGCACCGAGTGGGTAGCATCAAACACCACGGGGCACTCGGTTTGGCGCATCACCGCCAAAGAACGCATGTCAGAGACCAAGGTATTGTAACCAAAGGAGACCCCCCGCTCACAGACCATGATGTTCTCATTGCCCGTAGCACGGGCTTTATCCACCACGTTCTGCATGTCCCAAGGGGCCATAAACTGCCCCTTTTTGATGTTGATTGGCTTGCCGGTCTTGGCAACGGCTTGAATAAAATTGGTCTGGCGACACAAAAAGGCCGGAGTCTGCAACACATCCACCGCCTCGGCCACTTCGTCCAGCGGCGTGTCTTCATGCACGTCGGTCACCACCGGCAGGTGCAGTTCGTGGCGCACCTTCTGCAAAATCTTCAGCCCCGCATCCATGCCCAAGCCGCGAAAACTGCTCAAGGAGGAGCGGTTGGCTTTATCAAAAGAGGATTTATAGATAAAGGCTACATTGAGATTTTCACAGATCTCTTTAAGCTGCCCTGCGGTTTCCATCGCCAATGCTTCCGATTCAATCACACAAGGGCCTGCCATCAAAAACAGCGGCTGATCCAGACCCACATCCATACCACAGAGTTTCATCGCTTAACGCTCCCGATTTTTATGGTCTAAAGCGGCCTGAATAAAGCCGATAAACAGCGGATGAGAATCACGGGGGGTGGAGGTGTATTCAGGATGGAACTGACAACCGATAAACCACGGATGATCTTCCAGCTCCACCACTTCCACCAGCGAGTCATCCACGGATTTACCCGAAAACGTCATGCCCGCCTGCTGCAACGGCTGCAAGTAGTTGTTATTGAACTCATAACGGTGGCGATGACGCTCCACAATCGACGCTTCGCCGTACACCCGACGAATGTTAGAACCCTCTTGCAACTGGCAACGCTGACCACCGAGACGCATGGTGCCGCCCAGATCCGTATCTTCAGAACGGCTCTGCTTCTCACCGCTTTCAGTCTGCCACTCGGTGATCAGGGCGATCACCGGCTCGGCGGCCTCGCGGTTAAATTCGGTGCTGTGCGCCCCTTCCAAACCCGCGCAGTGGCGGGCAAATTCAATCACCGCCACCTGCATCCCCAAACAGATGCCCAGATAGGGGGTTTTGTTTTGACGCGCAAAATGCGCAGCTTCAATCTTACCCTCCACACCGCGATTACCAAACCCACCGGGCACCAAAATCGCATCCAATTCCGCCAAACGATCATCGCCTTCGGTCTCAATCTGCTCGGCATCCAGATAGACGATCTTGACCTTGGTGTGCAGTTTACTGCCCGCGTGAGAAAGGGCTTCATTGAGGGATTTATAGGATTCGGTCAAATCGGTGTATTTACCCACCATGCCAACCGTGACTTGATGTTGCGGGTGCGCCATCGCTTCCACCACCGCATCCCATTCGGTCAAATCTGCCGCTGGAGCCGGAATGTGGAAGCGTTTCAGCACGATGTCGTCCATGCCCTGTTTGTTCAATTCGTGGGGCAAGCTGTAGATGTTCTCCACATCAAAGGCGGAGATCACCGCCGCTTCTGCCACATTAGTAAACAGAGCAATTTTGCGCCGCTCCTCGTCAGGCAGGGGCAACTCAGAGCGGCAGACCAAAATATCAGGCTGAATGCCGATGGAGCGCAGCTCTTTAACCGAATGCTGAGTCGGTTTGGTTTTCAGCTCACCCGCCGAGCTGATGTAGGGCACCAGCGTCAGGTGCATAAAAAGGGCATTTTCATGCCCCATCTCAAGGCCCAGTTGACGAATCGCTTCCAAAAACGGCAAGGACTCAATGTCACCGACGGTACCGCCGATCTCGATCAAGGCGATGTCTGCCCCTTCGGAACCGGCACGCACACGGCGTTTGATCTCATCGGTGATGTGTGGGATGACCTGCACGGTGGCACCCAGATAATCACCACGGCGCTCTTTACGAATCACGCTCTCGTAAACGCGACCGGTGGTGAAGTTGTTTTTCTGGCCGGTGGTGATGCGCATAAAACGCTCGTAATGACCCAGATCCAGATCGGTCTCGGCACCGTCTTCGGTGACAAACACCTCACCATGTTGGTAGGGGCTCATGGTGCCGGGATCAACGTTGATGTAAGGGTCGAGCTTCATCATGGTGACGCTTAAGCCACGAGCTTCAAGCAACGCGCCCAGAGAGGCCGCTGCGATGCCTTTGCCAAGAGAGGAGACCACACCGCCGGTAACAAAAATAAATCGTGTCATATTGAGTTCAATTGGGAGAGTTAATCCGCTTAATTAAGGGCTGTAAAATCGCTGCGCAGCGTAGCAGAAAGCGCCTTTAAGCACAATTTCAAAAACACACTGGTAAAATCAAGTAATTGATTTTTAATGTTTTTTACTTTTCGAGGCACGGGTGTCAGACCGCCTGAGTTTGAACCCAGCGATCAATTGATCTTCACGATAAATCGGCGCTTGCTGTGAGGTTTGTTATGGAAGAGATTTGGCTTCCTTAAAGTGGTTGAATCAGGTAGGGGAAGATCACGCTGCTGTGGTTTAGAAATTAACGCTTAAGTGTTGGATTTGACCCTATTACAGCCAGACTTACCTACCCAGCCAATGCATTTAGAACAGCTTTGGGTTCTTTTTCTACCACATTTAAAAGAACCAACGCTGCTCCCTGAGGAACTCTATCGCCACGCTCCCAATGCCGCAGTGTACTGACACTAATCCCAAACGCTGAAGCAAACTCAACTTGGCTCATCGCCATTTTAGTTCTTATATTCCTTACATCAACAGGACTAAACTCGTGAACAATTGCTTTAGAAACAGTTCCTGTTGAATAATCTATTGCTTCGTTTAAACCCTGCTTAATACTTTCAAAGAATTCAGACATCGGTATCACCGTAATTTTTAACCAAGATTCGCATGATTTTAGCTAATTCATTTCTTTCGGCTTTAGAAAGATTAGCCTGCTCACTTTTACCAAATACTGATAAAAGGAACACTGGTACAGTTTCATTGTGATAGTAATACACGATTCGAACGCCTCCGCTTTTACCCTTGCTACCAGATGCCCAGCGAAACTTCCGAATACCGCCAGTGCCTTGCATAATCACACCTGAGCGGGGATGTGCAGCCAAATAAAGATTTAAAAACTTTATTTGTACATTTTGCCATAGAATAGTCATCGCTAAAACTTGACCCATCCAACACATCGGTTTATGCCATTTTTTTCATATGCTTATAATCTTGAATTGTTTCAATCTCTTCTTCCTCAATTCGTTGTGCTTTATACAACTCCCATCTCATTTGCAGTGTCAACCAAAAATCAGGGGATACAGCAAAAAACTTTGACAAACGCAAAGCGGTGCTGGGCGTAACCCCACGCTTTTGATTTACCAGTTCATTAATACGCTGATAAGGAACATGGAGTGCATCTGCCAATTCACGTTGAGTGATGTTCATTGGCAGTAGAAACTCCTCCCGTAACATCTCGCCCGGATGAGTTGGCTCTCGATCTGTTGGAATCCGCATCTATTTCACCTTTAATGATAATCCGTTATTTCTACATCGGTTGGCCCAAACTCACCCCACGAAAAACAGATCCGATATTGTTCGTTAATACGGATGCTGTATGAGCCAGCCCTATCTCCAAAAAGGCCTTCCAAACGATTGCCTGGGGGTACTTTCAGTTCTTCCAAATTTTGGACTGAATCTAATTGATCCAACTTTCTTGCCGCAATTCGCCATAAAGTTTGAGGGCAAGCCTTGCGCGCCAACTTTGAATTAACACCGTTAAAAAGGTCTTCTGTTGGCTTATCTTTGAAAGAAACAATCATAATCACATGATAACATGGACTCCATGCTAATCATCACCGCAACCAATTGATCCTCAAAATAAATCAATGGCAAACGCTCGCGCTGCCACGGGGGGATTTTCGCCTCTTGAAACCATTTTTTCAGTGGCTTGCTCACGCCCCGCCCCGCCAAACGCAGCACCTCCCCCCCTTGGCGAAAAGCGACCGTTACAGAAACACCGCGAGGCAACACCAACCCCAGCTCCCTCAACAACTCAGGCTGCAACGGCTCCGGCAGACCTTCAATACTCAAAGGGTGTTGTAAATCCCACGGATAACGTCGGCTTGCATCCCATTTTTGCAACGGCGGCATGGCGTAAATACGGCCATCAAAACGACGCAACTCCACGCCCGGCCAATGAACCAACGGCTGACGATCCTGCGCCGCCACCAACAATTCAGCACTCACCCGCTGCAACTGCGCGTGGCTCGGTGTGGGCAAGTTCAACTGCGCCAACCAGTAACGCAGCAGATTGTTCAAACGTGGCAAAGAGAGCTGGTGTAATGCCACCACCGGCAAACTCTCTTTTCCGTAGCTTGAATTGTGCTGCAACTTAGCCAGATCCTCCACCGCCACCTCTTGCAACAGCGCATTGGATTCCGCCACCCGCTCCGTGGCACGAGCGAGGGTTTTCACCGCCCCCAACCAGCGTTCACTGAGCCGAGGCATGATCTGATGACGCAAGTAATTGCGGTCGTAATCGAGCGATTGATTGCTCGGATCTTCCCACCACGACAGGCTGTGCCGCTGAGCGTAGGCCAATACAGCCGCGCGTGAATAGGTGAGCAATGGGCGTACTAAATGTCCCTGAGCAAAGGTTCGACACTCGGCCATCGCCGCCAAACCACTCAAACCACTGCCGCGCAACAGACGCAGCAATAGGGTTTCCGCTTGATCGTCTTGATGGTGCGCGGTCAATAACAGACCACCCGCTTGCAGATGTTGAGCAAACACACGGTAACGCGCCTCACGCGCCGCCGCCTCAACACCTTCCTTGCCTTGCGGTTGAGCGTTCACCCGCTCAATCACACAGGGCATCGCCAGCGTTTCACACCGGTTTTGGCAACCTTGCGCCCACAGATCCGCCTCGGATTGCAAGCCGTGATGAACGTGTATCACTTGAAGGTTAGCGGATTTAAAAAAAGGATCGTGGCAAATCTGTGCGAAGGCGTGCAGCAACACCACCGAATCCAGACCGCCACTGAGTGCCAACAAATAATGAGGCGCTGGCGGCTGTTGTTGCAGACGACGGAGCAGAAATTCAGCTTGGAAAGCGGCAGGCATTAAGGCAAGCGCATAAGATCAGGAGGTAATCTTATGCTTTAAGCGAATCAGGAAACGTCGTTGACGTTACCGATGGAGCAGAGACGTTCGTAACGCAGCTCCAACAGACGCTCTTCGGGAATGGCCTGCAACTGTTCAAGGGTCTCCAACAAAGAGTGCTTTAGAGACGCGGCAATGGCATCCATATCACGATGAGCACCACCGAGAGGCTCGGGAATAATGCGATCAATCAGACCTAACTCCTTCAAACGCTCGGAGGTGATGCCCATCGCTTCGGCGGCATCGGGGGCTTTATCGGCGCTCTTCCACAAGATGGACGCACACCCCTCAGGTGAAATCACCGAGTAGGTGCTGTATTGCAACATGTGGGTACGATCCCCCACGCCGATGGCCAACGCACCACCAGAGCCACCTTCACCGATCACCGTACAGATCACCGGCACACTCAGATCCGCCATTTCAAACAAGTTACGCGCAATGGCTTCGCTCTGACCGCGCTCCTCTGCGCCCACTCCTGGATACGCACCGGGCGTATCAATAAAGGTCAAAATCGGCAGACGAAATTTTTCCGCCATCTTCATCAGACGCAGCGCACGACGATACCCTTCAGGACGCGGCATACCAAAATTACGCTTCAGCTTCTCTTTGGTATCACGGCCTTTTTGATGGCCGATCACCATCACCGGCTTGCCGTCGATGCGTGCCATACCGGCCACAATCGCCGCATCATCCCCGTAAGCACGATCACCGTGCAACTCTTGGAAGTCGGTGAAAATACGTTCAATGTAATCAAGGGTGTAAGGACGCAGCGGATGACGCGCCAGTTGAGAGATCTGCCAAGGAACCAATTTGGAAAAAATCGATTCGGTTAAGCTTTTACACTTCCCCTGTAGATCGGAAATCTCTTCGTTAATGTTGATCTCGGCATCGTCACCGACGTAACGCAACTCTTCAATTTTCGCCTCAAGCTCGGCGATGGGTTGTTCAAACTCAAGAAAATTTGGATTCATTATTCTGTGTCTTGTTGCACATAAAAAGGCGTTGCAATGATACACCGAGCCACCTGCCACGGCCAGCGGCTTAATCAATCTTGGGCTTTTTATCCATTTTGGCTTCCACCACGGTCACGGTCACGTTGTCACGCGCACCTCGTTGCAGCGCCAACTCAACCAGAGCCGAGCTGGCTTTTTCCACCGAGCAGCAACCCAACAGAGTGGCAATTTCATCGTCAGCCACTTCGTTATTCAGACCATCGCTACAGAGCAAAAACAGATCACCTGAACGCACATCGAAGCGCCCCAGATCCATCTGCAAATGAGTATCCACCCCAACCGCACGGGTAATCGCACTGGAGATGGGCAAGGCTTCGGCCTGCTCACGATTCATAATACCTTGCGCAATCAACGCCTCCACTTGACTGTGATCGCGGGTCAAACGCTGCAAAATATGATTACGAAACCGATAGATACGGCTGTCGCCCGCCCAGAGACAAACACAATTGTTCTGCTCGGCCAATAAAATCGCCACCGTACTGCCGATGATGCGTTTACGGCGCAACGCGGCAATGTTAATCAACTGCTGATTGACCTTCTGCAAACGCTCACAGACATCCGCAACCAAGGCGTTTAGGTCTGCCGCAACAGAGTCCAAACGCAAGGAGTTGACCACCATCTGGCTGGCCACATCACCGGAAGCGTGCCCTCCCATGCCGTCGGCCACCACCCACAGCCCCATCTCACTCAGAGAGAGACAGGAATCCTCATTTAATTTACGCACTTTTCCCACATGCGTACGACTGGCCGAAGACCAGACAAACGAACCGGCACTGCTTATCATCGGCACCACTGTTTTTAAATGGCTGAAGTTTTGAACCCACCTCTTATCCTATGGGTTCTCCTTGATCTCCTCCTTCGATCCCACTCAAAAGAGGAAATTTTTTCGCCACTATAGCACAACTCATTCGTACAGCAGCTGCACCTGTTCCGCGCCCAGCAACTGACGCAAATTCAATAACAGCTCATCATCGGGTCGAATTGACCAGTTGCCAGCCAACAACAAACGCGCTTGAGCTGCCTTCGAGCCGTACTCCACCAAAACCCGACAGCCCTCATCAGAACGAAACGGGCTTAACTGCACAGCCAACGCTGGAATCAAGTCTGCGCTTAACTGTTCACTCTCCAGAGACAGCGACACCCCTTTCACGTACCTCGCACGCGCCTGATTTAGAGTGTAAATCGTCCGCGCCCGCAAGCGAAAACCGCCATTAAAATCATCAATGCCCAAACCGCCCTCCGCCACCAGCACCTGATCCATGACAATGCGATCCGCATAACGCTCGTAATCTTCAACGCCGATGACCACATCCACTCGACCACTGCGATCATCCAAGGTAGCAAAGGCCATCTTGCCCCGCTGCGTGGGGCGAGTGCGAAAGGCAATCACCAAGCCCGCCAACAGAACCTGTTTGTCTTTTTGCCGATAACGAGAGTCGGGCGCAGGATTGGCTGGCGCATCCAGCTGCGAACAGAGGTGATGAATACGCCCCGAGGTCATCTGATCCAGCTCTTGCAGGTGCTGCTCAATGGGGTGACCGGTGAGGTACAATCCTAAGGTCTCCTTCTCCCCTTGCAGACGCTGGCCATCGCTCCAATCGGCTTGCACTGGAATCTGCTCTGATAAAGAGGCCACGGTCTCACTCTCAAACGCAGCAAACAGATCATCAATACCCACAATCAGATTACGCTGCTGCTGCTCCGCCGCCTGCAGTGCCGCAGGCAAACGTGCGGTCAACGTGGCACGATTTTCCGCCAAAGAGTCCAGCGCACCGGATTTAATCAGCGAGTCCAAAACACGTTTATTAACCTTGCCGCCCATAATCCGCAAGCAAAAATCATCCAAGCTCTTAAAGTCGCCCTGCTGATCCCGCTCCGCCAACAGATTCTCCAGCGCCGCCTGCCCCACACCCTTAATCGCGCCCAAACCGTAGAGGATTGTTTTATCATCCAAGGCGGTAAACACGTATTTGGAGCGATTGATGTCCGGTGGCCCAACGTGCAACGTCATCTGTTCGCAATCTTCCATCATGATCACCACCTTATCGGTGTTGTCCATATCCGAAGAGAGCACCGCCGCCATGTAAGCCGAAGGGGAGTGGGATTTGAGCCACATGGTCTGATAAGAGACCAGCGCGTACGCCGCCGAGTGAGATTTGTTAAAACCGTACTTGGCAAATTCCGCCATCAGATCAAAGATGTGGGTCGCTTGCGCCTCCTCCACGCCATTTTTTACCGAACCCTCGGTAAAAATCGCCCGCTGCTGATCCATCACCTCGGCTTTTTTCTTACCCATCGCCCGACGCAGTAAATCCGCACCACCCAAACTGTAACCGGCCAGCACCTGCGCAATCTGCATCACCTGCTCTTGATAAAGGATCATGCCGTAGGTGGGTTTGAGAATCTCTTCCAGATCAGGGTGCGGGTAGCTGACCTTCTGCAAACCCTTTTTACGCGCAATAAAATCATCCACCATGCCCGAGCCCAGAGGGCCTGGTCGATAGAGTGCCACCAACGCCACGATGTCCTCAAAACAATCCGGCTGCATTTTTTTAATCAGCTCTTTCATGCCCCGTGACTCAAGCTGAAAAATCGCCGTGGTCTCAGCACGCTGCAACAATTCAAACGCCAAACGGTCGTCCAAAGGCAAGCGGCTGATGTCCAACGGCTCCTCTGCACTCGCCTCGCGCTGGAGATTAATCGCCTTCACCGCCCAATCAATCACGGTCAAGTTACGCAGACCAAGGAAATCGAACTTAACCAGACCCACCGCCTCCACATCGTCCTTATCGAATTGAGTCACCAGACTGCCGCCACCGGCCTCACAATAGAGCGGTGAAAAATTGCTCAGTTCCGAGGGCGCAATCACCACCCCACCGGCGTGTTTACCGGCGTTGCGCGACAGCCCTTCCAAACTCAGCGCCATCTCCAACAGCGCCGCCACTTCTTCATCTTCTTCGTTGAGCTGCGCCAACTCCGGCGACTCTTGCAAGGCTTTGCTCAGGGTCATGCCGATCTCAAAGGGGATCAGTTTGGCGATGCGATCCACAAAGCCATACGGATGCCCCGAAACCCGCCCGACATCGCGCACCACCGCTTTGGCCGCCATCGAACCGTAAGTGATGATCTGTGAGACTTTTTCCGCGCCGTAACGCCTCGACACATAATCAATCACCCGATCTCGGCCTTCAACGCAAAAATCAATATCAAAATCGGGCATGGAGACCCGCTCAGGATTCAAAAACCGCTCAAAAAGCAGGTCATAAGCCAGCGGATCAATGTCGGTGATTTTCAGCGCATAGGCCACCAACGACCCCGCACCGGAGCCACGCCCTGGCCCCACGGGCACATCGTTGTCTTTCGCCCACTGAATAAAATCCGCCACGATCAAGAAATAACCGGGAAAACCCATCTGAATGATGACCCCCAACTCCTCTTTGAGGCGCTCATCGTAGACCACTCGCTGCTGCTCAAAATCCGGCGCAGAGCGATCCAACAAACGATCCAAACGCCACTCCAAACCCTCTTCTGAAAGCTGGCTAAAATACTGCGCTTCGGTCAAACCATCAGGAATGGGAAAATCAGGCAGATAATAGGTTCCCAGTTCCAGAAGAAAATTGCAGCGTTTGGCAATCTCCACGCTGTTTTGCAACGCCTCGGGCAGGTCGAAAAACAACACCTCCATCTCTTCAGCAGAGCGCAAATACTGTTGGTCACTGTAATTTTTTGTTCGGCGTGGATCATCCAAAGTGCAGCTTTGGTTAATGCAGACCCGCACTTCATGACCGGCAAAGTCCGTCTGCTGCAAAAAACGCACATCGTTACTGGCCACCAAAGGCACCTTCTGCTCTGCCGCCAAGGCCACCGCAGCGACAATGTACGCCTCCTCTTGCGGTCGTCCTGTGCGCTGCAACTCCAAATAAAAGGCATTGGGAAAACAGACTTGCCAGCTTCCCAGCCGCTCTGCTGCCAACGCCTGATTACCCGCCAACAGCGCTTGCCCCACATCGCCCTCACGCCCCGCCGACAAGGCCAGCAAACCCTGACAGCTCTCTGCGTTCAACCAATCGCGCTGCAACACCGGAATACCGCTCTGCTGGCCGTGCTGATAACTGCGCGACACCAGCCGTGAGGCACTCAAATAACCGTCGCGGCTCATGCAAAGCAAAATTAAACGAGACACCCCTTCGCCTTCCGTCGCCTGCACCCAAACCTCCACGCCAAAAATCGGCTTGAGACCCGCAGCCAGAGCAGCACGCTGAAACTTCACCATCGCAAACATGTTGCTCTGATCCGTCAGCGCCACGGCGGGCATGTTCAGCTTAGCCACTTCGGCCATTAAAGGTTTGATGCGGTTGAGACCATCAACCAAGGAGTATTCGGTGTGCAGATGCAGATGGACGAACGAGGTCATATTGGCTCAATAACGATGATTGGGCCGACGAGTTTAAGGCTAAAAGGGCTATGAAGAAAGGCTGAGGAAATGCGCAGGGCAACTCAAAACGTGGCTAGGAGGAGGTTATTTTTTTCATTTTTTCAATTAAAGCCCGCTCTGCTTGCGGCTCCTCACTGCTGTTGCGGCACAGTTCAGCCTTCTGCTCCAGCTCATCCTGCTCGGCTTCCAAACTCAGTAACGAAGCAGGCTCCACCACCGGCTCGTGGCTCACCTTATCAGCCACTTCCAGCAAATTAACTTTTTTAGTCACCCCAACCAAGGTGGCTTCAATCACCGCGATGTGTTTTTCATAGGACAGTAATTTTTTTTTCAGATCCCACAGAGAAACTGCCGTATAAACCAGCAACGACAGGGCAATAAAAAACAGCAATAGGGGCAACACGGTCATCAAAATTCCTCAGAGAGATCTTGGTCAAGCAAGCGAGACAGCTCAACCAAAATCAACAAAAATCCTTCTCGGCTAACAATACCATGAATGTAACGAGCAGACTCTTCATTGCCAACATTAGGCGGTTTGCCCACTTCATCCTGTTGAACCTCCACCACCTCACCGACACTGTCAACGATGATTCCCACCGTTTGCTGGTCCATTTCAACAATGATGATTCGAGTTGATTCATCGGTCTCACGAGATGGTAAACCAAAGCGGTTTCGAGTATCAAGAACACTGACCACATTGCCGCGCAAATTGATGATGCCCATCACATATTCTGGCGCACCTGGAACGGGAGCAATATCAGAAACCCTCAACACCTCCTGCACCTGCATCACATTAATACCGTAACACTCACCTTCCAGATAAAACGTAACCCATTGCGCTTCGTAAAGAGAATCGACCTCAACCACAGCATTCATAACAGCTCCCTAATTTACAAGGTTATTGGTGATGTAATGATGATATTGCTCACAGCTTCGTGAATAACCGTCCAAATGAGACACCGGCAGAGACAACATGCTGGCGTTTCTTAGCTTAGTGTCCACTGAAATCACATCACCGTGCAGGTAATCGCCGTAACGTTCTTTAATGTCCCGCAGTGAACGTCTTGAAGCGTTGGTACGCCGATCGTACATGGTGGGCAAAACATGCCAATTCACTTCTGGTTTGGTCTTTTTTATCATCTCAATGGTGGAGTCCATTTTAGCCAAACCTTGCAGAGCCAAATATTCGGTCTGCACCGGCACCACCAACACATCACCCGAATAGATCACATTGATCATAATCAACCCCAACGTGGGCGGGCTGTCGATCAAGATAAAATCGTATTGATAAACAAATTTTTCCATATTTTTTTGCAACACCGTGCCCATGCCTTGTTTTAACCCCAGATCCCGCTCCAACATCGCCAAAGCTGAACAG
Organism: Gammaproteobacteria bacterium; assembly: GCA_030949385.1. Lineage (NCBI taxonomy): Bacteria > Pseudomonadati > Pseudomonadota > Gammaproteobacteria > Gammaproteobacteria bacterium. Next base: position 368,693 of record JAUZSP010000006.1, on the reverse strand, counting down.
GCTGGAATCAAATCCAACTTATTCACCTCGGTTTGCAAAATCAATTTGGAAGGCGAAAAAGGTTTATCTTGAAACAAGACATAAGAACAACGACTGGAACGCTCAGGAGTCAGGCGAAAATAAGAGGTCATCGAGGCATTTGGGTCTACATCAACCAACAAAACTCGATAGCCCATTTGCACCAAAATCCCACCAATAGAGACCACCGTAGTGGTTTTACCAACACCGCCTTTTTGACTCGCAATGGAAATTATTTTTGCTTTCATAATCAGTGGTAATTCCTCGATCTTAGCATGGTTGGAATATCAAGGATTAAAGCCACATTTCCATCTCCCGTAATAGTGGCACCGGCCAAACCAGTTACACCGTTTAAAAACACCCCTAAAGGTTTAATCACCACTTCTTCTTGACCAATAACTTGATCCACAACAAAACCCAAAGATTGATTTCCCGCTTGAATCATAATCACTTGCTCATTTTTAGATTCTTTACCTGATCTTATGCAATCAAACGATAACCAAGTTTTTAAAAAAAACAGAGGTGGTGCTTTGCCACGATTCAAAATCACATCTCTACCTCCAATCACACAGCGTTTTTTTGTGTTCAGCTCAAATATTTCATTTACAATCGAGAGTGGCAAAGCGTATTTTCTACCGTTCACAACCACCATCAAGGTCGGCAAGATGGCCAAAGTCAAGGGCAACTTAACCACAATATTAGTGCCTTCGCCAAGCGTAGACTCAATCTCAATACTGCCATTTAATTTAGCAATGCGTGTTTTCACAACATCCATACCCACACCACGCCCAGACACATCAGAGATGCTCTCTTTAGTGGTAAAACCTGGCATAAAAATAAGCTCAAAGCATTCGCTGTCCGTCATACTCAGCGCCTTTTCATCACTGATAATACCTTTTGTTAACGCCTTTGATTTCAACTGATCCGCATCTAAGCCTTTGCCATCATCACTTATTTTAAGTAGAATATGATCCCCCTCTTGCTCTGCCGAAAGCACCACTTTACCAACACGGTGCTTGCCTTTTTTCTCACGCTCAGATGGGGTTTCTATGCCATGATCAACGGAATTTCGAATTAAATGAATCAAAGGATCCGACAGCTCTTCTACCAAATTTTTATCCAGATCCGTCTCTTCACCCAGTAAAACAAGATCAACCTCTTTATTTAATGAACGTGATAAATCACGAATCATACGAGGAAAACGACCAAAAACCTTTTTAATCGGTTGCATCCGCGTTTTCATCACCGCAGACTGTAAATCAGCCGTGACAATATCCAAATTTGAAATGGCCTGAATGACTTTTTTATCGTTAAAATTATCCCGCAAAGCGGTTAAACGATTACGCGACAAAACCAGTTCACCGACCAAATTCATAATGTCATCCAAGCGGCGCGTATCCACTCTGACCGTGGTATCTGCTTTTTTAACCGTACTGGGCTTTTTCTCTTTTTTCGTCACCGCCTGCGATGCTGACTGACTTTTTTCAACCTTAGCCACCTGCGGCGGCGCTTCTGGCACATCTGTGCTCGCCGGCTTATCCTCTTTTTTTGCATTCAGGGTATCTAAAAGCTGTTCAAACTCTTCCTCCGTAATGGTCTCTGCTAAGCTGTCGCTGCTGATTGCAGACGTTTCAATCGAGTCCACCACCGGCGCTGACCCAGCACTCTGTTTCTCTCTCGTTGATAAAGAGGCCGTGATCATCGCTTCAAGCTCGGCATCATCAGAATCTGAAAATGCCTCGCCTACCACCTCAACGTCTACCCTAGCCTTTTCAACGAGCTGATCCCCACCCTCATGGCAAGAGAGCAAATACTCATTTAGCTTATGGATCAACTCATCATCTTGGCTTGGTTCCTCATTGCCCTCTCTTAAGGCACTGATAATCACATTAACGTAATCGGAGCCTTGTAAAATAAGATCCATCAAACCAGAATCAATTTTTATTTGAGACTGGCGTAATAAATTAAAAATATCTTCCAATTTATGGCATGAGTTCACCAATGAAGTGAATCCTAAAAACCCGCCCCCTTTAATGGTATGAAACCCCCTGAAAATAGAGTTTAATATTTCACTGTTTTCTGGGTCTTTTTCGAAATCTAATAACTCATCACCCAAGCGCTCTAAAATCTCAGAGGTCTCAATCAAAAAATCTTCTAAAATTTCATCATCCACATACGATGTCATGAGCGCTCCTAAAACCCCAAACTGGACAGAAGATCATCCACTTCATCTTGATTTTTCAAGCGGTTATCCTCCTTACTGTTTGGCACCATAGGCCCAAAACCATTGCTTTTCACAGGCTCACTCACCTCGTTTTTTTGACCCACATCGGAACCCGCAACAGAGACGATATCAATCAACTTATCTTCAGCTTCATTAACAATATCAATCACTTGACGAATCAATTGGCCACTTAAATCCTGAAAGGACTGAGCCATTAAAATATCCTGAAAATGCCCGCCCAAACTCTTATTTTTCACTTTCATATCTTCAATAAAGAACGAAATATCCGACACCAAACTCTTAAATTCATCTACCGACAGATCACGGGTTAAAAATTTCTGCCACTTCATTTGAATTTTATCGATTGAAGTATGAATCCCATCCACAATCGGCAAACCTGCTTCAACAGATTGCAGGGATTTATGCGCTGACTGCTCGGTTAGTTCAATCACATAGGAAAGTCGATCTTTTGCATTGGGAATGGATTCAGTGGCTAATTTTTCAACCAGCGGATCGCCTCTCAAGTCACGTAAAGATTCGTGCATGGTACGAGTTAAACGACCAATCTCTTCAAATATTTTCACCTCCCGGATGGTGGTTAACTCATCAATCAAGCGATTAACTTCACTGGCATCACCGCCCTCTAAGGCTTTAATAAGACCGTTTGTCCTATCAAAGTACTCTTGATTTGAAGCGGATGCTGAGGACACCCTCTGTTACGCCTCTATTCTTTCAAAAATTTTGTCAATCTTCTCTTTGAGTGTCACCGCCGTAAATGGCTTTACAATATAACCGTTAACACCCGCCTGAGCCGCCTCGATAATCTGCTCACGTTTTGATTCTGCCGTCACCATCAACACAGGCAATCCTTCTAAACGTTCATCGGCACGCACCGCTTTTAACAGCTCGATGCCCGACATACCAGGCATATTCCAATCGGTCACCAAAAAATCAAAGTTTCCTGCTTGCAAAATCGGCAAAGCCGTACCTCCGTCATCTGCCTCCTCGGTGTTATGATAACCAAGATCCCTCAATAAGTTTTTAATGATACGGCGCATAGTAGAAAAATCGTCTACTACTAAAATTTTCATATTTTTATCCAAAACAGACTCCTTAATTGATTCGGTTATTTGACCCAGTCACCCAACCTAGCCCTTAACCTAATCAGTGCTTGACCATGAATTTGACACACTCTTGATTCACTGACGCCCAGTATCGCTCCAATCTCTCGCAAATTAAGCTCATCATTGTAATACAATGACATAACCAAACTTTCACGCTCAGGTAAATTGCTTATCTCTTTTTTAATGTCATTAAAAAAGTCTTCTCGATGGATATGGCTCATCGGCCCTCTGTTTTTCTTGTCCTCAGGAACATATTGTATATCACCTTGAGACTCATCAGCTTGATCCAAGCTAAACACACGAGAAGCTAAACTTTCTTTTAATATCTTATGATAATCCTTTAAGGATATATCCATTTTTTTTGCCACATCGCAATCTTTCGCATCTCGCCCTATTCTCTGTTCTAATTTCCTGAGAACTTCTGATGCTTCTCTCGCTTTACGATGCACGGATCTTGGAGTCCAATCCGACTTGCGAATTTCATCCAACATTGAGCCTCTGATCCGAATACCAGCATAAGTATCAAAACTGGCTCCTTGCGAAGAGTCATAATGACGATGCGCTTCCAAAAGCCCAATCATGCCTGACTGAATAAGATCTTCGACTTGAACATTGGGTGGCAATCTGTTCAACATATGAAAGGCTATTCTTTTCACCAGTTTGGCGTGCTTTGCAATTAAATTATCCTGATCACCCTGTTGAATAGCAGTGTACATCGCATGAGCATTCATAATGACACCTCATTTTTGTCAGCATGATAATGAATCAAACGCTCTGCAAAAAATTCCAAATTACCTTCTGATTTTTTTGGAAAGGGCCATTGACTTATTTTCTTAGCAATATTTTTTAGCGCCACCGAAGCTCTGCTTCTTGGGAAAACTTCTACCACAGAGCGTTGTTTCTGAATTGCTTTTTGCAAACAAGCGTCATATGGAACCGAACCTAAATAGATCAAGTTGACATCCAAAAAATGATCTGTAACCTTGACCATCTTTCGATACAGGTCAAGACCATTTTGCGCTGACACCGTCATATTAGAAATCACATAAAACTTGTTAACATCATGCTCTTTGCTTAAAACTTTAATCATTGCATACGCATCTGTTATTGATGCTGGCTCATCACAAACAACCACAATAACCTCCTTGGATGCTCTAGAAAATGCCAAAACACTTTCACTCATCCCTGCTGAAGTATCAATAATCAATGTATTCACAGGGTTGCAGATGTTACTAAAATCCCGAATAATCCCTGCTGTTTGCACTGAATTCTAATCCCGCCATTTTTTCTATACCTGATGATCCAGGTACAACTTTTATGCCTGATGGACCATCGATGATAATTTCATTAATGGTCCTCTCACCCGAAATAAGATGCGAAAGATTGTATTTTGGATACAAACCTAATAACACATCAATATTAGCCAAACCCAAATCTGCATCCATTAACATCACATCCTCACCTGAAATAGAGAGGGATACGGCTAAATTAGCCGAAATATTACTCTTGCCAACACCGCCCTTACCACTAACAATAGAGATCACTTTAATAGGGCCTTGGTTAAGCGCCCGTTTCAAACCCACCTCTTGATCTGCTCTCTGCTCAGACATTTATGCGTGCCTTAATGCTGTTTTTATGAGCATAAACAAATTTATTTACCCCCCCAGACTCCGTCAGCCCCTCCATTATTATATTTTTTCTTGCTACCGTAATGTCTTCAGGTATTTTTTGACCTGAACAGAGATACGAAATAGGCAGATTACGCTTTATGCAAGCCGACAAAAAATCGCCGTATAAAATAGCTTCATCCAGCTTTGTAATCACACAACCCGCCAAAGAAACGTCTTTAAAAGCACGAATCGTATCATCAAGCGTGACGTATTGTGTGCTGGCAGAAAGAACCAGATAATTTTTCAATAATGGGTGACTGTCTTTAATAATATCAAGCTGAGTCGTTAATCGAGAGTCCTTCTGACTCAGACCTGCGGTATCAATCAAAACCAATTTTTTATCATAAAGTTTATTTAATGTACTGGATAGCTCTTCTTTATTTTCAACAAAATAGAGTGGTATATTCAATATTCTTGCAAAGCTGCTCATCTGATCATGTGCTCCCACACGCACATTGTCGATTGTAACCAAAGCCAAACTGTCACTGCCATTTCGAATCGTATAGAGAGCAGAAAGCTTGGCTATTGTGGTTGTTTTCCCCACACCTGTCGGCCCTACGAATGCAAAAATACCACCACTGTCAACCAAATCATCATTCACAACAGAAAGATCTGCTTCTATGTGTCGTAAAATCCGACTGACGTTATTATTAAAATCCAAATTCAATATTTTTTCATCAATGGATTCTTTATAAATGTCTTCTTTCAGACCCAAAGACCTAAAATACTCAAAAACCTCTTCTGCCAAAGGGCTCTTAAGATAGCCTTTATCACTCCCCACCGAGCCATTTAACAGAGACTTTAAGCTCTTAATGTCACCGCGCATCTCTTCCATCATCATTTTTTGTGATAAAAATTCATCTTCTTTGTTTACCGTATCATTGGACCAACTTACTTTTTCATTGTGCTTAACACTGCTCCTAGGCAAGGAAGTAGGATTGTTGAATTTTTTTATCTTATTTAAAACTCTATTTTTTTCTGAAACGTCACTTTCCGATCGATTTGGTTGAATTTTGTTTTTATTGAATTCACCCTCATCATAATCAATCGCAACAACGACTTCGACACCCTCACTTACATTGCGTGTTGATAAAATAACTGAATCAGCCCCAAGCTCCTCTTTAATCGCCTTCATCGCACTGCGAATATCGGGTGCTACAACACGTTTAATGTTCATATATGATGTCTCGTATCATTCATTGGATGTTATTACCAATGGTGGAAATAATTTTTATCTGCTTATGATCTGGTATTTCGTTGTAGCTCAAAATAACCAACGACGGAATCGCGTGTTTCAACCACTTAGCCATACCGTTTCTCAACGGTGGCGATACAGCCAAAACAGCAGGCTCCCCTCTGACCTCTTGCTGCTGAGCAATCTCATTCAATGCTCCATGCAGCCTTTCTGCCATGTTCGGCTCCAGCACAATAGTCTCATTATTCATATCTTGAACTGAGTTTTGCAACAACTGTTCCAATGCTGAGTCCAAAGTAATGACAGGTAATTTTTCATCTACCCCATTGATTTCTTGAACAATAATTTTACCCAATGCCACACGAACGTGTGCGATCAACACATTAGGCTCTTGGGTACGCGACGCAAATTCACTCAAAGTCTCAACAATGGTTCGCATATCCCGTATCGGCACCCCTTCCGATAACAGACTTTTTAACACCTTTACCACAACCGCCAGCGACAACATGTTCGGCACCAAACCTTCAACTAATTTTGGCGCCGTTAACGCCAAGCGATCCAATAATTGTTGCACCTCTTCATAACCCAGTAATTGTGCTGAATTCGACTGCAACACCTTGCTCAGATGGGTTGCAATAACCGTACTGGCATCCACCACCGTATAACCCAGGGTCTGTGCATGATCTTTTTGCTGTGCCTCAATCCATAAGGAGTCCATGCCAAACGCAGGATCCTTGGCTTCAATGCCTTGCAAAGAGCCATAAACAGTACCTGGGTCAATGGCCAACTCTCTATCACTGTAGATTTCGCCTTCACCTGCTAATACACCCGATAAATTAATCCGATACACATTGGGCAACAGCTCCAAATTGTCACGAATGTGGACAGATTGAATCAAAATACCCAGCTCCTGAGACACCTTTTTACGCACCCCCTTAATCCGCTCCATCAACTGCCCGCCCTGCTCTCGATCCACCAGTGGAATCAAACCGTAACCCACCTCCAAACCAATCGTATCCAATACCGGCACATCATCCCAACTCAATTCTTTCAGCTCTGTCACCGCCTCTGCTTCAAGATTCTGCTCAGGCAGCGGCTCCAATGCAGCCTCTCGATCACGTTTATTAAGTAGGTAAGCAGCACCACCTAAAAGAATCGCTAATGTCAAAAAAGCGACGTTTGGCATTCCCGGAATAATACCGATACCGCCCAAAATACTCGCTGTTACAATAAGTGGTTTGGGGTTACTGAACATCTGCTCACTGATCTGTTTGCCCATATCTTGAGCGGATGACACACGAGTAATAATCATCGCTGCTGCGGTTGACAGCATCAGGGAAGGAATTTGTGCCACCAACCCATCGCCAATGGTCAATAGGGTGTAGTTGTGCATCGCCTCATCAAACGAGAGATCATGCTGACTCATCCCAATGGACAGACCACCAATCACATTGATAAATAAAATAATAATTCCCGCCACTGCATCACCACGTACAAATTTATTCGCTCCGTCCATCGAACCGTAAAAATCAGCCTCCTGTGCCACATCTTTGCGTCGTTGCAATGCTTCATCTTGCCCAATCAAACCGGCATTGAGATCCGCATCAATCGCCATCTGTTTACCAGGCAATGCATCCAAAGTAAAACGCGCCGACACTTCAGCAATACGCCCTGCACCTTTTGTCACCACGACAAAATTAATGATTACCAATATAGAAAAGATCACCAAACCAACGGCGTAATTACCGCCAATAACAAACTCACCAAAGGCTTCGATGACCTTGCCAGCAGCTCCCGTTCCCGTATGCCCCTCCAACAAAACCACCCGTGTTGAAGCAATGTTCAAAGAAAGTCGCATCAAGGTCGCAATCAACAAAATAGTTGGAAATGCAGCAAATTCCAGTGGTCTGGCCACATAAATAACGACCATCAAAATAATCAGAGACAAAGCAATATTAAAAGTAAAAAAAAGATCCAGCAAAATGGCAGGCAGTGGCAAAATCATCATCGCCAAAACAATGATGACCAACAGCGGTGCTACCAAGCCCTGGTCGAGCATCTTTTTTAACAATGTAAGAGCAGATGAGTTCATAACCTGTTTCTCCATGACTTTTTATTTGAATGGCTCAACTTGATACTCATGGGGTATCTCAGGTTGAGGGATTGGAGGAGCTTGCTTACCCGCAGCCCGAGCTGCCCGCAGTTGAAAGACAAAAGCCAAAACTTGAGCCACGGCCATATAAAGAGGCCCAGGAATGGCTTCGTTTAAATCGGTATTAACAAACAGCGACCGAGCCAAGGGTGCAGACTCAACCACTTCCACCTCATGCAGTGCAGCCACCTCCTGAATTTTATGAGCAATCAAATCCGTACCTTTAGCGACCAACAGCGGTGCTCGCATGGTCTTCTGGTCATAACGCAGAGCCACTGAAAAATGGGTAGGGTTAACAATAATAACGTCCGCATTGGGTACTTCTTCCATCATTCTCGACTGCGCCATCTGCTGCTGAAGTTGTCGGATTCGAGATTTAACTTCAGGTTTACCCTCAGTATCTTTCATCTCATCACGAATTTCTTGCTTACTCATTTTTAATTTTTTCTTATGCTGAAACAGTTGAAATGGCACATCAATAAAGGCAATAACCACCAAACCCATAGCAAAAAAAATTACCCCCCAAACCAAGAGCTCAAACGTCTCCTCTAAGCTGACAAAAAATGAATATTGTGACAGAGACAAAAGCTGATCTAATGAATCCAAAATAACCCAAAAAGCAATCAATGCAACCAAAACAAACTTCAAAAATGCTTTTAACAACTCCACCAACCCATTTACGGAAAAAATACGCTTCAAGCCAGAAAAAGGATTAACCTTGTTTATTTTAAAGGCAATGGATTTTGCACTAAAAACCCAGCCACCCAACAACAGAGGTGACACAGCAGCGATAAAAAACATCAGCAGTAAAAAAGGTATTAGAAGAACAATAAAATTTATTATTATCTTTGACATTGAAGCATACAAATAATGTACATCACGACTGTTTTGCGCTGAAATCACAAATGAGTCGGCCAAAATAGCTTGCAACTGCTCCAACATAGAGGGACCTAAAAACAAAATACCCACAGAACCAAACAGCGTCATGGTCATGGTGGCCAAATCTTTGGAACGTGCAACTTGACCCTTCTTTTTTGCATCATTTAGCCGCTTGGGGGTGGGGTCTTCTGTTTTATCCTGACCGGATTCATTTTCTGCCATAACGAATTATTGCAACACCACGGTTCTAATAAAATGAAAGCCCGCATCAACATAACCCTCAAATAAGGAAGGCAGTGCAGGCAGCGTTAACAGCAACATCAGATAACCGGAAAGAATACCAATGGGAAACCCTATTGAAAAAATATTCAATTGAGGCGCTGCGCGTGTGATTACCCCCAGCGCCAAAGTAATGGTTAACAAAGTCGCAATGATCGGTAGGGCTATCTGCAACGATGCCTTAAAAATCAGACCAGCCCATTGCGCCAACTGTAAAAAATCACCTGTATCAACCCCCCTAACAGAGACCGGCAACAGGGTAAAACTTTCAAAAATCACCGTAATTAATACTGTATGGCCGTCATACACCAAAAACAGCAATGTACCCAAAATAAGTAAAAACTGTGAAATCACCGGCACACTAACGCCGTTTTGTGGGTCAATCATGGATGCAAATCCCAGCCCCATCATCGATGCAATCTGATGACCGGCCAACACCAAAATTGAAAAAACCAACTGCATAACAAAACCCATCATCAGACCAATCAAAATCTGCTGAATGGAGATCAACAAAGCTTGCCACGTTAAAATACCCACTTGTGGTACATCAGGTAACAATGGTGCAATCAACAACGTAATCGAAAAAGCCAATAACACGCGAATTCTAACCGGCAACAGACGGGTACCAAACAAAGGCATAGAGATAAACAACGCTGAAATACGCAAAAAAGGCCAAAAAAAACCGGCAATCAAGGCCGTCAGTTCAGCACTGTTAAAGGTCATGTTCTCAACCAATCATGTAAGGTATGTTTTCAAACAGGTTGCGAGTAAAATTTATCAACAACGCCAACATCCAAGGTCCTGCAAACAACAGTGCCACCACCAAACCTAATAATTTAGGAATAAAACTCAAGGTCATTTCATTAATCTGGGTTGCCGCCTGAATCAGACCAACCAACAGACCAATCACTAGAGCAGAAATCAATAAGGGAGCAGCCATCAGAGCCGTCACTCGCAGTGCTTGTTGTCCAATGTCTACCACCATTTCCGGTGTCATTATGAGGTTCCCAGATAAAAACTGGAAGCCAGCGTGCCCATAATCAAACTCCAGCCATCAACCAAAACAAACAGCATTAATTTAAAGGGCAAGGAGATGATCATCGGTGACAACATCATCATCCCCATCGCCATTAAAACACTGGCCACCACCAGATCAATCACCACAAAAGGGATAAAAATAATAAAACCAATTTGAAAAGCCGTTTTCAACTCACTGGTAACAAAGGAAGGAATCAAAATAGAAAAAGGCGTCTCTTCAGGAGTGGCAATGTCTTCATGCTCGGAAATGTTGACAAACAAAGCAATATCATCTTCGCGAGTCTGAGCCAACATAAACGCTTTAATCGGTTTAGCAGCCCGCTCCAATGCTTGCGACTGTGTGATCCGCTCTTCCATATAAGGCTGTAATGCATCGCCATACACTTTATCAAATACCGGACTCATAATAAAAAAGGTTAAAAACAAAGAGATGCCAAGTAAAATTTGATTGGACGGTGTTTGTGCTGTGCCCAAAGCCTGCCTTAAAATAGCCAAGACAATGATAATTCGAGTAAACGAAGTCATCATCAAAATCATTGCTGGCAGCAGGCTCAAAGCGGTCATAACGGCCAATATTTGCAAACTGACGGTATAAGTCTGCTCACCGTCAGCCCCAGGAGTCATGGTGACCGCTGACATGGAAAAATCTTGAGAAAATCCCTGCTCAGATAAAATCAGGCAAACAACAGCCAGTATGTACTTAATAAGATGAGCTTTCATGACAGGCTCTTTTCTGGTTTAGAGCTTATCTCTGGCTGATCCGCTTCAATCGGTTTTTTTAACCGATGCAACGTATTAATGCGATCTTGGCTGATGCCAAGCAAAATCTGTTCATCACCGATTTGAACCAAGACCGCTTTCTGTTTACTGCCGAAGGGCAGAACAGAAACCACTTTAAATTTTTTATGCATATTTGCACTAACTGGATTAAACCTCTTAACCACATAAGCCACAGCAAACATCAACAACAACACCAAAATAAAGGAACCCACCAACCGATACACCGACTCGTATGGCAATACGTTAGCAACCACGTTAGTGTCTATTTCAGCTTCGGCCAACAATCCATCCGAAAACACCAATAAAAAACAAACAACAAAAAATTTATCTCGAAAATAAAACATTATTTTATATTCTTGATCCGTTCAGAAGGGCTAATAATATCGGTCAACCGAATACCAAATTTTTCATTCACCACCACAACCTCGCCATGAGCAATCAATGTTCCATTCACAATCACATCCAAAGGCTCACCGGCAAGGCGATCCAGTTCTACAACTGAACCTTGATTTAACTGCAATAAATTTCGAATACTAATACGAGTACGGCCAATTTCCATCGCGATAGTGACGGGAATATCCAAGATCACATCAATATTAATGTCCGTTTCTGTATTATGATCACTCTCATCAGTCAAAGGCTCTATCTCTGCACGTTCAGCCACCGCCACCGAAGGCCTCGTTTGCTGCTCCTCTTGCATCGCCTCGGCCCACTGATCTTCAACCTCAGACTGCGTTCCAGATTCGTCAATGCTCATATTTTATAACTCCTGAAGTGGATCACTCGGCTGGTTCACTCGTACCACCTCATCTATTTTTAAGGCGTATTTCTCTCGTGAGACACCATAATGCCCCATCATAATAGGAATATCTTCCGCCATTAAAAAATTCACCTCCGGCATCTCAAAAGGAATAATATCGCCTTTTTTTAACTCCTTAACTTCACGCAAAAGCATTTCCACTTCCACCAGAGTACTGCTCACCTCCACTTTGGTTCGCATAATCTCCTCCCGCAAAGAGTTATTCCAGCGGTCATCTCGATCCATCTGATCGCTGTGCATACCTGCATCCAACAACGATCTAATCGGCTCAATCATCGAATAAGGCATGGTGAAATGCAGCTCCCCGCCACCACCCTCAAGCTCGACTCGAAAGCTCGACACCACCACCACCTCACTGGGGCTGACAATGTTGGCTAAATTTGGGTTAACTTCATGATTCAAATGAGTAAAGACAATATCCAACACAGGCTTCCACGCTTTTACAAAACCTTTAAACGCCTCTTCCAGTAAAATTTTTATGACCCTTAATTCAATTTGAGTAAACTCACGCCCCTCAATTTTTACCGGAAAACGACCATCACCGCCAAAAAAATTATCCACTATGGCAAACACCAATTTAGGGTCAACCATAAACAGAGCTGTACCCCGCAAAGGAGCCACTCGCACCAAAGTCAAACTGGTTGGCACATACAAACTGTGTACGTACTCTGAAAACTTCATCATCTGCACGCCCTCTACCGAAATATCTGCTGAACGGCGTAACATATTAAAAACACTGATTCTAAAATAGCGCACAAAACGTTCGTTTATCATTTCTAAAGTCGGTAAACGCCCCCGCACAATCCGATCTTGATTGGCAAAATCATAGTTGCATGCACCGCCCTCTAAAGCATCCTCAGGCTCATCGGTATCAACATCGCCACCGTCCACCCCATGCAGTAACGCATCGACCTCTTCCTGACTTAAAATGTCTTTTGTCGCCATCTTATTGCATCACAAATTTAGTAAAAAAAAGAGCCTCAATATCAAATTTTTCGCCTCGTTCAGACAAGACTTTTTTTACCGCATCCAAGGCTTTACTACGTAATATTTCTTTAGATTTAACATCCCCTAACTTCTGTGATTCCTGCTCGCCAAACAGCATTAATAAACTGTTACGAATTTCTGGAATATGACGTTGAATCGACTCTTCACTGTCGTCGTAATAGGTCAAAATAGAAACGGCAACTTGTAAAAACTTCGAGCTGCTGCCACCCATCAAATTCACCGTAAAAGCCGGATCCAGCTCTACATAAATGGCATTGGCCAATGGCTTTTCACTCACACTGGGTTCAACAGCAACTGCTTCGGTACTGGCTACCTGTGCGCTTGACTCTCCACCCATAAAAAACAGAGTCCCGCCCACACTCAAAGCAACCAACACTAGAGTTATCCCAGCAAACATCAACATATTATTTTTAGGTTTTTCTGCTTGCTCTGAATCAACGCTTTCTTTTTCGTCTGCCATTTTGACCACCCCTTCTAAAAGACCCAATGACTGAAGAGCAATCTAAATGCCAATAAAAAATATTCTATATTTTTCAATTACTTACAACATACAATCACTTAGGTAACCGTTTTTTGACAGACTGAAAAGGCCGGTTACAAAAAAATTCAGACGAAAAAAAACCTCATCCACTGCTCGACTGCAACGGTCATGAGGTTGTTTTAAACGGACTTAAGCGTAAAAATCGATGGCACTCAATGCGATATTAAGCTGATTTTGGCCAACCGTGGCCTGAGCAACGTCTTGATCATCTTCAGAGTCCAGCGCAGAACCCTTTCCTGACTCATTTTGCTGGAATCCATGACTATTTTGCGACCCCAATTGAAAACCCAAACTCATATTATTTTCCATCGACAACATCTCATGCAAACGAGGAAAAGCCCGCTCTAAGGCCTCTTTGACTTCGCGCTGTTCGGTGTGAAAGACCACCTGAGTTCCCGCATCATTCACCTGAATCTGCACATCCAATTTACCCAACTCTGGTGGATCAAGACGAATTTGAATGTGATTTGCCTGCTGTTGCAGCAACGCCTGCACCCGCTGTCCGACCGCAGCAGCCCATTCAGGGTGACGCACCGCAACGGACAAACGCGCCTCACCGTTCGCTTCAGACAGTGCTTGAACTCGATCAAAAAAAGCCACTTTAGGATCCGTAGTCATGCTGTTCGTTACACCGTCACCCACCACAGAATTGACTGTCAGTAACGCCTCAGCCTTATCTACATTAGGCAATGCCACAACCCATGCTTCCGGTAACGGCGGTGTTATAGGAGCAAGCGGCATTTGATTGGCTGGTAATGGCTCACCGGTCAGGCTTTCTGGAGTCAAAAAAGGCGTTACCTCCACCTGCTGCGGCGCAAGCCCCTCGACGGATAGAGGCGGCGCAGGAAACTCTGCAAAAGATTTTAATTCTTCAAAAGAGTCCGATAACGTCTGTGGTGATTTTTTTTCCGAGGAATTTAAAGTTTTTAACAGTTGCGAAAAAGGCGAAGCCACGCCGTCGCTGTTTGAATCAGGAGAAAACACAGCCCCCTCTTCAAAAGAAGAAAGAGCTGTTAATGCAACAGAAGGGGTTGGTGGTATCGAAATCACAATGCACTCCTAGTGGGTTACTCACTTGAAGTGCAAAATACAGGCTAGGTTTTTATGAACGGGAGTCCAAAGTGCGTCCATCCATGCCACCCAGAAGATGAATCGCTTCCGCTTGCACTGCATCACCGGGTTTGAACCAGCTCAATTTTTCATGCAGTTGCACCACTTCGCCGACAATGATCAGGGTCGGTGCTTTGACGTTGTTTTTCGCCACCAGCTCGGACAGATTACTCAAATCACCGATAAACACACGCTGATCCGGTGTTGTGCCCTGCTGCACCAACGCCGCTGGCGTGGATTTGTCACGCCCATGAGCAATCAACTGCTCACAAATAATCTTGACGCCGTGCAGCCCCATATAAAAGACCACCGTCTGATTGGCGTGCGAGAGCATCGGCCAGTTCAGATCCACACTGCCGTCTTTCAAGTTGCCCGTAACAAAAATACACGCTTGGGTATGATCACGATGAGTCAAGGGAATGCCCGCATACGTCGCACAGCCAGAAGCAGCAGTAATCCCCGGAACCACTTGGAACGTAACCCCCTCATCAATCAAAGTGGCAATCTCTTCCCCACCTCGACCAAAGATAAACGGATCACCGCCTTTTAAGCGTAGAACCCGTTTGCCCTCTTTGGCCAGACGCGCCAACAAAGAGTTAATTCCCTCTTGCGGAATGGAGTGATTGTCCCGCTCCTTACCGGCATAAATCCGTTCTGCATCGCGACGCACCAACTCCAAAATGGGTTCAGCAACCAGACGGTCATACACCACCACATCCGCTTGCTGCATCAAACGCAAGGCACGAAAGGAGAGCAGATCGGGATCACCCGGACCGGCTCCCACCAAATAGACCTCACCCGTATCACTGCTGACCTGCTCACGCTGAGAGACGGCTTGATCCAAAGCACTGCGCGCTTCGCCATCACGCCCAGCAAAGACCAACTCCGCCACCGAACCTTCCAAAGTACGTTCCCAAAACGCCCGACGTTTTTCCACATTGGGGAACGCCTCCTTCACCTTGCCACGAAAGCCATCCACTAAGGTTGCCAAACGACCGTAGGCAGCAGGGATTAAGTTTTCCAAACGGGTGCGTAACATGCGCGCCAATACCGGCGAGGCTCCACCGGTAGAGATGGCAATTTGAACCGGTGAACGATCAATAATCGACGGCATAATAAAACTGCACAAAGGCTGATTGTCCACCACGTTCACCGGCGTATTTTGCGCTTGACACAGCGCAGAGATAGCTTCGTTCAAGGGTGTGTCGCTGGTCGCTGCAATCACCAGCACCCGACTTTGTACATCAGCCGCCTCAAAAGGCCGTTTTATATGCTCAATTTCACCTGCTGCGACCGAACGAGCGACTTCCTGGCACAATTCCGGCGAAACCACCGTCACCTGCGCATGAGCCTGTTTTAACAACAGCACCTTACGCGCAGCCACCTTACCACCACCGACCACCAAACAACTCTGTGCTTTGATGTTTAAAAAAATGGGTAAAAAAATCCACAACTCACCTGTATAGTTTTATAGAAATGGAGAAATTCACCTTAAAGATGTCAAAAAACCCACATTTCAGAAAGAATATGACGCTAAAAAGCGGACACTAGCCTAGCTTTGAACCGAAGGTTAGGTGAATACTGCTTTAGAGATAGGAGAGAACATTAATCAATCTGATGAAAATAGGTACGCTGGGTTAAAATCGTCGCCGTTGTGCCGATAAATGTTAACTTAAGCCAATCTTAGCCGTGGCTCAAGAGAGTTACGGGATGTTTCACCATAAATCAGCCCGTAAGCAAAGATTAACCAACCAGAGCGGTGAGGCATGGAAAAGCCATCAATTAAACACTGTCATTTTATCGCCTTCTACGCCTATCAAGGCGGTGTGGGTAGAACTTTGGCTCTCGCAAATTGCGCCCGAACTCTAGCTGCCAGAGGAAAACGGGTGTTGGTCATTGATCTGGATCTCGACACCCCTGGCCTAGATCACTTTTCTGTTTTTAAACCAGCTGAGCCACAGGCGCAACAGACCTCTCTGTTACGCGGCATCGCCGAATACCTGCACATCAGTCAGCACCAAGGTGCACCAAAATCCCTGCAAGCCTACATTCACCGCTGTCAAAAGCAACAAGGTGATAAAGGCGAAGTCTGGATGATGCCTGCCGGACGCTACGGCGAAGCCTATTACTTAGAAATTCTTAATGCTCTGAATAAAAATTACAACCAGCCGGGCGAGCAATACGAACGATTGATCAAACAACTGCGTCGTCAAATTGTTGACGAAATTCGCCCCGACTACGTCTTGATCGACTCTCGCACCGGTTTTTCCGAGCTGGGCAGTGGCATCGCCACCCATCTATTGGCCAACTTAACCGTTTTGGTCACCAACCTTGACGCTCAAAACATCGACGGAATTCAGAGAATGTATCACTCTCTCAGCCAGCACCCTTTCATGCCCACCATGATGCTGATGTTCTCGCCGCTGCCCAGTATGAACACCGGCTCCAACAGCCCCTTTCAACGCCGCATGAGTTGGATCCAAAAAAATCTACCCAAAATTCACAACGTCAAAACACCCGCCATGATTCCCTATCAGCCACTGCTGGCGATAGAAAAACGAATTCTGGTAGATGAAAAGGACAATTCACTGCAACTGGCCTCCCCTTACTACCGCTTGGTGCGCCAAATCCAAGAAGTCGTACAAGATCTCGACATCTTCCTAGAGCGCGCCTCAAGCTGCTGGCGTGAAGGCCGTTTAGAAGACGCAGAAACCGCCCTCAGCAACGGTTTGCGCCAAAATCCGCAACACACCCACCTGCTTCACCAGCGTGCGCGGCTGCGTCTCGACATGGCCATGCACGGCAGTAAAAATTGGGATCCCGCTCTGGAAGATCTAAGTCACTTAGCCCAGCTCAAACCCAATGATGCTCGCTCTTGGATCAACTTAGGCATCGCCTTGGGGCAAGCCAACCGTCTATCCGATGCCATCGCAGCCCACCGTAAAGCGACTCAATTAACGCCCAAAAGCGCCAAAGCATGGGACAACCTTGGCATCGCTCTGGGACGCTCTGGACTCTATTCCGAGGCCATTGAAGCGCACCGAAAAGCGACCGAGTACAACAAAACAGATTACAAAGCATGGTACAACCTCGGTGTGGCGTTAATGGAGTCCGGTCGCCAATCGGCAGCAGCCGATGCCTATTTCAAGGTCATCAACCTACAACCCCATGACGCGCTTATTTGGTACAAATTGGGCAACGCCCTGCGTCACATTCGCCGTTACAACGAATCCATTAATGCCTATCGAACCGGCCTGAAACTGCAACCCAACAACCATCGCTGTTGGGACAGCATGGGCGTTACCCTAGGTCATGCACGCCGCTTTAAAGAGGCCATTACCGCCCATCGTCGCGCCCTAAAAATCAAACCTAAGGAAGCCAATATCTGGCACAACCTTGGCGTGGCTCTAGCAGAAGACAACCGGCACGATGAAGCACTTGAGGCCTATCGCAAAGCCTTGGCTCTCAAAAATCAAACGGATGAACAACCCCTACCAATCCAAACTGTAAAACAAGCCGACAGCGCCAGCGCTTAACGCCAGTTATTTCCACCACTGAGAAGTAATCTGGCTTACATATTGTAATTCTCATCTGAGGAAATCACTCCTCAGAAAGGCGAAAGACACTATGGCAACTGCGACCGCATTTAAACTCACCCTGCACGCCTTACAGAAACTCACCCCCCTTAAGAAACTGGATCAAAAATCCTTACTGCAACTGACCCAACAGAGCAAGCTGATCGAATGCCCCGCAGGCAAACAACTGCAAATCGAAGGCGACTCACAACACCACCTGTTGTTTCTGCTCGACGGCGAAGTATTATTAAATGAAACAGATAAAAAACAGACCTATTTGGTCAGCAACACCGCAGCAGCCAATCACGCCTTGGCCAGCAACCCACCGCGTCAGCTCAGCTTAACCACCCTCTCCGACATCCACTTAATTGACATCAACAAACCCCTGCTGGAAAAAATACAACGTCAAGAACCCGCACCACCGCCCCTCGAAACCATAGGGGTTGACACCACATTAAGCGGCCAAGCAGATGAAGCTCCAGACAATCCGTTATTCCAAGCACTGTTTCAACAGTACATGTGTGGCCAACTGGAAACACCGTCCTTACCGGCCTTAGCCATTCGCATCAGCAACGCCGTCAACAACCCCACCATCAGCCTAGAGCAGATTGCAAAATTGATCCAAGCGGATCCTGCCATCACCGGCCATCTGCTCGAAATCGCCAACAGCGCCCTCAATCGAGGCAATGTGCAGGTCAGCAGCTGCCTTGATGCCATCACACGGATGGGGCTGAATTTTACCCGCGATCTGGTCACCAGTTTGGCCATGCGACGGCTGTTTAAAACAAAATCAGCGCCGCTAAAAAAACGCATGGTGGCTCTTTGGCACCACAGCACCCAAGTCGCCGCCCTCAGTGCCGTGATTGCCAAACAGGTACCCAACCTAGATCCCAACCGAGCTTTGCTGGCGGGTCTCACCCACGATGTGGGCTGCCTTGCCATTCTCGCTTTTGCCGATGCCAATCCAGAACTGGCCACAAAGAGTGCTCACCTTGACCATTGTTTAGAAAAGTTACGCGCCCCTTTAGGTGCAATGGTATTGAAAAAATGGAATTTCGACGATGATTTAATCGAAGTGGCGCTGGAGTCGGAACAGTGGCAGCGAGACTCACAAAAGAGCGCCGATTACTGCGACATTGTCTTGGTAGCACAACTGCACAGCTACATCGGCACTTCTGAAATGGGCAAGCACCCTCGCCTGATTGATCTACCCGCCTTTCAAAAGCTCTCCCTTGGCACCTTGGCACCGAAAAAAAGTTTAGAAATGCTCAATATTGCCGAATCGGAGCTCAACCAAATGAAACGTTTGTTAAATGGCAACTAAACCTTTGTCATCACTTGTCCAGCGGTGAAACAGCAAAATGCAGCTTTTTGCCTTCTACTCGGGCGCGATCCAACTGCATCCCGCTGCGACCACTGGCCTTTTGCAACCCTTGTTGAAGAAACATATCTGCCATCCAAGTGGGCCACTCATCATCACCGACCTGCAAAAAATCGGTGCGCAGCTGCCCCTCCTCATCAACCGACATCTCCGCTCGTAGGTTGACAAATTTACCCTGCATTGGCACTGACATTTTTACCAATACGTTCTCGCCCAGCAACGTAACCTCACTGCCAATGCGGCTCTGCCTGCTGGTAAAGGTGGCTGCCGTACGCAAGATGTTTTCCAACTCCTTGACCGTCAATGAGATATCAGAAATTTCACCACTTTTCAGTTTTGCCACTGGATAACGCTGCAATAAACGCCGCACTCCGGCTTTAGCACTGCCGCCATCGGCACGCAGCGACACTGTGGGCTGTTCTTGCATGTTCATTCCTGCTGAAATAAACGGTGTCACCAGATACACCAGCAGAGCCAACAACAACAGAGTAATCAATAAAAACCAACGCACGACACACCCTCCTTGAAAAACAGATTATTTGGGCTGCCATTATACGAATTTCCTACTGCAATAATCCGATATTTTAAGCTAAAAAATACCTACAGCGACCGCCATCCATCACCACCCCCAAACTTAAAATTGTGCTACTGTTAAAACTGTTAAAATAACTGAATTTGGTCACGATCACGTTGCAAATACCCCATTCACCATGATTTCAAAACCACTGCGACACAAACTGCTGGCCATCAGCATCAATCTAATTTTTGTTTTTGTTGCCCTCAGTTGGCAGCAGACCGAGCTCTCCTTTTTTAAAAAACTCCGAGAACGACTGGAATTTATTGCCTTTGACCTGCGCTTTAACATCACCTTAAACGAACCCAAAGCACATGACACCGTAGTCATCGTTGATATTGACGAAAACTCACTCACAAAAGAGGGTCGCTGGCCTTGGCCACGGAGTAAAATGGCCGAACTGCTGCGCAAAATGCATCAAGATTACGGCGTAGTCGTAACCGCCATTGACGTGGTTTTTTCCGAAAAAGAACGCAACCCCGTTGAGCAAATACTCAAAGCCAAATCGCAACAAATCAGCCCCGCACTGCTACAGCAACTCACACAATTAAAACCAGAACTGGACGGGGATCTAAAATTAGCCGCCGTACTCAAAGAGTACGACGTTGTCCTAGGCGAGATATTGCTTGAATCGGGTTATCACAAAGGTCATCTCGGCCAGCCCCTGCAACAGAAAAACCCCAAACACGCTTCGGAATTAAACGTCGCTCGTAAGAATTTTTACACCGGTAATTTGGCCGCTTTGGTTGAAGCCTCCCCCAATGCGGGGTTTTTTAACATCGAAGCCGACAGCGACGGCATCTTCCGACATTACAATTTGATTATGGCTCACGACAACGACCTCTATCCCTCTCTCGGTTTGGAAACGGTACGTCTCTATCTGCTCTTGGATCAAATCGAATTAATCACCTCTAAAATCCAAAATGACCAACCACTGGAAGCGGTCTCTTTACCCGGCCTGCTTGATATTCCCACCGATCAAAGGGGGCGCATCATCATCCCCTTTCGCGGCCCCAGCCCCAGTTTTACTTACATCTCTGCCACCGACATTCTCAATGGCACCGTGTTGCCCAACTTGCTGAACGGTAAAATTGCCCTAATCGGCTCCAGCGCCAAAGGTCTGTTCGATTTTCGCAGCACCCCGTTAGCAGGCTCTTTTCCCGGAGTTGAGGTACACGCCAACGTCATCGCAGGCATTTTAGATCAGAAAATACCTCAAGAACCGGTCTGGGCCAAAGGCAGCAACTTCATCATTCTTTTGGCCATTGGCATTTTATTGGCTCTTCTGTTGCCCTTTATGGGCGCACTATGGCAACTGGGTTTTAGTACACTGCTGACGCTGATTCTGGCCAGTTTAAACCTCTGGTTGTGGTACGCCGAACAGTTGGCCACCGATTTTGTCTTGCCTCTGCTGACCATTCTCTTTCTGACCGCCCTCAATGCCCTCTACGGCTTTTTAAGTGAGAACCGCAGCCGTAACCTGCTGCAAGAGATGTTCGGCCAGTACATCCCCCCTTCCTTGGTGGATAAAATGGTTCACAGTGAGGAAGATTATGGCTTTGAAGGTCGAAGATTAGAAATGACCGTGCTGTTTGCCGACATTCGCAATTTCACCAACCTCTCTGAAGGACTCTCACCGCAACAACTGACCAACATGTTAAACCAGTACCTCACCCCGATGACCAGGATCATCTTTGATCAGCAAGGCACCATCGACAAATACGTCGGTGATATGGTGATGGCTTTTTGGGGCGCACCCCTAAGCGACAAACAGCACGCCAAACACGGCTTGGAAGCCGCCTTTTTAATGCTCGAAGCGGTCGAAAAACTCAAGGCCGATTTTAGCAAACAAAACCTACCTGAAATCACCATCGGCATCGGCCTTAACAGCGGTGTTATGAGCGTTGGCAACATGGGTTCCAGCTACCGGCGTGCTTACACCGTGTTGGGAGATTCCGTTAATTTAGGCTCTCGCTTGGAAGCCTTAACCAAATTTTACGGCGTTGATCTGATTGTCGGAGCCGCCACTCAAAAAGACCAAAAAGAGTATCTGTTTCGACCGCTCGACATTGTGCAGGTCAAGGGAAAAAGCAGCTCGGTAAAAATTTACCAGCCTCTGTGTAGACAACAAGAAGCCAGCAAAGCGCTAAAAAAAGAGCTAACAGAATACCGCTACGCTCGTCAACTCTACCTTGACCGACGCTGGGTTGATGCACGTAAAACATTCAAAAAACTGCTGAAAGAATACCCCGACACACGCATATATGAGATCCACCTAGAACGCATGGCCGCTCAAAGAGTGACCTCACTGCCAAAAGAGTGGCAAGGGGTCTACACCCACACCAGCAAATAAAAAAGGCTCCCTTAGGAGCCTTAGTTGATAGGTGGCTGGCTTGAGTGTTTACGGCTGCGCTTCAAACACACCCACAGCGGTTACACCGCGTCCTCCATTCGCATCCTGCAAACCAATGCTGCTAATGGCACCTTGAGCATCATTGCCAACAAAACCCAGACCTGCTGTACCGGTCACCGCTGTGCCAGCAGCACCACAATCCACGCCACTGCACGTACCACTGAGAGACATATTGCCTGCCATCGCCTCACTTAAACTCACAGAACCCGTACTCAAACCGGCGCTGTACTCGCGGCCGCTGTCCATGTTCAGCTGATAATGAGCCGAATCCACGGTTTGCGAGCCAAAGTTAACCGTAACCGATGAACCACTCATAGAACCCGTACCACCCAATTCATCCACCGCAGCGGGCCCACCCACATGGTTAAACTGCACAACACCGGTTTTTGAAGTAATCGTTTCAATGGGTGTCATATCAGGTGTGTAGATGTACAGCATTGATCCAGAGCTTTCTTGAAGATTATTTGAATCGTCCTCAACCTTAAAGCCATTCTGCCAACGCCCCCAATACACATCGGCACCCCCCACTGACATCATTGAAGCATCCGAGTTTGTGCTGCCATCTCTATCCAAATGGAAGCCCGTAGCACTGATATCGGCCTCTTCCAAAATACCGCTGTTGCTCACTTTAAGATCATCACCCTTTGCAACAGACAGCACCGACGTTGATGCCCCCTGATTTTGGGGACGATGAACCGTAACCGCACCGGCTGACTTGGGCGCATCCACCACTTTGTTGTCGAGATAATCTGACTCATCGTCCAGTTCAACATCGTCTGTAGAAGACGCACCAGAGTTGTTCAACTCTTCGTCCACATCCGGCTGATTCTGTTCTAAATCATGACGAACGTCATTGTCATCGCTTTCATCGGGTGGCTGCAGAGATTCTGGCATAACATCATCAGACGCTGAATCATCTATTTCCGTCGACGCTGACGTCTCCGAAGCAGAGGGTAACTCAACCTCATTATCGTTATCGCTGCTTTCCGCAGAGGCAACAGATTCTGTCGATACGACATTGTCTTGATTTTCAGCAGAATCACTCACCTCATCATCAGAAGGTTCGGAAAAATCCGATGACTCATCAGACTCACGCTCCGTTGAATGAGAATCATCATTAGAATTAGCATCCTGAGAGGAGTCTGAACTCTCTTCTTCACGGCTCTCTTCTCCACGCTCAGAACCACCATCACGGTCTTCAGATTGAGCGCTTTTATTCGGAGCACCGTCTGCAAACACAACCCCCGGCGGTTTTGTAAGCGCTCTAGGCAGTGCGTTTGAGTTGGCAACAAAGAAGTACTCATCACCACTGAAGCTCTTTTGACCGCCTGAATTGGTCACAATCACGCCGCCATTCACCACGCCACCGTAGAGTCCGGCTTCCAACTTAACCCCCGTTGCTGAAACACATTCCGACTCGCACCAATGTGCTCCCCAATGAGTCCCACGCAAACCAATGGTAGCCACCGGTGTCTCCACTTTGTAGTTCTTTTTATTGGTTTGACCAATCAATCCCGTCACCGTACGCATGCCACCCTTAAGCAAGCTGTAACTGGCTGCACGCTTGTTATAGTCGTCATCAAAATGATAGGTTTCAATCAAAAAACGGGTGTTCGCCTGCAACTCCAGCAAACCCTTATCAGAAAAACGAATCTGCACTCGACCGTTTTTACCGGTGACCAAAGTATCACCTGCAAAAATTTTGGCACGGCGTTTCAAAACACGCACAACGCCATCAAGCTGTTCTGCCACCACCTCACCACGGCTGACAATAACCCGTCCAACACTCTCATAAGCCGCCCAGCTCACACTGGGAAACAGCAGCAAAGATAACAACACCGTCTGTAGTACGCTTTTGAGAGAAGACATTCGCAAATCTTTATTGGTTAGACAGTGCATGAGGATCTCCTTTTTAAACACCAACAAATAGACCCATAAAGGGCAAATAGATAAACTTACGACCATTATTGGACAAGATGTTTGCTGCTGCTGTTGTGCTGCTCACAAAAACAACAATCACATTCTACGTTTTGGGCAATGGGTCACAGAACCCAGAGGAGGCTTAATAATCGTAACGCAAACTCAGTGAAAACTTATTTCTTTGATACTCTCTTAAGGCTAGATTGGATAGATTAACACTGCGACCCACGCTACCAATCAGACTCCACTTCTTTACGAGAGACCATTCATGATCCAATTGAACGTGCCAATAGTCGTCTTCACGAAGCGTGTTGAACACCGTATCGACCACCTCATACTGACTGCTTTCATACTGAAGCATGGCCTTCATAAGCCACTTTGCACTCAACTTCACCTTCGCCCGCACATCTAAGCCGTACACCCCTTTTAAAGAGAGTACCTTGGCATCAAGTAAATTCAGCACCGACGACTCATCGGGGCGATCATCACCAAAATAAACAGAACCCGATAGGGTGAGTGGGAATGCGCCAAGCGGCTTATAATGCCCGCCCATAAACAGGCGGGAACGAATGAAATCTCGGTTCACTTGACCTGGAAAACCTGCCTGCGCATAACCCAAAGAGCCATGTAAACCCGAACGTGCATCCACGCGATGATTCACTGCCAACCCTCCCGCCCACACATTCTGATTGGCCGTTTGATCAATATTGAGGCTCCGATTTCCCAACACCAAAGTCCAGCGATTACGCTTTTGTTTGTAACTGCCTGCAAGATGAAACTCCAAACTTTCCGTATCAATAAACCCCTGTTGATTGTCCACCCGTGTGTAACGCGCATCCGCCATAAACTCCAACCTCGACTGCACGAGCTTACTCACACCCGCACCGATGGCCGTTCTCATAAAAGCATCTGGGGTCTGTCTGGAGGTGGAAATCAGGGTGCCAACACCTTGTGGTGTACTGACACTGCTCACATCTGGAGCTGCATTCACATTGCTATCGTAACCCAAACCCGACATCGCAAAGCCCGTCACAAACAGAGTTTTTCGGCGCGCCCTTGCCTCTGCATGGCGACGTTCTATGGCAGATAAATAACTGCCAATGTTATGTTCAACAGGCACGGGAGGTTTTTTAGCCAAGACGATTTTAAATTCTGCCGCCGAGCGATCGTTCTCACCCGCAGCAAAATACCCTCGTGCCAATTCCAAACGAGCGCGATAATGCTTGGGATTGACCATCAACACCCGCTCTAAAGCAAAAATCCCTTCGCTCAGCTTACCCACATCAATGGCCGACACGCCATAATAGAGGTCAAAACGAGGCTCACCCTCCCATTCATCCAATAACGTCAGCGCCAAAGCATAAGCTTCTTGATTACGCCCAGCCTCAGAAAGACGCGCCAATTTTTCCACCTCAGGTGACAAAGAAAGTGGCATCGCCCCCCAAACAAGCACAGGCAACAAACTGGTAATAATAACTAACAATACTCTTTTCATGTTTTCCACACACAGCAACAACAGCACAGTCAAACACCAGCGAAGTCTATTCTTGGCAGCGCTCTGATACCAGCGCCCCCAAACAATTCACACTTCTTTCTTAGAGATGAGAATCACAAACTGACTAACGCGCACTTTTAAGACCTCGACGCGCATCATGCCACAAAATTCCTAACGGCTGCAAAACAGCCATCACAAAGAGAGACTGACCCAAAATTTACTCCATGAGTTTCCCAACAAAATGTTTTATGCTTGTCCGCATTATCTTAATCGAATCTTAATATTTAGTAATAAAATTACTGTTTATCGCAACTCAAAGGAAACCCATGATGCGACTGATACTTTTTTTGTCCGCCTTACTGCTCAGCCCCCCCACTTTATACGCCGCCACCAGCAGCCCTTCGGCCAGCAACAGTCCAGATGAACGTGCTTACGTCAGGCGCGCTTTTTTTACCTCAGGAATTGAAAATCGAGAACCTACCGGCAAAAGCGACTTTTTTTACACCACCAGCAACACCGTATTTTTCTTCACCGAACTGCGCGGCATGCAGGGTGAAACCGTGCGTTATCGTTGGAGTTACGCTAACAAAGTCGTCGCTGAAGTGGAGTTTTCGGTAACATCACACCGCTGGCGCAGTGCATCCAGCAAAGATCTGTTACCAGAGTGGATTGGCGAATGGAATGTCGAGCTGCTCAACAGCCAAGGAGAAATTTTGGTTAAAAAAAGCTTCACCTACAAAGAAGCCCCTTAACCCTCCCGCCCCACCTCCAAAATATTCGGCAGCTGCTCTATTTTGAGTAACACGCTGCCCAACTGACGCATATCCACAACCTCTAAAGTAAAATGAAAACGGGCGGTCTGTTTTTTAAAGTCCGAATGGGTGTTCAACGCCGTCACATTAATCTGTTCATTGCTCAGGATGGAGGTAATGTCTTTCAACAGACCCGTACGATCATACGCAATCACCCTCACGTCCACCGAATAATGACCTTTGCCCTCACCCCAAGACACCTCCACCAAACGGAGCTGCTCCGCATCAGAGAGGTTTTGCACGTTGTTGCAATCAAAGCGGTGTACCGTCACCCCCTTACCTTGAGTGATAAAACCAATGATCTCATCGTAAGGCACCGGTTTACAGCAATTGGCAATCCGCGTTAACAAGTTACCCACCCCCAGCACCCGTACCTCACTGGCCACCGAACGCTCTGCGGAGACCACAGGCCGACAGGGCTCTTCTGTTTCCAGCGGAGCCAACAGAGACTCAATGCCTTCCACCAGATGCCCTGCATTGATCTGATTTCGCCCCAAAGCCTCCAATAACTCGCTCTGTTTCTTATAACCCAGTCGATGTACCAGCGCTTCCAGATCCACATTTTTCAGGTTCAGACGTTTCAGCTCACGGGCTAAAATATGCCTGCCCTCATCCAGATGCTGTTCGTGATCTTGAATATTAAACCAAGCACGAACCTTGGTACGGGCACGGCTGGTGTGCAAATAAGACAAACTTTTATTCAACCAATCGCGGCTCGGTTTCGGCACATTGTTGGTCAAAATTTCCACCTGATCGCCGTTTTTAAGCACATAAGCCAACGGCACAATACGACCGTTTACCTTAGCCCCTCGACAACGATAGCCAATCTGGGTATGAACCTGAAAAGCAAAATCAAGGGGCGTAGCGCCTGCCAACAAATCCAAAACCTCACCTTTGGGAGTCAAAACAAACACCCGATCACCAAACATCTCGCCGTCGAAGCTCTCCAGCAAAACATCATCCTCTTGGCCAGGCTCCAGCAACTGACGCAACACCGCGATCCCATCGTCCAGCTTTGAATCGTTCGGTGTCCCATCTTTATAACGCCAATGAGCCGCCACACCGTGTTCGGCGTGTTCGTGCATCTCTCTGGTGCGAATCTGCACCTCCACCGACTTCCCTTCCGGCCCTAAGACAGCGGTATGCAGTGAGCGATAGCCGTTCGGTTTTTGATTGGCAATGTAATCATCAAATTCCTGTGGAATGTGCCTCCACAAGCTGTGCACCACACCCAGAACCGCGTAACACTCCGAGACCCGACTGACCATCACGCGTACCGCACGGACATCAAACAGCTCTTGAAACTCCATCCGTTTTTTCTGCATTTTTCGCCAAATGCTGTAGATGTGTTTGGGGCGACCGCTGATCTCAACCCTTTCCAGCCCCTCCTTATCCAACTCCTCTTGCAGCAAGATCATAAAACTGTGGATAAAATACTCTCGATCCTCACGGCGCTCTTCCAGCGCTTTGGCAATCTGCTTATACGCCAACGGCTCCAAATAACGAAACGCCAGATCTTCCAGCTCCCACTTCAACTCACCGATACCCAAACGGTTGGCTAACGGTGCATAGATGTCCAAGGTCTCTTTTGCCACCCGATGTCGCATTGCCTCATCTTCTTGATTGAGGTGGTGCAAACGCTGCGCACGATAAGCCAACTTAATCAGTACCGCGCGCACATCATTGACAATCGCCAACACCATACGCCGCACACGTTCGGCCTGATCGGCTGCCTCCGCATGCGCCTCTTTGTATTCCAAAGAGTGCAGCCAGCGGGTGCTTTTCACCAACGCCGCCACCGTCTCGCCGTACTCTTGCGCGATGAAGTCCAGTGACTGTTCTTGCTCCATCAACGGCGCACTGAACAAAGCCGCCATCAAAGTCTCCTCATCGGCACCCAAATTCTTTAGCCGAAAAGCCACCCTCAAACTGCTGACCAACACCCTCTGATTCTGCTCCAACAACCACGCCGCCTCAATCGCTTTCACCAGCAAAACACGATGCTCATCTGCAACGTGCAAACAGAGGTGTGTCGTCGTTTGAGACAATTCAGAAAAAATTTTATCCTGAGGCGTTAATGCATGTTTCATGATTTTTCCGTTAAAAATGTGCATTTTAGCGGCAAGTTAGCCACACAATCCGTTTTATAACACACCCAGACCCAATCTCGTAAGATAAAATCCATCGCGCCACAAAGCCAATAACAGTGACCAAGACTCCGTAACTCGCGGCAAGTTCCGTCCGTAATCCAAGCGTACAGAAATAGGCTCCATTACACCTGTAGATCAAATTCTTTTTCCCCAACAGAGACCCCGTTCAAGCGCTCTCTGCTCACCCTGTTTGATCAAACTGCGGCACGCATGACGAATCAATTGCCGCCGCTCTTTGCTCGCTTCGGTTATCCAATCTTCCACAAGCGACAACAGTGCAGCAGGGTTGTCCTTACCAATGTCATTAAGGTTGTTGGCCACCGAACGACGCACATAAGAATCCTTGTCGTCTTTAAGACGCTCCAACAACGCCAAAACCGGCAGCGGGTCTTTGATAAACAGCGGCAACCGCGTTGCCCACGGCAACCGAGACCGCGTGCCTTCTGACACCAAACGCCGCACATGTCGATCTGGATCACTGCACCACTGTTTTAAAACAGCCAAGGTCTTTTCAGGCTGCTTCAGCAGAAAAAAAACGGATGCCAAACTCCGATGAAAAACGTTGTGTCAGCGCTTTAAACAGCGTCATGGAAAGCTCAAAATGGTCTTGTCCATACAAACCCACATAATCAGCTAAAGGCATAATCGCCCAACCCGAAAGCCCCTGATCATCGCTTTTCTGAGGAAAAATACCTGGCTCCACAGCCGGACTTAATGTCTTTAATAACAGCTCACCGGTGAGCTGGAAATCCTTCGGCACGTATTCCAACATTGCCGTTACGATCTGCTGAGAACGGGCTTTCAGCTCCAACGTCTCTATATCATGAGAGGCAACATTCACAAAACCCTCCTGATCAAAACCCGCCCACTGACGTTGGAAATGATGCGCCATAATGGCAATCAATTCTTGATTAAAAACCGCTTTAAATGGCTCTGGCATGGCTTACTCTTTTATAAAATTACACTTGACTGTTCCAACTCTAATAAATTTTGTACCCCCATTAACGGCTCAATCCACCCAGTTCCAATCAAATAACTGATGTTACACACTAACAAGGATTTCTTGCTATTAGTTACTCAGCCATAAATACACACCCTTAACACCCCATAAACCAAAGCCAACCGACCAACAGACTTGCCCAAACAGCCAATTATGGGACAATAGCCCCTTTTTTTGCGCAGGCACCTCTCATGGCAGCAGCAAAACCCGCCTCTCTGCTGGTCAACTCCAACCACCTTCAACAGCCCTCGTGGGGCAAACTCTACGGCAGTGCCAAGGCGCTGGCCATTGCCGAAGCGGCGCGCAACCACGACGGCTTACTGTTGGTGATCACCCCCGACATGAAAACCGCTCAGAGCCTACAAGAATCACTGCGCTTTTTTCTGGCCGAGAGCTGCCCCACGCTGGTCTACCCCGACTGGGAAACCCTGCCCTACGATCACTTCTCCCCCCACCGCGAAATCGTCTCGCAACGCCTAGAGACCCTCTACCGCCTGCCGCAGCTCAAACAGGGCATTCTTATCGCCCCCGTAGCCACCGTAATGCAGCGTCTGCTGCCCATCGACTACCTCAATGCCCACTCACTGATGTTGGAAGTAGGCGAGGTCATTGATCTGGATCAGATGCGCTTGCAACTGGACAAAAGCGGTTATCGCCTCGTTACCCAAGTGATGGAACAGGGCGAATTTGCCGTGCGTGGCAGCCTCTTAGATCTGTTTCCCATGGGCAGCAAAACCCCCTATCGCATTGACCTGTTTGATGACGAAATCGACACCATTCGCACCTTCAACCCCGAAGATCAGCGCAGTCTGGAAAAAGTCGAACACATTCACCTGCTGCCTGCACGGGAATTTCCCCTCGACGAAACGGCGATCAAACGCTTTCGCAACGCCTTTCGAGACCGCTTTGATGTGGTAGCCAATGAGTCGCCCATTTATCGTGATGTCAGCAACGGCATCGCCCCTTCTGGGATCGAATATTATCAACCGCTCTTTTTTGAACGGCTCTCACGGCTGAGTGACTACCTGCCCGACAACACCCTGACTCTGGCGCTCGACGACTGTCAAAGCGCCGCCGAACTCTTTTGGCAACAGCTCAACAGCCGTTTTGAACAGCGCCGCCACGACCCAGAACGCCCGCTACTGGAACCACAACAGCTCTTTCTGCCCTGCGCAGAGCTGGCAACGGTGCTGGAAAACAGTCTCTCAATACAAAATTTTAAACAGGAAAACGGCCATAATTTTGCCAGCGAACTGCCCCCCAAACTGACCCTCGACAGCCGTGCTGAAACACCCTTAGCAGCACTAAAAGAGTTCTTAAACACCTTCGATGGCAAAGTGCTACTGCTGGCCGAATCCGCTGGGCGACGTGAGGCGCTGCTTGAACTGCTGCGCGACAACCAGATCAACCCCAAACTGAGCAAAAGTTGGCCGTGGTTTCTCAACGCCAAAGGTGCTCTTTATCTTGCCGAAGGCAGTTTAGAAGAGGGGTTGCAGCTGCCCGAAGCAGGCGTTGCGATCCTTGTCGAATCCCAACTGCTCGGTGAGCGAGTGCGGCAAAACCGTCGTCACAGCCACCCAACGCGGGATGCCGATGCGGTCATCGCCAACCTCACCGATCTGCACCTCGGCGCGCCCGTGGTTCACATCGACCACGGCGTCGGGCGTTACACCGGCATGGTAACCCTTGAGGTGGGCGGTCTGGAGACCGAATTCCTGCTGCTCGAATACGCTAAAAAAGACAAACTCTATGTGCCGGTTTCGGCGCTCAATTTGATCTCCCGCTACAGCGGCTCCAACCCCGACAACGCACCGCTGCACCGTTTGGGTGGCGAACAGTGGCAAAAGCTGAAACGCAAAGCGACAGAAAAAGTTCACGATGTGGCCGCCGAACTGCTGGAAATTCATGCTCAACGTGCCGCTCGTGGCGGACACGGTTTTAAAATCAACCCAACGGAACACGCGCTGTTTGCCGAAGCCTTTCCCTTCGAAGAGACCCCCGATCAACTGACGGCCATCAACGCCGTACAGGCGGATATGGTGCGAAGCCAATCTATGGATCGGGTGGTCTGCGGTGATGTGGGTTTTGGTAAAACTGAAGTGGCCATGCGCGCCGCCTTCACTGCCGCCAACGGTGGGCGGCAGGTGGCGGTCTTAGTGCCGACGACCTTGCTGGCACAGCAACATCAGCAAAATTTTCTCGATCGTTTTGCCGATTGGCCGTTTCGAATTGAATCCCTGTCCCGATTTCGCAGCAAAAAACAGCAAGACGACAGCCTCTTAGCCCTAGCCGAGGGCAAAGTGGACATCATTATCGGCACCCACAAACTGCTGCAAAAATCGATCAAATTCAAAAATCTAGGGCTGGTGATCATCGACGAAGAGCACCGATTTGGGGTGCGCCACAAAGAACAGCTCAAAACCCTGCGTGCCGAAGTGGACATTCTCACCCTCACCGCCACCCCCATTCCGCGTACCCTTAATATGAGCTTGGCGGGGATGCGCGACCTCTCCATTATCGCCACCCCGCCAGCGCATCGTCACGCGATCAAAACCTTTGTCAGTCAGTGGCAAGACGAGCTGATCGAAGAGGCCTGTCGGCGAGAGCTGGCTCGTGGGGGACAGATCTATTTTCTGCACAACGAAGTAAAAAGCATTGATCTGATCGCACGCCAAATCGAAGCCATACTGCCCGAAGCGCAGATTCGCGTTGCTCACGGCCAAATGCGTGAACAAGAGCTGGAACAGGTCACCCTCGATTTTTATCACCAGCGTTTTAATATTCTGGTCTGTACCACCATCATCGAGAGCGGCATCGACATCCCCACCGCCAACACCATTATCATCAACCGCGCTGACAAACTCGGTCTGGCACAGCTGCATCAACTGCGTGGCCGGGTTGGGCGCTCGCACCATCGCGCTTACGCCTACCTATTCACCCCACCCAAAAAACTCATGACCCCAGACGCACAAAAGCGCCTCAGCGCCATCGAAGCCCTGGAAGAGTTGGGCGTGGGTTTCACCTTGGCCAGCCACGATCTGGAGATTCGCGGTGCCGGTGAGCTGCTTGGAGACGGCCAGAGCGGACAGATTCAGGAGATCGGTTTCACCCTCTATCAAGAGCTGCTGCAACGGGCGGTCAACGCCCTCAAAGAAGGCAAAACGCTGTCGCTGGATCAACCGTTGCACACCGAAAGCGAAGTGGATCTGCATCTGCCTGCCCTGCTGCCGAGCGACTACGTGGGCGATGTTCACAGCCGTTTGATCCTCTACAAGCGCATCGCCAGCGCACGAGACAAAAGCGAACTGCGCGAGCTGCAAGTGGAGCTGATCGACCGATTTGGCCTGCTTCCGGAACAGACAAAAAACCTATTTCGACTCTCAGAGCTGAAACTGCGCGTTAAAGAACTGGAGATTAAAAAAGTCGAAGCGGGTCCAAAACACGGTCACCTACTCATTGATGAACAGGCCAGTATCGACATTGGCAAGGTGATTCAACTGGTGCAACTGCTGCCCAATGTTTATCGCTTTGCACCGCCGTTTGTATTACGCTTCAGCGCAGATTTAGAGCAGGTCGAAACACGTTTTGACTTTATCGACACACTGCTCAACAAACTCAGCGCCTAAACACAAGACTCAATTCACCCAGCCAAGACAGACTCTTATGAAAAAAATCATCACTGCGTTTTTTATCTTACTCAGCCTCTTGATGAGTGGCAGCACCCTGCACGCTGAAATAGAAAAAGAGCAACGTTATTACGACATCGAGATGATTTTTTTCCGTCATCTTGGCCCAACTGACCCCAATGAACAGTGGCCAGTGGGCTATTTTCCAGTAAATACAGAAAAGGCCTTAGAGTTGCACTGGAAAAAACCACAGGGTGGTTTTATCAGCTTACCAAAAGAAGCGTATCAGCTTACTAAAGAAGCCAATCACCTCAAATATTCAAAACGCTACCAGCTGCTGCAACACCTCGCTTGGCGACAACCTGGACTGGCTGAAAAAGAGGCCATTGCGATTCACATTCGAGCAGGCAAACCACTGGGGTTACGGCCCGAACTAGAAAACAAAGAAACGGAGCTGGCTGCCAATAGTTTCCGTTCTCGACCGTTGAGAAGCAGACAAAGAAGCAACAACGCCGAGGCCGAATTAGCCAATCAATTTGTCTACCCGCTTGAAGGCACCGTAACCGTAATACTGAAACGCTACCTGCATCTTTACACCGACCTGAACTTCACCCAGCAAGAGCAGATGCCCGTTGTGATACCAGAAGCCATTACGACAGAAAGCAGCTCGTCAGAAAACATTAAAAAGGTAATGACAACTGAAATTCAAGTGATGCCTCTAAACGATAATTCAACCCAAGAACCACGCTTCTATTTTCAATCCTATCCCGTTCAAGGACATCGAAAAATGCGCAGCAAAGAGGTTCACTACTTGGATAACCCACGTATTGGAATTGTGGTTTTGATGACGCCAGTGAAAATGGTCAAAAAGCCGTAATTTCTGCTGAATTTCAGGTATAAAAAACCAATGCCTTCCATTAAATCCATAGAGAATAATCTATGAAAAATGCGCTTACCAGAAATTTCATTCGCCAACTCACCCTGCGCCAAATGCAGATCTTTGAAACCGTCGTTCGCCTAGAGAGTTACACCCGCGCCGCCGAAGAGCTGCACCTCAGCCAACCCACCGTCTCCATGCAGGTGAAAAAGCTCAGCGAAACCATTGGTCAAACTCTGCTGGAAAAAACCGGCAAGCATCTGCACACCACGGTGGTGGGCGAGGAAGTCTACAACTCCGCGCTCGACATCCTCAGCAGTGTCATGTCGTTGGAAGAGTCCACCAGCGTGCTCGAAAGTGTCATTAAAGGGCCACTGCGCATCGCGGTCATCACCAGCGCCAAATATTTTATGCCCCATCTTCTCGGTGCCTTTATCCAACAGCATCAACTGGTGGAACCAAAATTGAAGGTCACCAACCGCTCACGGGTGCTGGAACGCTTGAAGTCCAATCAAGACGATTTGTTGATTATGGGCAAGGTTCCCAAAGAGCTGCCGGTCAAGTCTTACCCCTTTGTGGACAATGAACTGGTGGTGGTGGCGCACAGAAATCACCCACTGATCCACTGCCAGAACATCAGCCTGCAACAGTTACAAGAAGAACGTTTTTTGATTCGTGAAGCAGGCTCTGGCACACGACTGGCCATTGACCGTTTGTTTGCCGAACAGAATTTGAAAATCAAACCCTATATGGAATTAGGCAGCAGTGAGTCCATTAAACAAGCGGTGATGGCGGGCTTGGGGATCTCTGTTTTATCCAAACACAATTTACGTCTGGAATTAGAGCACAACCACATTGCCGTGCTTGATGTGCAAGGCTTCCCGCTGTTTCATCGTTGGTACGCCGTACATCTAAGAGACAAAAAACTCTCTTTGGCTGCGCGCACCTTTCTGGACTTTCTATTAATGCAAGGCAAAGAGATGCTGCGGACTGCGCCGGAATCAGCACCCAACCCACGGATCTACGCAATCAAACCCAACGCTCGATAGGTATCACGACCGGCAATGCCATCGGCCTGCAAACCGTGATTGCCTTGCCACTCACGCAAGGCGGCATCGGTATCTTCACCAAACACCCCATCCACCAACAGATCCAAAGCCTGTTGTAGGTTTTCCACCCAGACACTTCGAGAGCCGAGCTTGACCGTCTCATAATCAATCGAGGGGATAAAACCACCGGCCAATTTCAGCCCTTGTTTACGCACCCCTTCCACACGTCGCCCCCAACCCAAACCGAAGACCTTCCACGTTCGCAAGCTCTGTAAAAAGGCCAAACGACGATCACAAATCAAATCACACATCTGCGCTGGCTCTTTTTCCGCCACTTTAGCCAATGTTTTCGGACCGACGCCACCGTCCTGCTTGGCACCGATGACCCCTTGCAACCACTTAGCACTGCGTCCAGGCCCTGAGTTCACCGCACCATCAAAGACCACATAATCCACCCCCTCCGGCAGATCATCGCAGTGGCATTTATCCCAATAGCCCGAACGGTAAATCTGTTCCAGCTGAACATCGCTGATGTTACGCAGCTCTTCCTTACTGCGATCCTTGCCAAAATGCCGCCGAAAAGTGATCAACGTGACCCCCTTCATGGTGGCTCCACCCGGGTCTTTGGGATGATCTGCCCAACCGCCTTCATGAACCAGAACGTGTTTTAGTGCTTCTTTAAAATTATTTTTCATTCCTTGTGCCTCTCCAATTATTTTTTATAAACGATCTCCAACCAACCTTCCTAAGAGTAGTTTATTTCACTTTCATCGGCAACACACTTAGCGTAGAAGCCAAATGCACCCGCACCGCTCCCACCTCAGCGGTATTAAACGCCACCACCCCCAACGTCTGGAACCGCGCCACCACCGACGGATGAGGCAAGTGAAAACGGTTTTTATAACCGGTTGAATAAATCACATACTGCGGTCGCACCGCCTGAATAAAAGCCAAACTAGAGGAGGAGTTACTGCCATGATGAGCTGCGATCAACACCGCTGCCTGCAAATCAGCCCCCGCCCGTAACAGGCTCTTCTCCACTGGCTTCTCAATGTCTCCTGTCAACAAGACCGAACCCCACTGCGTCGTCACCTTTAACAAACAAGAATAATTATTATCGCCCTTTTCTTCTCTCTCTGTTGGGTGCAAAAATTCAAAGCGCACCTCATCCCAGACCCAGCTCTGACCGGCACGACAGACATCCACTCGCAAATGCGGCCAACGCTCTGGCTGACCGCTGCTCAACTGTTTTACTGGAAACACATCCAACAATGGCGGCAATGCCCCCACATGATCGCCATCATCGTGGGATAAAATCAGCCGATCAATCTGCTTAATGCGTTGCTGGCGCAGCAAAGGAATAATCACTGCCCGCGCCGCATCAAAACGGACGCTGAATTTCGCCCCCGTATCGTAAAGCAGAGTGTGCTGCTGTGTTTGCAGCAGTACCGACAACCCCTGCCCCACATCCAACACCGTCACAAACAGCTCACCCTGTTTTGGCCGCTGCGGCTGGTATAACAACAGCGGCATTAATAACGGCATAAACAACCAACGTGCTGGAAAACCACGGGGGGCAAACAGCAGCAGCAGCGCCAAAATTGTCGAGGGCAACAACCAAAGGGATGAAACAGCAAACGGCCACGCCGCCCACGGCACGTCTGCCAAACGTTGCAAAAATAACCACAGCAGCCACAGCGCCGAATTAGCCCATTCAAACAGCCAACCGCTCACGGCAGCATCCAATGGCAAAATCAGCGTAGCCAACAACGACAGAGGCACCACCACCATCGTCATCCACGGTACCGACAGCAGATTTGCCAATGGAGCCACCACTGAACTCTGCTGAAAAAAGAGCAGCAACAGCGGCGACAACCCCAGTGCCAAGGCTAAATGCAGACGACCCCACTGCAACCAACGCACTTCGTGCTGCAAACGCCCCACAAAGAGATAAAAAATCAGCGCCACCGCAGAAAACGAGAGCCAGAAACTGGCCGAAAACGCCGCCAAGGGATCAAGAAGCAACACCCCCAACAGCGCCAGAGAGAGGCCTCGCAACGGCTTCAAGGGTCGCTGAAAGATCACCGCACCCAGCCAGACCGACAGCATGATCAACGCCCGTTGCGTCGGTAGAGAAAACCCCGCTAACGCGGCATACACAAGCGCGAACAGCAACGCAAAATAGGCGGCAAAAACAAGCCGACCGATGCGCAAGCGCCAGCCGCCCAAACAGCGCCACAACAACGATGCCAGCAGATGCCCAAGAGCGGCTGCCAAACCGATGTGCAGCCCCGAAATAGCCACCAAATGTGCGGTGCCGGTTTTGCGCAGCACCCGCCACTGATCTTCCTCAATGCCGTTTCGATCCGCCAACACCAACGCGCGCAAAATCCCCTGCAATGAATCCTTTGGCAACAACCGTTGCAGTTGATCCGATAGAGTTTGCCGCCAACGCAGCAATCCGTAAGCCGCAGAGGTTTCCCCTAGAAAAACACGCTCCGCTTTAGGCCGCACATAGCCCGTAGCGTGAATGCCCTGCATCATTAACCAACGTTGGTAATCAAACCCCGCTGGATTTTTAAAGCCGTGCGGTCGTTTTAGTCGCACCAACAACGACCACGACTCACCGCCACGCAACGGTTTATCCTGACCGTATTCGCTCAATTTCAAACGCCACTTGACCGGCAGCCAGACCCCCTCTTTTTGCCATTCACCGACTTGAAACAAAAAGCGTTTTTTTGCCCCCGCAACCGCAAGCAGCGAAACCACCACTCCACGCACGCGCAGATCCTTTCCTTCCAGCTCCGCTGGCAACAAACGACTCTGATAGATCAATAGAGCACTGCTCGCCCAACACCAGCCCAGTAACAACCACATCAACCAACGCCAGCCAGCCCCATAATAAAAAACCAAAGCCGCCAGCAAAAACACCAACAAGAGTGGGATAAAAAAAAGGGTACTGATATGAATCAGAAAAACGCCCAGCAAAAAAGCGAGCGCGCTCACAAGCTGGTTCCTGTTTTGCTCATAAAGGTGGATAATGCCTAAATTGATTTATACGCTTCCCAAGCACACGCTGTGACAACTTTTCATTGAGACCGATACCCCCTCATGCCAAAGCAGATTTTCAAACGTCTTATGCCAGACCCGAACAAAGTTCGTAAACATAAGAACCTTCAATGCCTTGGCACGCTGCTGCACGACCCCAATCTATGGCACATTAACCGCCGCTCCATCGCCAATGCCTTTGGCGTCGGCCTCTTTATGGCATGGATGCCAGTGCCGTTTCAGATGCTGTTTGCCGCCATTGCCGCTGTACCCTGCCGCGCCAACCTGCCCATCTCCATTAGTTTAGTCTGGCTAACCAACCCTATCACCATGCCAGCGCTGTTCTACACTGCGTATGTGGTGGGTGCTGCTTTGCTGGGTTACGACGCGCAGATTTTTCAGTTTGAATTAAGTCTGGCTTGGTTTAGCAGCGGTTTGGGACAAATATGGCAGCCGTTTCTACTCGGCTGCTTGGTGATGGGCATCGTCAGTGCGCTGCTGGGCTATGCGGGCATGAGAATTTTTTGGCGCTATCATGTGGTGCAGGCGTTAAAAAAACGCCAACGACGAAAAGCCCTGCGTTAAATGCTCATACATCATTAACAGCGCCTTAAAATCAACCCCGCCAGCGGGGGTAAGGTCAACGCCACTGAATCCGATTTACCCATCCATGTCTCTGTTTCACTGTGCAAGCGAGTTGGATTTCCCACATTGCTGCCACCGTAGTAGGTCGAATCAGAGTTAAACACCACTTCATATTCTCCTGCTGCGGGCAAACCAATGCGGTAATTTTCCCTCGGTATAGGGGTAAAATTCAGCACCACCACAAGGGATTCATCCTCACTGTGACGCAGGTAACTCAACACGGACTGCGAGCTGTCATGGCAATCAATCCACTCAAACCCCTGACCATCAAAATCGTGTTTATAAAGTGCGGTTTGATTTCGATACAAACCGTTCAGATCCGCCACCAGCTGCTGCATACCGCTGTGTTTGTTATCCTCTGACAAATACCAATCCAGAGAGACATCTTCATTCCACTCACGATATTGAGCAAACTCACAGCCCATAAAAAGCAATTTTTTGCCTGGATAGGTAAACATATACGTGTAGAGCAAACGCAGATTGGCAAATTTTTGCCACTCGTCTCCCGGCATTTTTGCAATCATCGAGCCTTTTTCATGCACCACCTCATCATGAGAAAAGGGCAGAGCAAAGTTCTCTTGAAATGCGTACATCAAACCAAAGGTGAGTTTATCGTGATGATACTGACGATACACCGGATCTTGCTGAAAATAGTCCAAGCTGTCGTGCATCCAGCCCATATTCCATTTCATCGAGAAACCCAACCCACCCAGCCATGTGGGGCGTGTCACCTGTGGCCATGAGGTGGACTCTTCCGCCATCACCATCGCGCCTGGAAAACGGGCGTGAACGATTTCGTTCATCTCGCGCAAAAAAGCGATGGCCTGCAAGTTTTCGCGACCACCGTGTTCATTGGGAATCCACTCATCTGGCTCACGGGAGTAATCCAAATAGAGCATCGAGGCCACCGCATCCACCCGCAAACCGTCCAGATGAAACTCCTCCATCCAATAAATGGCGTTGGAGATGAGGAAGTTTTTTACCTCGCTGCGACCGTAATTAAAAATCAACGTACCCCAATCACGGTGTTCACCTTGACGCGGATCGGCGTGTTCATAAAGCGCTTCGCCATCAAAACGCCCCAACCCGTGAGCGTCTTTGGGAAAATGCGCTGGCACCCAATCCAACAACACCCCAATGCCGTGTTGATGACAGTGATCAATCAAATAGCGAAAATCATCGGGCGAGCCAAAACGACTGGTGGGGGCATAAAAACCGGTGGTCTGATAGCCCCAAGAAGCATCCAATGGATGTTCCGAAATGGGCAACAGCTCGATGTGAGTAAACCCCAGTTTTTTAACGTACGGCACCAACTGCTCGGCAATCTGCCGATAATTAATGAAACCGTTATCCTCACCGCGTTGCCACGAACCCAAATGCAACTCATAAATAGAGAGCGGCTCTTGCAACCAATCGCGCTTTTTACGCACCTCCATCCAATTGCCGTCTTGCCAACCGTATTGGGACTCACCCAACACCACCGAAGAAGTATTCGGGCGTTGCTCAAAAAACTGGCCATAAGGATCGGATTTAAGACTGATGGAGCCGTGTTGAGCGTTGCGAATTTCAAATTTATACAGCGAACCCAAAGGCAGTTCGGGGATAAACAGTTCCCAAACCCCACTGCCACCACGCACCCGCATCGGATGACAACGACCATCCCATAGATTGAACTCACCCACCACACTGATGCGCTCCGCACCGGGTGCCCAGACTGCAAACAAAATACCCTCAATGCCTTCGACGGTGCGTTGATGTGCGCCTAAAAAACGATAGGCATGCCAATGTTTGCCCTCGTTAAACAGATGAATGTCCAGCTCACCCAACTGCGCACCGAAACAGTACGGGTCATAGCGTTCAAACGATTGGCCGTCGCTCAACTCACCGCGCAAACGATAATGGCTCGGTAACTGTTCCTTTTCACCCTGCCAGATAAAAAAATCACTGCCCTCGATGCGCTGCAAAGCCTCACCGCTCTCGGCAAATTTAACCCACTGCACCTTGGGTAAAAACAGCCGCACCAACACCGAATCCGCCTGCTCGTGTCGCCCCAAAACCGAAAAGGGATCGTGATGACGGCTGTCGATAATGCGCTGCATCTCTGGCGTAATCTGCCGAATATCTACCTTGTGATCCATAAAGTGGCTACCTTGGAATTAAATTCCAGAATTTAGTATTCATTGTGAAAAGTCTGTGTTATTTATTAGTACTCTTATCCAGATGCTATGCTATTCGATGCAAAACAGAACAACAACACTCACGCATTACCTCGACCCTATGCACCCAGCCTTAGATGGCTCCAAAGGAGAAGTAAAAATATGCATCCTGATTATACCGCACGATTTGTAACTCACCCAACCCGAAATACACTGGCGTTGATTTTAGCGGGTGGTCGAGGCTCGCGCCTGAAACAACTGACCAATTGGCGCGCCAAACCAGCGGTTCCCTTTGGCGGAAAATTCCGCATCATCGACTTTGCTCTTTCCAACTGCGTCAACTCCGGCATCCGCAACATTGCCGTCTTAACCCAGTACAAATCCCACTCGCTGATCCGCCACATCCAAAAAGGCTGGGGTATTTTTCGCGGTGAATTTGGTGAGTTCATCGAGCTGCTGCCCGCTCAACAGCGCATCGTCAACAGTTGGTACACCGGCACCGCCGATGCGGTCTACCAAAATCTGGACATCATTCGCAGCCACAGCCCCGATTATGTGCTTATTTTAGCTGGTGACCATATTTATCGCACCGACTACGGCTTGATGTTGGCGCATCATTTGGAAAACAACGCCGACATGACCATTGGCTGCATCGAAATTGATCTCGATGCGGCCAAATCGTTCGGTGTCATGAGTGTTGATAACAAAAACCGCATCACCAAATTCTCAGAAAAACCCGAGCAACCCGAGGCGATGCCAAACAACCCCGATCGTGCGCTGGCATCTATGGGCATTTATCTGTTCAACACCGAATTTCTCTACGAACAACTCATGGCTGATGCCAAAATGACCGATTCTACTCACGACTTTGGCCACGACATCATTCCCGCTATTATCGAAAAACACCGTGTGGTGGCCTGTCCTTTATCTCATCTACACAAAGGCAATCAAGCCTACTGGCGTGATGTGGGTACAGTTGATTCCTTCTGGGAAGCCAATTTAGAACTGATCGGGGTCAGCCCAGACCTCAACCTCTACGACGAAGAGTGGCCTATTTGGACCTATCAAGAACAACTGCCACCGGCTAAATTTGTCTTCGACGATGACGAACGCCGTGGCATGGCAGTAGACTCGATGGTCTCCGGCGGCTGTCTTATTTCTGGTTCCACCGTACGTCACTCACTGCTGTTTTCCAATGTCAAAGTCAACTCCTACTCACTGGTAGAAGATTCCGTCATTCTGCCCAACGTTGAAATTGGACGACACTGCCGGATCAAAAAAGCGGTCATCGACAAAGGTTGCAAACTTCCTGAAGGTACCATCATCGGCGAAAACCCAGACGAAGACCGCAAACGCTTTCACGTCACCGACAACGGCGTGACTCTGGTGGTACCTGAAATGTTAGAACAGGTGATTCACCATGCACGATGAGCCTCCCTTAAATGTCGTCTTCTGCTGGCACATGCACCAGCCTGAATACCGCGATCACCTCAGCGGTGAATACCAGCTTCCTTGGACGTACTTACACGCCA
The DNA here is from genome assembly GCA_030949385.1 of Gammaproteobacteria bacterium. Lineage (NCBI taxonomy): Bacteria > Pseudomonadati > Pseudomonadota > Gammaproteobacteria > Gammaproteobacteria bacterium. Next base: position 325,602 of record JAUZSP010000006.1, on the reverse strand, counting down.
TCAAAGATTATGTGGACATGGTGGCGCATCTAGAAAACCACCCCGCAGCACGGGTGGTGGTCAACTTCGCGCCCATCTTGCTCAATCAGATCGAAGACTACGCCCAACAAGTCCAAAGCTACCTCAAAGAAGGCAGCGCCCTGCGTGACCCGCTGCTGGCGGCGTTGGATGCGGCGGTTTTACCCCGCCATTCCGAACAGCGACAAGAGCTGATCAGCGCCTGTCTGCGGGTCAATGAGCAGCGGTTTATCCACCGCTTTCCGCCTTATCAACGCCTCGCAAATTTGGCGCGTCTGGTGCAAAAAGAAGAGAACAGCACCACCTACCTCAGCGACCATTATCTGGCCGACCTGCTGGTCTGGTACCACTTAGCGTGGTTGGGTGAGACCGTGCGCCGTAAAGATAAACGTGTGCAAAAACTGATCGAAAAAGGCACAGGCTACACGCTTTCAGAGCGCCACCAACTGATGCAAATCATCAGTGAGCTGCTCTCAGGCGTGCTGAACCGTTACAAGGTGTTGGCGCAACGGGGGCAAATAGAACTTTCAATCTCTCCACAAGCCCACCCCATCGTGCCCTTGTTGCTCAATTTTGACAGCGCCCGTGAAGCAATGCCTGAGGTCAATCTGCCCATTTTGGCCGCCTACCCCGATGGGGAAACCCGCGCCCGTTGGCACATCGAGGAAGGCATCAACACCTTTGAGCACCACTTTGGCTTTAAACCAAAAGGCTGTTGGCCCTCTGAAGGTGGCACCAGCCAAGAGAGTCTGCAACTCTACGCCGATGCGGGAATAAAATGGCTCGCCAGCGGTGAAACCGTACTCAGCAACAGCCTACAACAGGCTCACTGGCCCCGAGACGAGCAGCATAAAAACTGGCTGCATCAAGGTTATCAAGACGACGCTTCCGGTACGCAGCTCTTTTTCCGCGACGATGGCCTCTCCGATCTGATCGGTTTCCACTACGCCAACTGGCACACCGAAGATGCGGTCGGCGATCTGATCAACCATCTGGAGGTCATTCGTCACGCCCGTGCTCAGCAACCAGGCAACGTGGTCTCGATTATTATGGACGGTGAAAACGCATGGGAACATTTCCCCGAAAACGGCTTTCATTTTCTCGATCAACTCTACGCTGCGCTGGAAAACCACCCCACCCTCAAGCTCACCACCTTTGCCGATCTGAGCCAACAAACGCACCCCTCCTCGCCCCCATTGGTGGCAGGCAGTTGGGTCTACGGCACCTTTTCTACTTGGATCGGTGACAAAGATAAAAACCGAGGTTGGGACATGCTCTGCGATGCTAAACGAATTTACGATGCCACTGTGGCGGAAAACACCTTTAGCGACGAGCAACTACACGCGCTGCAACACCAGCTGGCCACCTGCGAAAGTTCAGACTGGTTCTGGTGGTTTGGTGACTACAACCCCGAAGCAGCGGTGAGCAGTTTCGAGCAGCTGTTCCGCCAGCACCTGAGCAACCTTTATCTGCTCTTGGGCGTAAATGCCCCCGACTACCTCACTCAGCGTTTTGCCCACGGCAGCGGAGACCCCTCCCTTGGCGGTGTGATGCGCCCTGGTCAATAGGAGCTTCCTTTTGCACTCTGCTCATGCGACTTTAAATCAGCGCCGCGCCGGTCTGCTGCTGCACCCTACCTCTTTGCCCAGTGAAATGGGCAGCGGTGATTTAGGCGCAGAGGCCTACGCCTTTGTTGATTTCCTCAAACAGGCCGGTTTCAGCGTCTGGCAAACCTTGCCCTTGGGGCCGGTGGCCTACAACGCTTCTCCCTATCAAAGTTATTCGGTACACGCAGGCAATGCCTATCTGATTAATTTAGGGCAATTGGTGCAAAGCGGTTGGCTCAGCGCCGAGGCACTGCAACGCCCAAACGATGAACGCCCCGAACAGTGCCGATTGCGTTGCCTCAAGCTCGCATGGCAAGGTTTTAAACAGAGTGCAAGTGAGACGGATCGTCAGGCTTTGCAGGAGTTCAAGCAACAGCATCAAACGTGGCTCGACGACTACACCCTGTATCAATCTCTGAAAGAACAGCATCAAGGTCAACCGTGGTGGCTCTGGCCAGAGGCCGAACGCAATCGCCATGACGACGCATTACAACAACGGCGTTCCGAGTTGGCGGGCAGCGTCGCTTACCACCAGTTTGAGCAATTTCTCTTTTTTCGCCAGTGGCATCAGCTGCGGGAGTACGCCAATCAAAACGGCATTTTACTCTTTGGCGACATTCCGATTTTTGTCGCCCACGACAGCGCCGATGTCTGGAGCCAACCGGAACACTTTTTTCTGGATGAGAACGGCCAACCCCATGTGGTGGCTGGCGTGCCGCCCGATTATTTCTCTGCCACCGGCCAGCGGTGGGGCAATCCCCTCTACCGTTGGCAGGTGATGCAAGCCGATGGTTTTCAGTGGTGGTTGCAACGGATGCGCAGCCAATTGGATCTGTTCGATCTGGTGCGCATTGATCATTTTCGCGGCTTTGAGTCCTACTGGGAGATTCCCGCCAGTTGCCCCACGGCAGAAGAGGGTCGGTGGGTTAAAGCCCCTGGAGAGGCGCTGTTCAAAACGTTCCAAGACAATTTTGATCCGCTGCCCATTATTGCCGAGGATTTGGGCATCATCACTCCCGAGGTCGAGGCTCTACGCCTGAAATTTGAACTGCCCGGGATGAAGATTTTACAGTTTGCCTTTGAGGGTGGAGCCAGTAACCCCTATCTGTCTCACAACCATCAGCTCAACAGCGTGGTCTACACCGGCACTCACGACAACGACACCACGCTGGGTTGGTTTCAAAATGCGCCTGAGGATTTAAAGCAGCACATCAAGGGCTATCTCGGCCAGCCACAAGAAGCCATGCCGTGGCCGCTGATCCGCAGCACACTGGCCTCTGTAGCTCAGCTGGCCATTTTGCCCGTGCAAGATATTTTGAGTTTGGGCAGCGAAGATCGGATGAATGTGCCAGGGGTCAGCAGCGAAGAGAATTGGAGCTGGGGTTATCAAGCTGGGGCATTGAACGAAGAGCTGGCACAGCACTGTTTGCATTTGAATCGGCTTTATGGCCGAGTTTAGAAAGTGAGGGTTTTAAAAATCTCTTGCTTTTTAGGTAAAAGGAATTTAGCGTTTTTATTGTATTCAGGCTTGGTTATCCACTACTCTTAATCTTTTCTTATCCGGCTAACACATAGTTAGAGCTCAAATAAAAATCCACTTCTTTACAATCTACTACCAATACCTTTACAATGACGACTCTATAACTTGACAATGAATCTGTAACGGGTTGACAATGACTGCTAATTCATTAGGTAAAACAAAACGCTCAAGACTGATTAGAAAGTACTTACTAAGTGCTGTTAAGTCCGACAACCATCAAATGATTCATGATGGACAAGAAATTTTTAATGTCAGTCGCCAAACTATTCACACTCATCTATCTGCCTTAATAAAAATGGGGTACTTAGTTGCCGAAGGAAATACAAAAGCACGAATTTATGCATTAGGTGCCAAACGCTCTCATACCCAAGAATTTTCTCTTAAAAATCTTCATGAAAGTGATGTCTACTATAAAGATTTTAGTTATATTTTTAAAAACTTACCTAATGAAATTGAAGACATTTGCCATTATGGTTTTACTGAAATGCTAAATAATGCCATAGATCACTCTGGTGGAAAATCTGTATATATTAGTGCAAAAATAAATAATGACTATATAGAGTTTTTTATCTCAGATAATGGCGAGGGTATTTTTAATCACATTTCTCGTGTAATGAAGTTAAGCGACCCTAGGGAATCAATACTAGAACTTAGCAAGGGAAAACTAACGACAGACCCAGAAAATCATACTGGCCAAGGTATTTTTTTTACCTCTAGAACATTTGATACGTTTTATATTTATAGCGGAGATTTGATTTTTTCGCACAATGAAGGAGCTGATGACTATTTATTTCATAATGATAGCGAGCAAAAAGGCACAACCGTGTACATGAAAGTAGCTTTAGATAGCGCAATAAACCTTGGTGATGTTTTCGATGCATTTACAGGTACTGAGGATGAAGACTTTGCTTTTAATACTACTGTAGTACCAGTTAAATTAGTCTTGTATGAGGGTGAAAAGCTTGTATCTAGGTCACAGGCAAAACGAATATTAAATCGTGTAGAAAAATTTAATAATATACTTTTAGATTTTTCTGATGTGGATTCAATTGGACAGGCTTTTGCAGATGAAGTATTTCGTGTTTTCACTCGTAGAAACCCTCAGGTTAGTATCATGTCAGTTCATACTACTGATAGTATTGACAGAATGATTCATGCTGCTAAAGCCAATCCTGATTAGGTTCGCCCCAAGAACTGCTGATGATCGTTGTCCTTACAGCAACGTCTGTCTAAAACGGCAGTACCTTCCCTATTTCCCGCTATTCAAGCCGAGCGAATTCCGCAGCTTTCGGCACTGTAACCCCAGCTCCCTGAAAGTTAAGTTTACTGATTCAATTCACCCCCTGTGTCAGGGTAGTTTGGGTCGCTTCTTGATCAGCCCCAAGGCTCGATTAATATCCAGACCGAAGCGGTAGCGGCTCGCTGGGTTTCAAACAGAACACAGAGGCCCTGTGTGTCAACCTGCGTCCATACAGACCTTGTATGAGATAACATAGATATCAGGGTTAGAAACCAGGATGAAGCAGCATGCCAAACTCAGTTACCGAACTGCCCGAGACCCAAGTCACACCGAAGCCGGCTCTAGAGAAACGAACCCGACGTCGTTTCAATGCCGACTACAAATTAAAGATTCTTGCCGAGGCGGATGCCTGTAAACACGGAGAGCTGGGTGCCTTGCTTCGACGCGAGAAGCTCTACAACAATCAACTCTGTGATTGGCGACGAGACTACGAAGCACACGGCGTTGAAGGTTTGAGCAAAAGCCGCCCAGGACCTGCGTCCTCCAAGACCCCCGAGCAGCGCCAAAACGAACAGCTGCGCAAAGAGAACGACCGCTTGAAGCGCAAGGTGCAGATTGCCAACGACTGTTTGGATCTTCAAAAAAAAGCGTTGTCGATGCTCGATCATCTGAGCAGTGGGAGCGATGCATGAACACCGTCGTGGAGCACCGTCCCACAGACTTACCCATGAGTGTCGGAACGTGTCAACCTCAAATGGACGCTCAATTTCAAGATACCATCAGTTTCTCCTCTTCTTTGACGTAACCCGCTGCTGTCAGCGTTGGGAAATTCACCCGATCCGTCAGCATCTCCTCTCCCTCATCGGAGTACAGAGGGTTGATGGCCACGAAGGTCGGTGGCAACGGCACAGTTGGGGCTCCGTTCACAAAGCGTTCTGGGTGCTGCGCGTAGCGCAGATCTAAGACCGCTTGTTTCTGTTTTGCCACCGCTGTAACCTTTTACATCCAAAGAAGTCGGCACATTAAAATCATCAAAGATCAAACGATTCTGATTAATACCAGCAAAAACGTTATACAAGGCAAATAAAATCAATAAAACAAACACAGAACGAACAAAAGAAAAGCAGTAAAAAACCAATTTTTCTCTCAAACCACCACTAAAGGAAAACCGTGCCGTATCACTCACAAAAACGCTCCCCGCAACACAAACAATTTAAAATCTTATTTTTTGCCTAACACTCAATACCCATCATCATACACACTCCATCAATTTAGCAAAAATCAAGACAACAGGTGCCCCAGCACATTACTAAAAAGCTCCATAGGAATGCCCGCCACCGACAACGACAGCGCCAAACCCACTTCCATCATTGGCCAAATAATTTTTGCTGACAGACCGCTGACCAACAGCAAGACCAAAATCAAAAACCCCCAGCGTTCCAATTTCATCAGCCACACCGCTTGTTGCATCGGCAGCAGCGCCGCCAACACACGGCCACCATCCAGAGGCGGCAAAGGTAATAAATTAAACATCATCAACGCGGTGTTGATCAGCACCCCCGCCACCCCCATAAACAGCATGATGGAAGAGAGCAGTTCATTGGACTCTCCGACCCACAAACCCAGCTTCATTATAAAGGCCCAAAAAATCGCCATGACTAGATTGGCCGCAGGCCCTGCCAACGCCACCAAACCCATGTCTCGTTTTGGGTTGTGCAGCGCCGCCACATTCACCGGCACCGGTTTCGCCCAACCAAACACCATGCCGCTCATCCAAAGCAACAGACCTGGCACCAACACCGAACCCACCGGATCAATATGACGCACAGGGTTAAGCTTCAGCCGCCCCAAATTTTTGGCGGTGTTATCACCAAAATAACTGGCCGCCCAACCGTGAGCAATTTCATGTAACGTCACCGCAAAAATTACCGGCACAATCCAGAGTGCTATTTTTATCCATAATTCCACAACAATCACCTTCTTCAATTCAATTTTATACAGGCAAAAAAAAGCCTCAATCACTGCAACAATTGAGGCCTACAGAGACGACAAAAAAATCAGAGCTGATGCTGCTGACGAATCTGCGCTAACAAACCCACCGAAGCCTGTTGCACCAGATCCAGCACATGCTCAAAACCTTGATCGCCACCATAATAAGGATCAGGCACTTCGCTCTCACTGGCCTGTTCAGAAAAATCCAAAAACAGATGAATTTTGCCTTCAAATTCTGCTTTAGGCGAAATCAGCTTCAAATCACGCAGATTGTCTTTATCCATCGCTAAGATGTAATCAAAATAGGCAAAATCCTCTTTGTAGACCTCACGCCCCCGCAACCCACTCAAATCAAGACCGCGCTGCAACGCAGCCTCTTGAGCACGTTTATCCGGCTTTTTACCAATGTGGTAGCTGTGTGTGCCTGCCGAATCAATTTCGAAACGATCACTCAAACCCGCCTCACTCACCAACTGAGTAAACACACCCTCAGCGGTCGGTGAGCGACAAATATTACCCATGCAAACAAATAATACTTTTATATTTTTCATTTTTTTGGTGCCACCGTTTCGGTTTTTTTCGCTTCAGCGGCCACACCAGAAGGGTTGGTAAACTGATCATTCAGACGTTGGACAAACGCCGAAGACTTATTCATCACCGCAGTCAGGCGTTTTTTCGCCCGTCGTCCCCAACCGGTTGGGGTTTTCTGCACAACAGAACGCCAAAAACGGGTGTTTTTTCGCAGAGCAACAAGGTAGCTTTCATCTCCCGATTTTTTCATTGTTTTAACCATAAAACGCGTCACCACTTCCCGTGAAAAATGGTGCAGACCACCTAAAATTAAAACCGTCGATACCACAAACATAAGACTCATCTCAGGGCTGTTAAACAGACTTTCTATCCACGGCAGAGACACGCCTATCCAGAGTAAAAAGACCAATAATAGACCATAAAGCCCACCGTCCAGCCACATCACCCGTTGCCGCCAGCGTTGCAACAAGGCCGTTATCGCGGGTACATGACGCTCTTCAATGTCATGAGCCACCCGCTCCAGTTGACCGACAATACGATAAGCGCGCTCCACTTCCACTTGATGCATACGCTCATGAATGTCCGCCATATCCTGTTTACGCTTATTTTCATAACGCTGACGCACCGCATCGTCTTCAATAGGTACCGCCGCATCTTCATTGTAAATGGTGAAAAATCGCCCTGCGGTCAAACCTTTTTGCGACAAAGCACGCTGCCATGCAGCCACAATGTTTTCCAAATTATCTTCACGCGCAGCGGTATCAACTTGATTCAAAATATAGAGAAATTTATTCGAATCGTTACGCCCGATGGTGTCCTCAACCAAATGTTTCAAAGTATCGTGCATCGCACCAGGTTCAGGGTGACGCGCATCAAAAAAGACCAACACCAGATCAGACAGATCAATGATGTGTTTGGTGATTCTTAAGGTTGATGTGCGCTGAGCATCAGCATCAAACCCCGGTGAATCGATCAGAATTTTACCGCGCAAATTCTCCGATGAACTGGTTTTAAGCTGTAAATACGCATCGATGCGCCGACCTTCTCCTTCAGCGACTTTCTCAATTTCATCGCTGATTTTAAAAAAGGGAAAACGCATATCCGAGTCCAACGCCAAACCGGGCAAAACCCGTCCATCTTCGCCTTGGCTGTAGCAGAGCACCGAAAATTTATCGTCCACCGCTTGATTGCCGGTGGACTGCAAACGAGTACCCGTATAGTGATTAATAAAACTCGACTTACCCGCTGAAAAGGTGCCTAAAATGGATATCAATGGCCACCACGGAATTTGGGTGGCATAAGACTCATCCTTGGAGAGCAAACCCATCCCGTAAGCGACACGATCCAACTCACGAAAGCCCTCAATCGCCTCCAGTAAAATGGGGTTCTCTTGCTGCAAATGCTGTTGCAAACTTTGCAAACGACTCTCTAAAACAGTACTGCTCATAATTAACACATCCTATTAAGCTAACTTGGACCAGAATTTATCACAAATTTTTTGTCACTGAAACGAAACAGCCCTAGGGCTAGCAAAACTAACGCCTAGGGCTCTTTGTTGTAACCGATTACGCATCAAACAAAATTAAAAGTCGCCAGCAGCACCGCGACCCATAATGTCTTGAATCACCATCTTGACTCGCATCGCCTCTTCTTTTAGATCTGCAGGCAGAGGGGTACCACCGTAGATCATCATGTCCATATTCAAAGAGTAGAGCCACAATTGGCCGGTTTTATCTTCAATCAAACTGATACGACAAGGCAAATAAGCGGAAAATGAATCGCTGTAATCCATCATTTTTGCAGCGGTAAGTGAGTTGCAGAACATGTAAATTTTGGCAAAACGGTACGGTTTACCGGTTTTCATTTCCACGTCTTTGTACAGTGGCAGTTCACCCACATTGGACATGTTGTGTTCGTTAGCAACCATTTTCATCGACTGCTCAACGTCCGCTGCACTGAGTTCAGACTCGACCTTGACTTTCCATACGGTCGCCTCAGCGCTGTTACCGGTCTCCAGCAATTTGGTCACCATCTCCGTGTAGGTGGCTAAAGCACCTTCATCAAAACCTTTCATCTGTTCATAATAAGGGGCAAATTTGACCGCCCCAGCACCCAAAGCCAGCACCGTCACAAAACCAATCAAGGCAAATAAACTTTTAAACATACGTCTCACTCCTAAATAACGTCTATAAATTAAATTTTTTTAGTCATAAAACACCCAAACAGGGGCGTAATAATATCAGAAAAACCGGAATCCCAGCGTGAGAGGGTACGCACTAATGAATCAACGCGCCACAGTACGCCTCTTATTACCCCCTTATAGAGGGTCGCACATAACCACTATTGGGGATAAAGGTGTTTAGCCAACTTCATGACTTCCCATGCCGCTTTGCTTGAAGGGCCCAACTCAAAGACCGCCAAACCTTCACTAAAAGAGCGCCGAAAGGCCGTACGTTGATAGAGGCGCAACGGCAAATGGGTCAAACCAGGCAACGATTGCAACGCCTCTTCAGACTCCTCTGTTTCACGCACTTGATGATGTGTGTCCGCTCGATTGATAAACCCCAGCAGAGGCGGTTTTTTATCCGTGACGTGTTTGCGCACAATCGAGAGGAAACGTTGAGTTGACCAGACATCGGCCTGACTCGGCTGCACCGGCACCACAATACGGTCGGCCAATGCAATAGCGGTGGTCAAGGCCTCCATATCAGAGACCCCCACATCCACCAACACCTCAATATCTCCACCTTGCTTAGCCACCGCTTGCAACTCTGCTACCGAGTCACTCACCTGTAACCGAGGTTCATAAGCCTCATCCAGACGCACATCCACCACATCGGTTAAGGTTTTTTGTGGATCAAAATCAAACAGACGCACCTCTTTGCCAGACGTTTGCAACCAAACGGCCAGATTAAACGCCACCGTACTTTTTCCTGTACCGCCTTTTAGATTACCAATCAATGTAATCATCATCTCTACCTGCTTTTTTTAAAGGAAGTGCCTCCAGAAATGGACACTTCACGATAACCTTCAGGAGGCAAAAAGAGGGAAGCATCTTGATCCGCAAGCACAATATTACGCAATTCTCGAACAAAACCACCCGGATACTCTTCGCGGATGGCCATCTTAATCAAAGGGTCGTACCACTGACTGACAACGTGTTGATGACCGTCAGCGTCAATCGAACGGTACTGCCACTTTTCACTTTTACGACCGTTAATGACCCGCTGACCTTCCATGATCAAGGTGCTACTGGAGCCATCCGCCAACCGCTGCTTAAGCGGTAAACTGGCTTTTTTATCCACCCAAATCAAGCTGCGCTCTTCATTCTCTTTGTCACCGCTCAGCACTTGCCACTTCTGCGCCTTACGACCGGATATTTTTTCAGTGCCAAGCAACGTACAACGACGACTTTTTTTCGCACAAAAGGCTTTCATATTTATTTTATTGATCTGTGCTGTCGGTGCGCTGATCGACTCACCTTGCAACCAATAGGTTTTCAAGGCGGGATCAACAATCCAACTTTTACCCAAGGCTGGGTTGCTAATCTGAATCAAACGCTGTTTGTTTTCCACCAACTCAAAACGAATTTTGCCATCCGCCATATAAAGTTTGCCGTAAACCTGCTCACCCTGAGGCGCACTCTGTAAAGCATCTGCGGAAAATGAAACCGCCAAACTGGGCAAGGAAAAACAGAGCAACAACAGCCAAAGCGTAACTCGCCCCGCACCAATCACCACCTCAAGGCATCCAACCAAAAGGAAAACTCTGAGGAGAACTCCAAGCCTTCATTCCATGCCGTTGCGGTAAAACAGGCATCATCTGTGGTGCTTGTCCTTGCTGGGGATAGACATCAACCGTCTGCTGAGTTCGCCCGCCTTTTAACCAAGGATTGCCACTGGGCTGGACAAACTGCGCTTCTGAAGCAGGCACCGCTGCTCGTGTACGCCAAGGATTATTGTAATCAACAGCACGGTCGCTCATCGCAGCCCATTGACCACTCAAGGGAGGGTATTCCGATGCCACAGCGCCACCACTGCTCATCAATAACGCCAACAAAAAAATAAAACCGCTGTATCGTGCAATCATAAATAACCTTTCAAAATACCCAAAACCGAGTTGCCTGCAACGATGTTATTCGTCATCTAACGGTTTCAATTTAATCCCACGCCGAGCCGAGGCTTTTTTCTTCGCCACTGGCTTTTTGCTGGCCACTTTTTTAGACTGTTTTTTGACAACGGTTTTTTCTGTTGTCTCAGCGTCTGAGGTTTTTATTGCCCCCTTTTTAGCCACCCGTTTGGCACGTTTTTTAGCCACTTTTTTCTTTGCCACAACCGCTTCAGGCTCTACGACCACCTCAGGCACTGCCACGTCTGTCACCGCTTGTTCAGACACAGGGGCTGGTTTAACCTCCGGCTCCGCAGGCGAACGACTCGGCAGCAACATTAAAATCAAACGATAAATCGGACGTGATCACCGTCACCAAAAACATCACCGCAGAAATCAACCCTGACCAAAGGCTCAACAACAGAGGTGTTTTTTCAGAGACAACGACCACATGCTCTTCCTCTACGACATCACTGTAAGGGTCATGAGAAGGACAGTGACCACCAAAGGAACGGCTTGCGCTCATGCAACCCAGAGGAATCACCACCAAGGTCAACAAAGTCGCAACCAAAATACCAAAAAAGAGCGAAATCGCCATGCCTTGGAAAATCGGATCAGAAAGAATCACCACCGAACCGCCCATCAACGCCGCTGCGGTAATCACAATGGGGCGCGTTCTGGCTTTACAAGAGTTAATAATCGCTTCGGTTACCTCAATGCCCTCGCGCACCTGCTCACGGGTAAAGTCCACCAGCAAAATCGAATTACGCACAATGATGCCCGCCAAGGCGATAAAACCGATCATGGAGGTGGCGGTAAACTCCGCATCAAAGAGCCAATGACCCGGAATAATGCCGATCAAAGTCAAAGGAATGGGCGAGATCACAATCGCAGGCAGAGTGAAGTTACCAAACTCCCACACCACCAGCATGTAGATCAACAAAATGGCCACCCCAAAGGCAATGCCCATATCACGGAAGGTCTCATACGTTACCGTCCACTCACCGGTCCACTCAAAAGAGGAGTGATCGCCGTCTTTAGGCGGGCCAAAATAATAGCCCTCCAGCGGAACCCCATCGGGAGCCAGATAGCCTTTCAGCAGTTCATCCACTTCAAACATGCCGTAAATGGGCGCGGCCAAACGGGTGGTGACATCGCCAGTAACAAACTCAACGTCACGCAGATCTTTATGGAAAATCAGCGGATCTTGCATCTCACGCTTAAAACGACCCAGAGCCGAGAGCGGTACGGTTTCACCTTGAGCATTGGCAATTAAAAGATTGCCCAGACGAGAAAACTCCGAACGATTCGCCAAGGGCACCTGCAAAACGATGCGCGTTGGCTCCATCACATTGCCCTGCTTGATGTCACCTAAGCGATAACCGCCCATCGCCATCTCTAAGTTACGGTTGATGTCATTGACGGTAATGCCTTGGCGCACCGCTTTTTCCGTATTGACATCAAAGTGCCATATCTCATACGGCGCTTGCATCAAGTTATCTACATCGGTGATCACCGAACTCTGCTCAAACAGTTGAGTTAAATCCTCGGCTACCTTACGGCGAATCTCCGCACTCGGACCATAAACCTCCGCCACCACCGACTGCAATACCGGCGGCCCTGGGGGCATTTCAACCACCGCCACCTTTGCACCAGAGGCTTTCGCCAGAGGGGTCACCAATTCACGCGCCAACAAGGCAATCTCATGGCTGGTTTTATCACGGTCGCCCTTGTCCAACAGCTGCACCTGAATGTCCGCCTGCCAAGAATCCTGACGCAAATAATAGTGACGCACCAGACCGTTAAAGTTAAAGGGTGAGGCGGTTCCTACGTACGTCTGCACCGCCGTTACCTCTTCAATTTTGCGCAGCTTTTCCGCCAATTGAGTGACCAAATTGGCCGTCACTGGCAGTGCCGTGCCCTCAGGGAAATTAACCGTGACATTAAACTCAGGTTTGTTGTCCAGCGGCAGCATTTTTGCCACCACCCCGTGGGTGTAAAAGAAGACACAACTGAGGAAAAACAGAGCCACAATGCCGAACAAAAACAAAAAGCCTTTTTTACGATCCGTGGCCAGCGGCAAAATCAAACCACGATAGAGACCATCCAAGCGTTCACTGAGTTTGTGCTCACTCTCTTCTGCTTTTCGCAACGCCTGCATAGAGGGTTTGGTGCGCATCACCAACCACGGAGTAAAAATAAAGGCAGCAAACAGCGAAAAAATCATCGCCACCGACCCCAAAGCGGGGATCGGCATCATGTACGGCCCCATCATTCCGCTGACAAACCCCATCGGCAGCAGCGCCGCAATCACGGTGAAAGTGGCCAAAATGGTCGGGTTGCCCACCTCACGCACCGCGTCCACAGAGGTCTCTGTGTCCATCTCGCCTTTGATCAACCAACGCCGATAGATGTTCTCCACCACCACAATGGCATCGTCCACCAAAATCCCAATGGAGAAAATCAGCGCAAACAGGCTGACCCGATCAATGGTGAACTCCAAAATCCAAGCAAAAAAGACCGTGACCAAAATCACCACAGGAATCACCAAGGTCACCACAAAAGAGGCTCGCGAACCCAAAAACCACCACACCAACAAGGTCACAATGCCCGTGGCGATAAAGAGCTTAAAGATCAACTCATTGACTTTTTGATTCGCGCTTTCGCCGTAGTTTCGAGTCACGCTGACGTGTACGTTATCGGGGATTAAGCGGCCTTTCAACGCCTCCACTTTAGCCAAAATATCGTTGGCCACACTGACACCGTTGCTGCCTTTTTTCTTCGCAATCGCCAAGGTCACCGCAGGTGCGCCGTTGGCCACAGGGTTAGCGTCGCTGTAAGCCGCACCGGAATAATAATTGACCAACTGATTGGTCTCTTCAGGGCCGTGAATGACCTTAGCCACATCACGTACGTAAACTGGCGCACCCTCACGGATTGCCACTACAAGGCGTTCCACATCGCGTGCATTGCGCAGAAAAGAGCCTGTGTAAACACGGAAGCTTTTATCCCACGCCTCCACGCTGCCCACACCGCGTTTGCTGTTGGCAGTGCGAATGGTGTTGGCCAGTTGATCCAAACTGATACCAAAGCCCGCCATGCGCTCAGGTAAGGCTTCCACACGCAATTGTTCGGAGCGGCCACCAACAATGAAACTTTGGCTGGTGTCTTTGACCTCTTTAAGGCGCTGTACCAAATCCAAAGAGAGCAAACGAATGGCGGCATCGTCTAATTCACTTGACCACAGCGTCAAGGTCACCACAGGGGTGTCGTCCACCCCTTTCGGTTTCACCAAGGGTTGAGACACCCCCGGTGGAATACGGTCGGTATTGGAAGCCAGTTTGTCATACAATTTGACCAAGGAGTTTTCCATCTCCTCACCCACTTTGAACTGCACCGTCACCATCGCTGATTCACGTTGCGAAACAGAGTAGACGTGTTTCACCCCCGAAATTTCGCTCATCAAGCGCTCCAGAGGGTCGGCCACCAAAGTGGCCACCTGCTGCGAAGAAGCGCCTGGATACTGCACAAAAATGTCCACCATCGGCACTGAAATCTGCGGATCTTCCTGTCGTGGAGTCATGATCAAACCCAAGACACCGATGGCCAAACAGGCCACCAGCAACAAAGGAGAGAGTGGAGAGTGGATAAAAGCTCGAGCCATGTTACCGGCTAAACCGAGGTGTTTGTCAGCGTCGGGATGCTGTTGGTCTGTCATGCGCCAATCAACCGTTTGTTGTTTGTTAGCACAGCGAAATCACTGTGCCCGAAAGCCGAACCCGCTCAACGCAGGTGGCCACCGAAAGCTCAGTAAAAGTAGGTTTTACCGCTTTTTTGTTTATCGGAGTTCGTCTCTTCGGAGGCGCTTTTATCTGCGGCTGGAGTCCAACCAGAAGTGATGCCAGGAGGTGGATTCACCACCACCTTATCGCCCTCTTTCAAACCGGCAAGAACCTCCACATGGTCCGCATCCACCTCGTTGCCCACTCGCACAATGCGCAGTGAAGCACCTTCGTCAGCGGTCATCACAAAGACATAAGGCAAACTGCCACGGTGAATCAGTGCCTGCTTAGAGACCATCAACAGAGATTTTTCTGCCGCATTCAGATCAGGAATGGTCACCTCGGCGTACATGCCAGGACCACCGGCAATGCCTTTTGGCAGATCAAATTTGACCGTCACCGTGTGCCGTTTTTGATCCGCTTGCGGATAGATTTGCGCCACACGTGCATCCACACGCACATCACCCACATCCAATCGCGCTGGGACAAACATGCCACGACGTAAACCGGCTACCAAACGCGCAGGCACTTCGGCTTTA
The DNA here is from genome assembly GCA_030949385.1 of Gammaproteobacteria bacterium. NCBI lineage: Bacteria > Pseudomonadati > Pseudomonadota > Gammaproteobacteria > Gammaproteobacteria bacterium. The sequence goes on along the minus strand of JAUZSP010000006.1, from coordinate 310,246 downwards.
ATACGCAAATATTCCGTCTGCGCAAACACCAGCAGTGCCTGACCGGGCTGAACCGTGTCACCCAGCTCCACCAGTTTTTTCAAAATCACCCCATCAAAAGGGGCAATGGATTGGGTGTCGCGCAAGCGCGCATCCAAAGCAGCGATATTAGCCCGCGCCGCTGCCAAGCCCGCTTGAGCTTGACTGACCTGCGTGCCTTGGGAAAAGAGATCAACCTGACGATCCAAATTAGGATTACCGTGGCCGCTCATGCTGCCCCAGTTACGGGTAAAGAACTTATCAAACAGTGAAGGCACCGCCATGCCGGGCATCTGATTGATGTCATCGGATTTTGGCGACCACAGCTCTTTAGAGTAGTGCATCTGCGCATCACGCAAACCCACTTCAGCCTGAGTCAGCTGTGCCAAGGCCGCATTACGTTGAGCGAGTAATTCAGCGTTACCAATCGCCACCAGCAACTGGTTTTGGCTGGCACGATCACCTTCTTCGCCAAGCAAAAATTCGATTCTACCTGGGCTTTGAGCCGTTAAAGCGACTTCTTTATAGGGGATAACGGTTCCGCCTAAGGTAACACCGCTGGCGGTTTTACTGACTTCTACCGAGACAATTTTCATCGCCTGAGCTGGGTGAGCTGACAGCAGCAGCAACAGCGCAAACCATGTGGAGCGCAAACGAATACGTTCAAGAAACATTGTGTGAGTGAACCTCAAGTTGTTATGTAGTCACAACCATCCATACGCGAAACTGAGTTGCCGGATCCGACGGCGAGCCATTCTAACACCATTCCATGACAAAGAAGCCACAAATCGCTTGGAATTATACCTTTTAAGCCTAAAATATGTTGTAAAAAGACTACCTCAACCACAAAAATGAAATACTTTTGAACGATGACCTAGCCTATTAACTCACCGACCTCTTCTGAATGCAGCAACTCGCCGCTGTGAGCGTAATATGACAGCTTGCCGACTTGGTTACAGAGCCACACTTCCTTAGCACCTTGATTCAAATAGAGACGAATTTTTTCCTGCATCTCTTCTTTCGAGTTTGAGGGACTGACAATTTCTACGCAAATTTCTGGAGCGACCTCATAAGGCGTTTCAAACCCGTATTTAGCAACAAACACATCAGATAACCAAGCAACATCGGCCACCTTAACCCCCTCTGCAGTGGCAATGGAACACTCCGTAATCACAACACCCGACTGCTTTTTTACTTTGATCATCAGGCCCACTTCAAACTGCCAACGGCCATGATTGTTGCTCGCGGGACTCATCAAAATATTCCCCCACTTATTCAATTCAATTTTGAAAGGCAGATTTTGCAACAAAGGATTATCAAGAACCTGTTGCCATTCCATAAACGACTCCTCAAAAACGTTTTTTTAAACAGCCTAAACAGATTCCCTTCTCTCAGCAAGACACTATTCAAACGCCACGGCTTGATTCCGTCCCAACCCCTTAGCGATGTAAAGTGCTTGATCCGCTTGCGTCAATAATTGATCACTGGACTGACGATTTTTTGGCGTCAAAGCCGCGACACCCAAACTGATGCTCAGACGATCACTGATCTCACTGCCGACATGTGGAATGCGTAGCTCATAAATTTTCTGCCGTAACTTATTTGCCAAACTCATCGCCCCCTGCAACGAGGTCAAAGGCAAAATTAGAGTAAACTCCTCTCCCCCATAACGAGCCAACAGATCCCCGCCTCGTGCGGCCACCGGCTCCAACGCCTTTGCCACCCGCTGCAAACAGAGATCCCCTTCCACATGGCCGTAAGCGTCGTTGTAGGCTTTAAAATAATCAATATCAATCATGATCACCGACAACACCGACCCCATGCGACAGGCTCTCGCCCACTCCGAAGCAAGTGACTCATCCAAATAACGACGATTAGCCACCCCCGTCAAACCATCAATATTAGAGAGTCGTTTTAACTCACGATTGCGCTCTTCCAGCTGCTTTGCCGTCTGTTTTAACGCCTCACACATTAATTCACGCTGTTGATAAAGACGATACGAACGCCCGTGATAACGCAAACGCGCCAACAGCTCCAAGCGATCCGGTGTCTTGCTTAAAAAATCATTGGCTCCCGTAGCAAAGGCATTCGCCTTAATTTCGCTGCCAATTTGACCCGAGAGCACCACCACCGGAATGTCCCTCCCCACAGCATCAATGCGAATCAATTCAAGCAACTCAAGACCACTCATCACCGGCATAACAAGATCCAAAACAATCACAGCGGGCCGAACCCCACGAATCATAGCGAGCGCTTGATCAGCCTCAAAACAGCAGTGCAGCAACAACCCCGAGTCTCGCAACATTTTTTTCAATGTCGCCGCCACAATGGGGCTGTCATCAATCAGCAACACAGATAAAACCTGTGCAGGGCGTTTCAGCTCAAGAGGCGTTTGTTCAGCAAATATCATTGATTTCGTCATTATTTCGTCATTATTTCGTCATTATTTCGTCATTATTTAGCACTTAAAATGCCAATTTTTGGCCGAAAAAAATTAAAGATCTAAACAATTCACTTTTCAATAAGGAACTGCCGTTATAAAGTAAGTTCATACTCAACATCCCGTCCCCAAGGCAAGGCGTTCATTATGAGTAAAAAAGAGATCAACCTCTGTGATGCAGAAGGCAATACCACCACCCTACCCCTCAAAACCGGCTCCCACGGCCCCACCGTCATCGACATCAGCAACCTCTACCAACAAAGCGGCTATTTCACCTACGATCCCGGCTTCACCAGCACCGCCAGTTGCCGCAGTGCCATCACCTACATCGACGGCGAAGAGGGTATTTTGCTCTATCGCGGTTATCCCATCGAGCAACTGGCCGCCCAGAGCAGCTACATCGAAGTCTGTTACCTTTTGCTCTACGGTGAGTTGCCCAACAGCGAACAGTTGGCGGAGTTTGACCACATCATCAAACACCACAGCATGGTTCACGAAGGGCTAAAAAACTTCTACTCCGGTTTTCATCACGACGCGCACCCGATGGCCATTATGGTCGGCACCGTCGGCGCACTTTCCGCTTTCTACCACGACTCCACCGACATCACGCAAGCGCGCCACCGCGAAATCTCCGCCCACCGCTTGATCTCCAAAATGCCCACCATGGCCTCCTACTGTTACAAATATTCCAACGGCCAGCCCTTTGTCTATCCGCAGAACCACCTCAGCTATGCAGAAAATTTTTTACAAATGATGTTCTCACTGCCCTCAGAGCCGTACCGCGCCAACCCCACCTTTGTTAAAGCCTTAGATCTGATTCTAATCCTGCACGCCGATCACGAACAAAACGCCAGCACCTCCACAGTACGCCTCGCCAGCAGCTCAGGTGCCAACCCGTTTGCCAGCATCGCCGCCGGTATCGCTTCACTCTGGGGGCCAGCACACGGTGGAGCCAATGAAGCGGTAATCAAAATGCTCGAAGAGATGGTCAATTCGGGTCAAAATATCGAGCACTACATCAAAAAGGCCAAGGACAAACAAGATCCCTTCCGCTTGATGGGCTTTGGCCATCGGGTCTATAAAAACCACGACCCACGCGCCAAAATCATCCGTAACATGTGTCACGAATTGGTCGATGAGCTGGGGGCGGAGAATCAACCGCTGTTTGAAATGGCGATGAAATTAGAGAAAATCGCCCTAGAAGATGAGTACTTTATCCAGCGCCGCCTTTACCCCAATGTGGATTTTTACTCCGGCATCATCCTGCGCGCCATGGGCATTCCGCTGAACATGTTCACAGTGATTTTTGCCATGGCACGCACCGTCGGCTGGATCGCCCACTGGCTGGAGATGATGGACGACCCACAACAGAAAATTGGCCGACCACGCCAGTTGTACACCGGCCATAAACGCCGAGATTACCGCAGCGTTGTAGATCGAGATTAACCAAAATGTAGGGCGCAATAACCGCAGGGCATTGCGCCATCAAACCACCGGTGCAATGCCCGTTAGTTATTGCAGCCTACTTGGCCGCCTGCAAACGATAAAAAATCAGCCGCGCCAAATCCCGCTGCATGTCTTCGCGCAGCAAAATCTCCTCCTGACTTTTTCCCAATACCCCAGCCACATCGTATTGATAAACCCGCTCCACCGACAACGTTTGTGCCTCGATAGAAAACGTCTGTCGCGGTACAGGGACGGTCTCAGGCAACTGTGGCTGATAAACCGAGAACGTTGCCTGATAACGCAATTCATACTCACCCACTTTGCCACTGTCATCAATGGAGAGCACTCGGCGCGAAAACCGCTCGCCGCTCAAACGCAGCACCGCACTGGCCAACTCCGCCTCCTCCACCAGCAACACACCGCTGTCCACCAAGCGTCGGCGTAGCCCATCGGCAATCAAACTGCCTGGCAACACCTGCAAAAAGGTACGCGCCATCTCGCTGGGCAGAGCCGCACGGCGGGCATCAAAACCACGCAGATGAAAACCGCACCCCACCAGTAGAAACAGCAGCAATACACCCGCCGTTGAACGCACCGAGTTCATTTAAGAAACCACAATATTAATCAAACGCCCCGGCACCACGATCACCTTACGCACGGTTTTATCGGCGGTAAAACGCTGCACATTTTCATCGGCCAGCGCCACCTGTTCACACAGTGCCTTATCGGCATCCAGCGGCAGTGAGATTTTGCTGCGCAATTTGCCGTTCACCTGCACCACCATCGACATGGAGACCTGCTGCAAAGCCGACTCATCAACGCTCGGCCACGCCGCAGTGGCGATGCTGCCAGAGTGCCCCAACTGCTGCCACAACTCATGGCAGATGTGCGGCACAATAGGGGCCAGCATGAGCAAGGCGGCCTCCAACAGCTCTTGACGCAGAGCGTGATCCGCAGGCGCATCGCCCTCAAATTTAGCCGCCTCGTTGAGCAGCTCCATCACTGCTGCAATGGCGGTATTAAACGTCTGTCGCCGCCCCACATCGTCGCTCACCTTGGCGATGGTCTGATGCAACTTAAACCGCAACGCCGCTTGAGTTTCGTTCCACTGCGCGGGGCGTTCGCCCTGTGTGGCCGCCGCTTGATGTTGATGCGCCAAACGCCAGAGGCGTTTTAAGAAACGGTGCGCGCCCTCCACCCCCGCGTCGTTCCACTCCAGAGATTGCTCCGGTGGCGCGGTAAACAGGGTGAAAAGACGCACCGTGTCGGCTCCGTATTGTTCCACCAGACCTTGCGGATCAACGGTATTGCCCTTGGACTTGGACATTTTGCTGCCGTCTTTGAGCACCATGCCTTGGGTCAGCAGTTTTTTGAACGGCTCGTCGTGCGTAAGCAGCCCCAAATCTCGCATCAATTTATTGAAAAAACGCGCGTAGAGCAGATGCAAAATAGCGTGTTCCACCCCACCGATGTAGTGATCCACCGGCAACCAATAATCGGCGCGCTGATCCAACATGCTCTCGCGGTTGTCACGGCAGGTGTAACGGGCAAAATACCAAGAGGATTCAAAGAAGGTATCAAAGGTGTCGGTCTCACGCTCCGCCGCTTCGCCACACTCAGGGCAGCTGACCTGATAAAACTCCGGCATCTTTTTGATCGGCGAACCCACGCCATCAAACACCACATCTTCGGGCAGCTTCACCGGCAGATCCGCTTCCGGCACCGGCACTGCACCGCAACTGGGGCAGTTGATTACCGGAATTGGCGTACCCCAATAACGCTGCCGAGAAATGCCCCAGTCACGCAGGCGGTAGTTCACTCGACGTTGACCCACGCCACGCGCTTCCACCGCTGTGGCAATGGCATCAAACGCCGCTCCAAAGTCGAGACCATCAAACTCAGCGGAATTAAACAAAACACCGCGCTCGGTAAAGGCCGCTTCAGAAACGTCCACCGTTGCTGCATCCTTAGGGCGAATCACGCTTTTGATCGGCACGCCGTATGTGTGCGCGAACTCCCAATCCCGCTGATCGTGTGCCGGAACGGCCATCACCGCACCAGTGCCGTAACTCATCAAGACAAAATTGGCGGCAAACAGCGGCACCGGCTCCCCAGTAAGCGGATGTTTAACCTCAAGCCCCAGACGAATGCCACGTTTCTCCATCGTTTCCAGATCCGCCTCAGCAGTACCCCCAGCGCGACACTCGTCAATAAAGGCGGCGATTTCCGTGCTGCTCTCAGCCGCCTGCAATGCCAGCGGATGTTCGGCGGCCACCGCCACATAAGTCACTCCCATCAGCGTATCGGGGCGGGTGGTGAAGACACTCAAGGGGGCTTGCCCTTCCACGCCAAACTGCAACTCCAGCCCTTCGGAACGACCGATCCAGTTTTGCTGCATGGTGCGCACCGCCTGCGGCCAGTCGGGCAGATCATCCAAGCCCGTCAGCAGTTCATCGGCGTAATCGGTGATGCGTAAAAACCACTGCGGGATCTCACGCCGTTCCACCAGCGCACCAGAACGCCAGCCCCTGCCATCAATCACCTGTTCGTTGGCCAACACGGTCTGATCCACCGGCTCCCAGTTAACCTGCGCGACTTTTTTATAGACCAAGCCCTTTTTCAGCAATTGAGTGAAAAGCCACTGCTCCCAACGATAATACTCAGGGTGGCAGGTGGCCAGTTCACGATCCCAATCGTAAGCAAACCCCAGACGCTGCAACTGCTCGCGCATGTAGTCGATATTGGAGTAGGTCCAGTTGGCCGGAGGGACTTTATTTTTTAGCGCGGCGTTTTCCGCCGGAAGCCCAAAGGCATCCCAACCCATCGGCTGTAGAACGTTTTTGCCCAACATGCGCTGATAACGGCTGATCACATCGCCGATGGTGTAGTTACGCACATGCCCCATGTGCAGACGACCACTGGGATAGGGGAACATGGAGAGGCAGTAAAACTTCTCGCGGCTGTGGTCGTTGTCTTGGCTCTGAAACGTCTTCTGCTCAGTCCAAAACTGCTGGGCTGCCAACTCTAAGGCCTCTGGATCGTATTGCTCATTCATGGGAAGTTAAGCCGTATTTTATCGAAAAAAGAGGCTAATCATACCGAGACTGACTCTGTTGAACAAACCACTAAAGAGACTATTTCTTCTCAATCACGGAGAAAATGGCGCATAAAATGGACTAAACTTTAAGAAGCCGCCTCATCTCTACACAACGGGTGCCACACAGGAGAGCCATCGCCATGAAAAATCAATCCAGCAACCACTTGATCGACGCTTACGAGCGCATGTTAGAACGCGCCAACCACCTCATTCACGATGCCGAAGAACAGCTCCCCGCCGTGCAGCAGGCACTGAAACAAGCGCAGAACAGCGCCATTGAATTGGGAGAACTGAGCAAAGAAGAGGCGAGCAAAATCGCCGGTTACATCAAACGCGATGCACAAGATGCGGCGCACTACCTCCAGCACAGCGGCAAAGAGTTAAAAGATTGGCTGCGCATTGACGCACAACTGGTGGAAGCTAAAGTGCTGGATCTGTTCAGCACACTGGCGGATCAAACCCGAATCGAGCTGGACAAATTGGCGGAACAGGCGCGCCACAGCAACGACTACTTTACCGGCGACATTACCAGCCCAGGCAGCTTAGAGTGCCTTAACTGCGGTCAAACCATGCAGTTTCATAAAACCAGCCACATTCCACCTTGCCCAAAGTGCCATAAAACCGCATTTCATCGCGCGAAGTCTTAAACAGACTTCGCCAATCGTGCTTTTTTTCCACGCCACCACAACACAGACAAAAGCAGCAGCAGCGCCGCCAACAGCGGTTTGCTGCCCCAGATCATGTAGCCGGTGCGCCCCTGACGGGGGACCACCTCAGCCGACATCACCCACTCGACAAACATCGGCCCACGCTGCAACAAATTACCTTTATGATCCACAAAGGCCGAAATACCTGTATTGGTGGCACGCACCAGTGGCCGAGACAGCTCCAACGCCCGCATCCGCACAATCTCCAAATGCTGCTCTGGTGCCAAGGAGTCCCCGAACCAGGCATCGTTACTGACGTTCACCAAAAAATCCGCCTGCGGCAGCGCCCCCGCCACCACCGCGCCATAAGCGCTCTCATAACAGATCGCCACCCCCGCAAAATGCCCCGCTACCGCCAAAGGCGGCTGTCGTTCCTCACCCGCAGCCAGATCGGACATGGGAATGACGATAAAACGCGAGAGAAAATCGAGCAAAAAACGCAACGGCATGTATTCGCCAAAAGGCACCAAATGCTGCTTATAATAATGTTCTTCAGGATGGAGTAGATTCAAAACAGCGTTGTAATAGCGTTTTTCTGCGGCATCGGCAAGAAACGTACCCAGCAACAGATCCTGTTTTTTTGCCGCCAACTCCGTCACCAAAGGCTGCAACAGCGCCTCGGCGTTACGAAAATAGGTCGGCACCGCCGTCTCCGGCCAGACAATCAGATCCGCCTCGCCCTGTTGACGGCTCAACTCCATGTAACGCTCAATGGAGCTGCGCATCCGCTGACGACGGTATTTTTTATCCTGCGGCACATTGCCCTGCAACAGCGCCACCTGAATCGGCTCACCCACCGGCTCGCTCCACTCAAACTGCTCCAGCAGCAGCCCGCCGCCCCAAATCAAGCTCAACATCAGCAGCAGCGAAGCCGCACGTCTGTTTTGCCGCTGCCAGAGTGAGCCGAGCAAAAGCAGCAGCAACACCCCCGAAAACAGACTCAACCAGCTCAACATCAACACCCCCAGCAGCGGCGCGTAACCGGCCAGCGGTGTGTCCAGATGCGCGTAGCCCAACAGCAACCAAGGGAAGCCAGTCAAAAACCAACCGCGAAACAGCTCCATCAACACCCACAAGGCCGGCCCCAGCAACAACAGGCGAGCCACTTTAGCCTCAGAGGGCAACGGAAAACGGGCAAACAGATAGCCCAGCAAGGCAAAAAAGAGCGCCAAAAACATCGCAAACAGCAGGGTTAAAAACGCCGCCAGTGGAGCCACCGCGTCACCAAACAGATGCAGGCTGTGATAAACCCACGACACCCCCGTGCCAAACAACCCAACCCCAAACAGCCAACCACGCCACGCCGCTTGTTTTGGCTTCAAAGGCAGCCACAGCCACAACATCAAAGCCGGAATCAGCACCGCCAACAGACGCACCTCAAACGGAGCAAACGCCAGCGTCAACAGCGCCCCCAACAGCAACGCCAACAGATCCGCCCAACGTCCAGACAGAGTCAAACAGACTGGCCTTCGTGTTGCCGCACCACTTGCAGCAGATGCACACGGCGTGAATCCGCCCCCAGCACTTTAAAATGCAAATTGGCCATCTGCAACGACTCACCGCAACGGGGCATGTGACCCAGACGGTTCATCACCAAACCACCGATGGTGTCGAACTCCTCATCGCTAAAATCAGACTCAAAATAGCGATTAAACTCCTCGATGGTGGTCAAGGCTTGCACCGTGTAACGCCCCTCGCTGTGCGGACGAATATTGATCTCCTCTTCCAGATCATGTTCATCATCAATTTCACCCACGATCTGCTCCAACACATCTTCAATGGTCACCAAGCCAGAGACACCGCCGTATTCATCCACCACCACCGCCATGTGGTTTTGGCTGCTGCGAAACTCTTTCAGGAGACGATTAAGGCGTTTACTTTCGGGAATAAAGACCGCTGGGCGCAAAATGTCGTTGATCTGAAACTCACCTTGCTCGCCTTCGGCGCAGTAACGCAGAAAATCTTTCGCCAGCAAAATACCCAACACCTGATCACGACTCTCACCGATGACCGGAAAACGCGAATGACCGGAGCCAATCACCAACGGCAAAATCGCCTCCAGCGGTGCGTCTTGCTCCACCACCACCATCATCGAACGCGGCACCATAATGTCTCGCACCCGCATGTCGCCCACCATAAACACACCTTCGATCATGGCCAGCGCATCGCTGCCAAACAGCTCACGGCGCTGAGCGTCGCGCAGCATCTCGATGATTTCGCCTCGGTCTTTGGGCTCACCACCCAACACTTGAATAAAACGGTCTAAAAAAGAGCGGCGATTGCGACTCTCAGAGGGATCTTCATTCATGATGGTGTTGGCCAAAACGGCCTCTGCTCTCCTCGAAAAACGGGTTTATGACGCTTCATAGGGGTTAGGATAGTGCAATTGAGAAAGAATAGAAATCTCTAGTGCTTCCATCTCCTGCGCTTGCTGCGCCTCTTGGTGATCAAACCCCAACAGATGCAGCAGACCGTGGATGCTTAAATGCGCCCAGTGAGCACGCTCTGCTTTATTCTGCTCCGCCGCTTCCCGCTGCA
>JAUZSP010000005.1 GCA_030949385.1 Gammaproteobacteria bacterium | reverse complement strand
TGTAGGTCTTTCTTAGAGGCGCACTTTTTTGAGTGCGTTTTTTTAATTTTTTAGGGGTGAATGTGAATAAAAAATTGGCAAAACTTTATGAAGATAAATGGCCTGACTTAAAGGTGGAAGCAAGTAAGATTGTCGGAGTAACGCCAGCTCACCCACTTTTAATTAAAGTAAGGGGTGATTATGAAAAAGCAGATGTAAAAGTGATGATTGTTGGTCAAGAGACTGATGGCTGGAATGGTGATTTTGATAGCAGCTCTTCTAAATCAGTGGACTTTTTGATGGATGATTATTTTGCATATTTTTATGATGATTTTAAATACCCTTATCATTATGTTGGGCGGATGAAGAAAAAGTATAGAAGACCATTCTGGAATAAGTCTAATTTTAATTTTTTTAGTTCTGAATTGAAGTCTCATTTTGGAGGAAAGGGTAAAAAAGTTTCTTGTATTTGGAATAATGTGTCAAAAATAGGTCAGATTCATAGAGGGCGGCATACTGATGAAATTGAAGCTATGGAAGAATCTTATTTCGATGTTTTTAGAAAAGAAGTTGAGATATTAAGGCCTAATATTATTATTTTTAGCTCAGGACCGACTAGAGATAGATTGATAAAAGAGAGGATGGGTGGCTGTGATTTCTCGAAAATTCATAGTGGTTATACCAAAAGACAACTTACTAAAATCATTTTTAATGATTTCCCTGATATATGTGGGTTTCGTACATACCACCCAAATTATCGAGCTGGTAGAAAGGCAAGAAATAAAGCGCTTCTAGGATCTATAATAAAAACTTGTGGGTGATTTTCCTGTGACAGAAAAGAGACGGATTAGCTCTAGTTTATTAGCTATAACTAATAAAAAGCTTGATGAGTTGGATGCTGGATTTGGTGATTTCAATGTCTAGGGCTGCTGTTACAGATAATCTGTTGGCTGATATTCTCTCTGTTTCTAAAAGAACAGTAGATAGTTGGAAAGTGGCAGGAAAAATAAAGCCACTTAAAAATGGAACATACTCTTTAAAAAAATTATCACATTTCCCTCAAATTAAAGCCATGCTTGAATCAAAATAGCAGCAAGAGGAGAAGGTTGCACCACTGCGGGCTTATCGTTCCATTGAGCTGTTTGCGGGTGCAGGCGGCTTGGCCATTGGGTTGGAAAAAGCAGGTTTTCAGGCCGTTGTCCTTAATGAAATAGACAAACATGCGTGTGCCACCTTAAGAAAAAACAGACCCGATTGGAATGTGATTGAAGGTGATGTGGTTGATATTGACTTCACTCGGTATCAGAATATTGATTTTATTTCGGGTGGCTTTCCTTGTCAGGCATTTTCTTATGCGGGTGATAAGCGCGGCTTTAATGACACTCGTGGAACCCTATTTTTTCAGTTTGCTAGAGCCATTAACGAGATTAGGCCAAAGGTTTTTTTAGGCGAAAACGTTCGAGGTTTGTTAACTCACGACGGTGGTAAGACCTTGGCGGTGATTAAATCCACCATTCAAGAGTTGGGTTACACACTGATTGAACCCAAAGTTCTGAAAGCGATTTTTTACCGTGTTCCACAGAAGCGGGAGCGGCTCTTTTTAGTCTGCATCCGCAATGATCTTCTGCAGGACGCTGAATTCAGTTGGCCGGAACCTTACAGGCATGTGCTAACGCTGAAAGAGGCTTTAAAAAAGGGTGAATTATACGATCAAGATTGTCCGAAATCTGAAGGACAACTTTATCCTGAGCGAAAAAAAGCCGTACTCTCCTTGGTGCCTCCTGGTGGTTGTTGGGTTGATTTACCCGATGAAATACAACGCGAGTATATGCAGAAGAGTTATTTTATGGGGGGAGGTAAAACGGGCATGGCGAGAAGACTCTCTTACGATTCTCCCAGCCTTACCTTGACTTGCTCACCCGCGCAAAAACAGACCGAACGCTGCCACCCCGAAGAGACGCGGCCTTTAACTGTGCGAGAGTATGCACGGATTCAGACTTTTCCAGATGAGTGGCAGTTTGCTGGTTCGGTGAGCAGTCAGTACAAACAAATCGGCAATGCGGTGCCGGTTAATTTGGCTCATGCAATGGGACGGCGATTGATTGCGTTATTAAACAGTCTTGAGAAAGTGAGTGCGGGTTCTGGGCAGTTGAGATTGTTTGATTGAATGTAGCGACTCAGCCCTCCCCATTCAGGAATGGGTTGAATAATCACCTGATTCTGATATAAGCTTATTTCCCATGACAGAGCTGCCTTGCCCCGACCTAAAAAATCTGGCTCACCTTTGTTGAAGAGCAGCATCAGCAAAGGTGGGCAGAGAAATTCAGGCTTGGATTCAACCAATAAGTGCATAATCGCTTAAGCTGAAATTGCAGCTCTGTGTTCTGCTATTAATTTAGCGGGTGTTTTATATCTTCAATACTTCGGACAGTTTTAGAGAGAAAAAGATAGGAACCACAGGCGGATTCTGAGAAAATAGAGTTCTCAAAAAACGACAATCAAAGAAGGCCGCCCGTGGAATCCATAGTAGAATCGGTTTTACTCTCCATGTCCAGTGTTAAAAAACCACAACGTCTTTTTCTCTCAGCTCTGTTTTCCGCATTGATGGTTTTTCAAGGGAAAGCCACTTTTCGTAATTTGAGTCGTTACAGTTCGTTGCATGAAAAACGTCTGTCGCGTTGGTTTCGACGTTCATTTGATTTTGCACAATTCAACAGACGCCTACTTCAAAAAGAGCTGCCACAAAAGCACGATCAAATTGCCGCCATTGATGCCAGCTTTATGAAAAAAAGTGGTCAGAAAACAGCAGGGTTGGGTTGGTTTTACAACGGCGCTTTGGGGCAAGCCATGGTGGGATTGGAGTTGTCGTTGGTTTGCCGAATTGATCTTCAAAGTCGAACCGCTTACGCGCTGGAGGCTCGCCAAACGTTGGACTCGGAACAGAAAGAGGGTGAGAGCCGAGTGGACTGCTACGCGAAACAGGTTTGTGACCTTGCCGGTGATCTTCAAGCGCAAGGCATTCGCTACCTTACCGCAGACGCCTACTACAGCAAGGTGAAGTTTGTCGATGCGGTCTGTTCAGATGACTTACACCTGATTGGAAAGCTGCGTTCAGATGCCAACCTAAGCTGGTATTTTGAGGGCGAATACGGTGGCAAAGGACGTCCTAAAACGTACGATGGTAAAGTCAATTTCCAAACGGAGCTGTCCCGTTTTGATGCGTGTGGCGTAATGGATAAGGGGGTATCGATTTACAGCGCCGTGGTTCACTCGTGTTGTTTCAAACGGAAAATCCGTGTGGTGCTGCTGCGATGGGAGCAGAAGACAAAAGTCCGTTCGGCTCTGCTGTTTTCTACGGATTCGGAGTTGGCTCCAGAAAAGATTGTCGAATATTATACCGCTCGTTTTCAGATTGAATTTTTGTTTCGTGAAGCCAAGCAACATACGGGTTTAATGGATTGCCAAGCGCGTTGCCCAGAGGCCATTCAAACTCATATTAATGCCTCGTTCACCGCACTGAATTTATTGAAGCTGGAAGACCGTAAGGACAAAAACAACCCTGAGCCTTCGGTGATTTCGATTGCCTCGTGGCGACGCAAGAAATTCAATCAATATTTGATGAAAATACTTTTTGACAAGTTAGGTTTGGAGAGATCTTGTCAAAAAGTCGAGGCGGTTTACCATGAGCTGAGTGAGTATGGGGCTATTCAGGTTTAAAACTGTCCGAAGTATTGTACGGGCAAAAACATTCATGAAACCCGTGAGTGGATTCTGCGTAACTCACCGGTTCCCATCGGTACGGTGCCGATTTATCAGGCCTTGGAGAAGGTGAAGGGCAAATCGGAAGATCTGACTTGGGAAATTTTCCGTGACACCTTGATCGAGCAGGCCGAGCAGGGGGTGGATTATTTCACCATCCATGCGGGTGTGCGTCTGGCTTATGTGCCGATGACCGCCGAACGGGTGACGGGCATTGTCTCTCGTGGCGGTTCGATCATGGCGAAGTGGTGTTTGGCGCATCACGAAGAGAATTTCCTCTACACCCATTTCGAAGACATCTGCGCGATCATGAAAGCCTATGACGTTTCCTTCTCTCTGGGTGATGGTTTGCGTCCCGGTTGTCTGGCGGATGCCAACGATGCGGCGCAGTTTGCTGAGCTGGAGACCTTGGGTGAGTTGACCAAAATCGCGTGGGAACATGATGTTCAGGTGATGATCGAAGGCCCTGGCCATGTGCCGATGCAGATGATCAAAGAGAACATGGATAAGGAGCTGAAAGATTGTTTCGAAGCGCCTTTCTACACACTCGGCCCGTTGGTGACGGACATCTCGCCTGGTTACGATCATTTCAGCTCGGGTATCGGTGCGGCACAGATCGGTTGGTACGGTACCGCGATGCTCTGTTATGTGACCCCGAAAGAGCATTTGGGGCTGCCGAATAAGGCCGATGTGCGTGAAGGCATTATTACTTACCGCATCGCAGCTCACGCGGCGGATTTGGCCAAGGGATTCCCTGGGGTGCAGTTGCGTGACAACGCACTTTCTAAAGCGCGTTTTGAATTCCGTTGGGTGGATCAATTCGCTCTGAGTCTCGATCCCGAGCGGGCGCAAGAGTTTCATGATGAAACCATGCCCGCACAGGCGCACAAGGTGGCGCATTTCTGCTCCATGTGTGGGCCGAATTTCTGCTCCATGAAGATCTCACAAGACGTGCGTGATTACGCAAAAAGAACGGCTTGAAAGACATTGGGGTGGCGGTTGAGGTGGGGATGAAAGAGAAAGCGGCTGAGTTTAAAAAGCAGGGCGCGGAGATTTATAAGGAGGTTTAGGGCTTCTGGTGTAAATCGAATGATGAAACCCGTGAGTGGATTCTGCGTAACTCACCGGTTCCCATCGGTACGGTGCCGATTTATCAGGCCTTGGAGAAGGTGAAGGGCAAATCGGAAGATCTGACTTGGGAAATTTTCCGTGACACCTTGATCGAGCAGGCCGAGCAGGGGGTGGATTATTTCACCATCCATGCGGGTGTGCGTCTGGCTTATGTGCCGATGACCGCCGAACGGGTGACGGGCATTGTCTCTCGTGGCGGTTCGATCATGGCGAAGTGGTGTTTGGCGCATCACGAAGAGAATTTCCTCTACACCCATTTCGAAGACATCTGCGCGATCATGAAAGCCTATGACGTTTCCTTCTCTCTGGGTGATGGTTTGCGTCCCGGTTGTCTGGCGGATGCCAACGATGCGGCGCAGTTTGCTGAGCTGGAGACCTTGGGTGAGTTGACCAAAATCGCGTGGGAACATGATGTTCAGGTGATGATCGAAGGCCCTGGCCATGTGCCGATGCAGATGATCAAAGAGAACATGGATAAGGAGCTGAAAGATTGTTTCGAAGCGCCTTTCTACACACTCGGCCCGTTGGTGACGGACATCTCGCCTGGTTACGATCACTTCAGCTCTGGGATTGGTGCGGCACAGATCGGTTGGTACGGTACCGCGATGCTCTGTTATGTGACCCCGAAAGAGCATTTGGGGCTGCCGAATAAGGCCGATGTGCGTGAAGGCATTATTACTTACCGCATCGCAGCTCACGCGGCGGATTTGGCCAAGGGATTCCCTGGGGTGCAGTTGCGTGACAACGCACTTTCTAAAGCGCGTTTTGAATTCCGTTGGGTGGATCAATTCGCTCTGAGTCTCGATCCCGAGCGGGCGCAAGAGTTTCATGATGAAACCATGCCCGCACAGGCGCACAAGGTGGCGCATTTCTGCTCCATGTGTGGGCCGAATTTCTGCTCCATGAAGATCTCACAAGACGTGCGTGATTACGCAAAAAAGAACGGCTTGAAAGACATTGGGGTGGCGGTTGAGGTGGGGATGAAAGAGAAAGCGGCTGAGTTTAAAAAGCAGGGCGCGGAGATTTATAAGGAGGTTTAGGGCTTCTGGTGTAAATCGAATGTAATTAACTCCTCGCTTTGTCGGGGAGTTTTTTTGCTTGTTTTGTATGAATTATGGAGGGCAACAAAATTTTGTTGCCTTGTTATGATGTGTAGTATTTTATAAGGGAAAAATATGAGTGATGATATTCACGCTTGTCAGTCTTTATTGGATCAGGTAACACAGGTAATTCAATGTCATGAAGAACATGCCAACAAGCAAGGTGAGAATTTCAATATTTTCTCTATTTTGAAGGTGGGGCGTGATGAGGTTAGAACACACTCTCGGTTTATCTATGAGCTGCTTAACCCTAGAGGAAGGCATGGTCAAGGTAATGTGTTTTTAACTGAGTTTGCAAGAATTGTTCTTGATTGTAAGGACTATGAAACGGCACGAAACCCGAAGAGAGAAGATCGCACTGAAAACTCAGTGAAAGATAGGAGAATAGACTTCACTCTTGAGACGGATAGCGCAGTGATTGGTATTGAGCTTAAGATTGATGCGAAAGACCAAAATCGTCAGTTGTATGATTATTACCAGACATTGGAGAGTAGAGCGGGAAGAAGTCAAAAGCCAAAGTTGTTTTATTTGACGCTTGATGGAAAAGAGGCTAGTGAAAACAGCTATGTTAAGGGCGAGAAAAAAGTTGATTATGAGCAAATTTGCTTTTCCGAAAATATTTTAAATTGGATCTCAAAGTGTATCCAAATTTCAGCTGAAAAAAGTGTGCTTAGAGAGGCGTTGATTCAGTATAAAATCTTAGTTGAAAAACTCGTTGGGATAAATGGAGGGCTGGATGTGAAAGTGCTGAAAAAGATTTCTAAAGGTAGTGAAGCTTTGAAAGCTGCTATTGAGATAGGTAAAGTTTTGAATGAAGCTAAGGTTGCTGTTCAAAAAAAGTTTTGGTCTTCTCTTCTAAAGAAGCTTAATGGAAAAAATAGTGTTAAATTTGATCACTATTTTATAGAGTCACATTCACCTAAGTGTAGGAAAAGTTTTGATGATAGTGTTGAAGGTTACTATAAATATAGAAACAAAGTGTTTGGAGTATTTTGTGACTTGGGAGAAGTTGATGGTGCAAGTGGTTCATTGCATATGAGATTGCATGTGGAGATTTGGGATAAAGTATACTATGGGCTGTGTTTGTCTGAAAGTAGTGATGGAAAGAGGGTTGAAGGGAGTGTAAATGAAACATTTGTTTGTCGATCAAAAGGAAAAAATTTTAGTGACATTTTTCCAAAAGAAATTTCTTACGATGCCGACAAAAAAGGTTGTTTATGGTTGACTAGCGATGGTGGTGTTAGAGGGGTTGAAGGTAATGATCGTGTTGATTTTAAAGATTTTGGTGAAAACGATGAAGAGATGCTTGTTGATAGTAAGGTGATGGGGGAGGTGATTGATAAAGCTGTTGAAGACATAAATTCGTTAGTTGATGAGGTGAGACGTAGTGGGGTTTTAATAAAGGGCGCTAAAATTTAGAGGTCTTTATGAAAGAAATCGTTCGTTGGATTCATTGCTTTGGTATTTTTCAAAACACGATAAAACAACTTGATCGTGCCGTGGCATTGATGGCAGAGCGAGAGCTGTCGGAGCTGGAAAGACAGGGTGTAATTCAGGCGTTTGAATACAACTACGAACTGGCTTGGAATGTCATAGAAGACTTCTATCAGACCGAATTTGCTTGATCATATCGAGCGAGTGGGGATTGAGATTTATAATGTGAATGGATGCGTTTGAATTTTATCAAGAAACAGCGCGGATATTAATATTCAATGCTTTCATCACACCCTGAATGGTTGCCCACTGAGGTTTGGCTTTACCAGAAAAAACTTTATATAAGCTTTCTCTATTGAGGCCAGATTTTTTAGCAATATCAGCAACACCTCTTGCTTTGGCAACGTGCCCAAGAGCAATCACAAAAACCTCTGGATTGTCATCTTGATAGGCATCATTAAGATATTGTGCAATTTCTTCATCTGTCTCAAGATAATCCATTGGATTAAACTCAGATACTTTCGTTGTCATGCTTAGCTCCTAAAGGTCTTTGGCCAGTATTTTTGCTTTTTGAATGTCTTTGGGTTGTGTTGATTTATCACCGCCACAAAGCAGAATGATGAGTTCATTATTTTGTGTGCAAAAATACAGCCGGTAGCCTTTTCCGATAAAAATATGCATTTCACTAATGCCTTCACCGACGGGTTCAACATCACCCAAATTACCCGCAGTAGCACGGTTGATTCGGTTAATAATGGCTAAGACAGCTTGACGGTCTCTTAATTTTTTAAGCCATTTGTCAAAAATTTCTGTGCGCTGAACTTTGTATTGCATGAAGGTTATTGTAGCTTAAGAGCTACATCGTGGCAAATGTCAAATTTTCAGGACTCAAGGGGTGTTTTTTAAACACTCAAAACCATAACAACCCCAAACCCAAAACCAACAAAAACCCAGCAAAAAACCGTTTCAACACCCGTGTCGGCAGTCGGTGAGCCAGCCTCGCGCCCAGAGGGGCAAACAGCACACTGCATAGAACAATGCCCAGCAGAGCCGGTGGGTAGAGATACCCCCAACTCGACTCAGGCAGGTTTTTACCCCAGCCGATGACAACAAAACCAATACTGCCCGCGAGCGCAATGGGCAATCCACAGGCCGCCGAGGTGGCCACCGCATGGCGAATCGGGGTATTGATGGCGCTTAAAAACGGCACGGTCAAGGTACCACCGCCGATGCCAATCAACGCCGAAAAAGCCCCGATCAGCAGCCCTGCCAGATGCACCGCCGTGCGGGAGAGATGGCGCTGTTGTTGCGTTGTGCTCATGCCCCAAAACATCTGCACCGCCACCAGCAGTTCAAACAGCGCAAACAGCGTGGTGAGCCGCGCCGAGGCCAGTTGATCGGCCAGCAGCGCACCGAGCAGCGCGCCCGCTAAAATCCCCGGAGTCAACGAGAACACCTGCGGCCAGAGAACGGCTCGGTGTTGATGATGGGCGTAAACGGAGGCGAGAGAGGTAAACACAATGCTGGCCAAAGAGGTGCCGACGGCCAACTGCATCAGATAGGGGCTTTCCAAACCTTGCCACTGAAACAACCACAGCAGCATCGGCACAATGATCAGGCCGCCGCCGACCCCGAGCAGCCCTGCCAGCAGACCGGCAACGCTGCCCAAAACCAGATAGGCAAAAAAGGCCAGAGTTAAGATTGGCCGTGCAGTGTTTTCAGCAGCTCAAGATCCACATAGGTTTTATCACCGACGTCACCACTGGTAACGCTGAAGGGGCTGTCGGCCTCACCAAAACCATCGAGAATCAAAGCCGCACCGCTGAAATCGTGATCAAGGGTGTAATCGTTGGTGGTGATGATGGTTTTCAGATCGGCTCCCAGCGAGGATTTAATCCCGTTTTCCGAATCCTCAAAGGCCAAACACTCTTTTGCTTCCAGCCCCATTTTTTCCAGTGCGTAGAGGTAGATGTCGGCGGCGGGTTTTTTCGCCGGAACGATGTCGCCAGCAGCGATGACCTCAAACCAATCCATCGAGTCCGCTGCTAAGCTGTGGGTCAGCAGCGCGGTGACGTTGGCGGGCGTGGTGGTGGTGGAGATGGCCAAGCGCAGACCGGCGGCGCGTGCCTCGTTGATGAGCCGTTTTACTCCAGGGCGCATGGGCAGGCCGCCCTTGGCCAGCAGTTCGGTGTAGTGGCGGGTCTTGACCTTATGGGCTTCGATGATGAGGTTATCAACGTCGTTGTGTTGAAAGTCGGTGTTAAAATTTTGCAGATAGTGGTGCATCCGCTCCTTGCCGCCCGTGACCGCCAGCAGTTGGCCGTAGAGTTCTTCTGACCAGTACCAATCTAAGCCTAATTCTTTAAAGGCCAGATTAAAAGCGACACGGTGGCCGTCTCGTTCGGTGTCGGCTAAGGTGCCATCCACATCAAAAATCAATGCTTTTAATTTACTCATGAGTTTTCCTTATTTATATTTAGGCTCTGCGGTGCAGATGTTTGGCTTGGCCATGAGGCAAAGGGAAACGGTTTGTCATCACTGGCAAAGGTCAAAAAACGCACCACTTGGTAGACGTAAATTGCCAGTGATTCACTAAATTGGCTCAGGCGGGTGTGTGGCTCGCCATTGAGCAGGTATTTAATGAATTGAAAAATCACGATTCCCATTAAAATCAGCCCGCCGGTTTGCAGCACAAAAGCAAAGGCGATCATGTACATAAATCGCTGCCATTTGTGCTGCTCGATCAGCGCCGCTTTGGTCTCTTCTTTCATAGGGTGGCGAATACTTTAGCAGCAGCGGTGACGGTGGCTTCAATGTCCGCTTCTGAATGAGCGGCGGAGACAAAACCGGCTTCAAAAGAGGAGGGAGCCAGATAGATGCCTTCGGCTAACATGCCGTGGAAGAAGCGTTTAAAGCGTTCTGCATCGCAGGCACAGACGTGAGAAAAGCGGCTAACCTGCGTTTCGTCGCTGAAAAAGAGGCCGAACATGCCGCCCACTTGGTTGCAGGTCATGGGGATGTTGGCGCTTTTGGCCGCAGCCAGAATGCCGTCGAGCAGTTGGCTGGTTTTGGCGCTCAGGTCGGTGAAGAAGGTGGGTGCAGAGATGATCTCCAAGGTGGCCAGACCGGCGGCCATCGCCAGCGGATTGCCCGACAAGGTGCCTGCTTGATAAACAGGGCCGAGAGGCGCGATCTGCTCCATGATCTCGCGTTTGCCACCAAAAGCACCGACGGGCATTCCGCCACCGATGACTTTGCCGAGGGTGGTCAGATCGGGTTTGATGCCGTAGACGCTCTGTGCGCCGCCCAGTGCGGTGCGAAAACCGGTCATGACTTCATCAAAAATCAGCACCACGCCGTGCTGATCACAGGCCTCACGCAGCCCCTGTAAAAAACCGGGTACAGGTGGGATGCAGTTCATGTTGCCTGCAACGGGTTCGACGATAATACAGGCGATCTCGTCGCCTTCGGCGGCCAGTAAATCTTTGACCTGTTCGAGGTTGTTGTACTCCAGTGTTAGAGTCAAATTGGCCAGCGCCGCAGGCACACCGGGAGAGCTGGGTACGCCTAAGGTGAGTGCGCCAGAACCGGCTTTAACCAGCAGCGAATCGGCATGGCCGTGGTAGCAGCCTTCAAATTTGACGATCTTATCGCGTCCGGTGTAACCGCGTGCCAAGCGGATGGCGCTCATGGTGGCTTCGGTGCCGGAGCTGACCATGCGCACCAATTCCATCGAGGGTATCAACTCGCAGACCTTCTCCGCCATCTCGGTTTCGATGGCGGTGGGTGCGCCAAAGCTGAGGCCATTGACCGCTGCTTTTTGCACCGCGTCGATTACCTGAGGATGAGCGTGTCCAGCGACCATTGGCCCCCAAGAGCCGACGTAATCAATGTACTGTTTGCCATCGACATCGTAGAGATAAGCGCCTTCGGCACGTTGCACATAGACTGGGTCGCCGCCCACACCTTTAAAGGCGCGTACAGGGGAGTTAACCCCGCCAGGGATGACACGGGTGGCGTTTTGGAAGAGGGTGGAGGAGTTGCTCATAGGGCGGACCTTCGCTGCTGTCTTAAAAGGAAATTGGGGGGGATTCTACCGGAATTTTGAGGCTTGGGAAGGTATGCGGTTAGGGTGATTATTGGGCTTTTAAGTTTTTTTTGAAGGTGGACTGCCATACTGCATCCGTCACCACCCTTAAGGGGTGTCAAGATACTTATAAAATCAAATGCAGTCGCGGAGAGATGATGATGAATACCGATATGGTTTTAGGCGCAGGTGTTGTGTTGTTTTTGATGTTGTTGGCACCTGCTGCGATGTTGTGATGTGCCGTAGGTTGGGGTGGTAACCCCAACCTACGTCTTGAAATATTGATCAATCCCCCCACCTCTTAAGACAAGACTAAAAAAATTTAAGAGGATGTCATTATGAGAGCGGACAAATTCACCAATAATTTCCAACTGGCTCTGAGCGACGCGCAGTCGTTGGCGGTGGGACAAGATCATCAATTTATCGAACCCCTGCATCTGTTGCAGGCGCTGCTGGAGCAGCAAAATGGCACGCTGTTGCCGCTGCTGCGCAGTGCTGGGGTGGATCTGGTGTTACTGAAAACGCAGTTAAATCAAGCCTTACAGCGGCTGCCACAGGTCTCTGGAGCGGCGGGTGATTTGCACATTTCCAATGATCTGAGCCGTCTGTTTAACGTGATGGACAAATTGGCGCAGCGGCGCGGGGATGATTTTATCTCCAGTGAGCTGTTTCTGTTGGCGGTGCTGGAGGGCGGTGCGTTGGCGGCGCTGCTGAAAAAAGCCGGAGCGGATAAAACAGCGCTGGAGAAGGGCGTTGAGGCGTTGCGTGGTGGCGAACCGGTTAAGGATGCCAATGCCGAAGAGCAGCGCCAAGCGTTGCAAAAATTCACCCTTGATCTAACCGAACGCGCAGAGCAGGGCAAACTCGATCCGGTGATTGGCCGCGATGAGGAGATACGCCGCGCCATTCAGGTGTTGCAGCGGCGGACGAAAAACAATCCGGTGTTGATCGGTGAACCTGGAGTGGGGAAAACCGCCATCGCTGAAGGGTTGGCGCAGCGCATTATTAATGGCGAAGTGCCGGAAGGTCTGAAGGGCAAACGGTTGTTGTCGTTGGATATGGGAGCCTTGATTGCGGGCGCTAAGTTTCGTGGTGAGTTTGAGGAGCGTCTCAAAGGGGTCTTGAAGGATTTGGCCAAACAAGAGGGGCAGGTGATCCTCTTTATCGACGAGCTGCATACGATGGTGGGTGCCGGTGGCGGCGAGGGGGCTATGGATGCGGGCAACATGCTCAAACCGGCTCTGGCGCGGGGCGAGCTGCACTGCATTGGCGCGACCACCTTGGATGAATACCGCCAATACATCGAAAAAGACGCGGCGCTGGAACGGCGTTTTCAAAAAGTGCTGGTGGAAGAACCCAATGTGGAAGACACCATCGCCATTTTGCGTGGCTTAAAAGAGCGTTACGAAGTGCATCACGGCGTGGACATCACCGATCCGGCCCTCGTTGCGGCGGCTACCTTGTCACAGCGTTACATCACGGATCGTCAATTGCCCGATAAAGCCATTGATTTAATGGACGAAGCGGCCAGCCGTATTCGTATGGAGATTGACTCTAAACCGGAAGCGATGGATCGGCTGGATCGCAAATTAATCCAGCTTAAAATCGAACGCGAAGCGATGAAAAAAGAGTCGGATAAGGCCTCTAAAAAACGCCTGCAAAAACTTAATGAAGACATTCATCGTTTGAGTGCCGAATACGCTGAACTGGAGACGATCTGGAAGCGGGAAAAATTGTTATTACACGGTGCGCAGCACATTAAAGAAGAGTTGGAACAGGTGCGTTTGGAGCTGGAAGTGGCCGGTCGTGCCGGTGATCTGAGCCGCATGTCAGAGCTGCAATACGGCCGTATTCCTGAGCTGGAAAAACGGCTGCAACAGGCTTCGCAGACGGATCAGGATCAAAGTGAAATGCAGTTGCTGCGCAACCGTGTGGGCGAGGAGGAGATTGCGGAAATCGTCGCCAAATGGACCGGCATCCCGATGAGCAAAATGCTCGAAGGCGAACGGGATAAATTGCTGCGTATGGAATCGGAATTGGAGCAGCGCGTGGTGGGACAGACGGAGGCAGTCACGGCGATCTCCAACGCCATTCGTCGCTCTCGTGCCGGTCTGTCAGATCCAAAACGTCCTAATGGTTCGTTTCTCTTTTTGGGGCCAACGGGGGTGGGCAAAACGGAGCTGAGCAAAGCCTTGGCGGATTTTTTGTTTGACAGCGACGAGGCGATGGTGCGCATTGATATGTCGGAGTTTATGGAGAAACACTCCGTGGCGCGTCTCATCGGTGCGCCTCCCGGATACGTCGGTTATGAAGAGGGCGGTTATTTGACCGAGGCGGTGCGTCGTCGTCCCTATTCGGTACTGCTTTTGGATGAAGTTGAAAAAGCCCATCCCGATGTGTTTAATATTCTGTTGCAGGTGCTGGATGACGGCCGTTTGACCGACGGTCAAGGGCGCACGGTGGACTTTCGTAATACGGTGATCGTCATGACCTCTAATCTTGGCTCGGAGTTGATTCAAAGTCTGACTGAAGAGGGGCGAGAGTCAGAAATGAAAACAGCGGTAATGGCGGTGGTTGGACAGCATTTTCGCCCTGAATTTATCAACCGTCTTGATGAGAGCGTGGTCTTTAAACCACTGGGTCGTGAGCAGATTCGTGCCATTGCGCGGATTCAATTGGATGAGTTGTCCGAGCGTCTCAAAGAGCGGGAGATGAGCCTAGAGGTCAGCGCAGCGGCATTAGATCGTTTGGCGGAGGTGGGCTTTGATCCGGTTTATGGCGCACGGCCATTGAAACGCGCCATTCAGCAGCAGTTGGAAAACGGGCTGGCGCAGAAGATTTTGGCGGGTGAGTTTGGCAAGGGGGATGTGATTGTGGTGGCGCTTGAGGATGGGGTGTTGGTTTATCGAGCGGCATAACCCTATGGATTCCCGCGTTCGCGGGAATGACGAGCAAGATGATTTCAGTGTTCGCGGGAATGATGAGCAAGATTTTTGGCTCTGTTCCGCGTTTATTTGAGCCTTTTTTACTCTGGCATGTGAAATCAAGTCGTGTTAGAACTAAGCTGTTAGGGAGTTAAAACAAAAAAATAGGTAGACGAGGGTATGTGTTTATGAAACGTTTATTGAAATATTTTTCTATTGTAGCGGTGGTTTTTTTGCCGCTTTCGGCATGTACAGAAACACCGGTTTTATTATTAGGCCAAGAGAAAATGGAGGCGGGGGAAGAGCAGACCATTAAGGATATCAGCCAGTTGTTAGCAGGTCATCTAAAAGAGCAATATGAACATGAGATGTTTTTGCGTGACACTCATCCTAAGTCCAATGGGTGTTTGCACGCTGATTTTGTTGTTAATGCTAATCTGAATAAAAAATATCAACAGGGTATTTTCAGACCCAACGCGAGTTATCCTGTTTGGATGCGATTTTCTAATTCAGTCGAAGAGCTAACTGATGACCATGAAGATGATTTTCGTGGGCTTGGGATGAAGTTGAGCGGTGTTACGGGTGAGCGTGTTGCCTTTCCTGGAGACGAACAGAGCACGCAAGATTTCCTTTTTTTAGGTCACGATGCCTTTTTTGCTGCTAATCCAGAACAGTTCTTCGATTTTTTTGATGCTACTTTTAGTGGCCGATCTTTTTGGTTTTTATTGACACATCCAAAAGGGTTTTTCAATATCATGCAGGGCAGTAAAGCCTATGCAAATCCCTTGAACGTAAATTGGAACAGTGTCACGGCGTACGGTTTAGGTGAGCGAGTGAATGGTGCGTTTAAAACCACGGTGCGTTACGCCTTGCAAACCTGTGCCGAAAATGAAGGTGATGTTCCTAAGCCTTTAACTGCTGATTATTTAGAAGAGAACATGCAAGCGCAGCTTTCAAAAGGCACGGCGTGTTTGAACTTCTTTATTCAAGAACAGATTGATCCGGTCAAAATGCCGGTGGAGAACGCCTTGGTGGCGTGGGATCAGAGTATCTCACCGTTGATTAAGCTGGCGCAAATTCGCATTCCAAAGCAAAACTTTACCTCTGATGAACAGAAGGTGTTTTGTGAAAACATCTCGTTTAATCCGGGTCATTCATTGACGGCCCATGAGCCGATTGGGGGCATTAATCGGGCGCGAAAAGTGGTGATGAAAGATATTTCTGATCTGCGCCTGATGCAGAACGGGGTGGCGCGTTTTGAGCCGACGGGAAGAGAACGTTTCGAGCCGTAGAATGCAATTAATTTAAGGCACAAAAAAACCCTGCGAGAGCTTAGCTCAATCAGGGTTTTTTGTGCAGCAAGGTAAAACTTATTTTGCCACAGGAGCGGTTGCAGCGGTTTTAGCAGGAGCGGCTGCGACAGGTGCTGTGTTCATTGCAGAAACACGTTCTTGGTAGGCTTTCTGATGTGCGATGCGTGCGTCCATCATGGCTTTGTGCTGGGCTTGCATGTGTTTTGCGTAGTCAGCAGCGGCTTTTTGCTGTGCAGCAACTTGCTCAGCGGTAGGCGCGTAGCCGTAACCGTTGTTGTAGCCGTTGTTGCCATCGAAGTTGCCGTTGCCTTTAGCAGAGGCGTTCATGCTGAAACCGAAATCAGCAGAACCATTGCCTGCGCCATTGGCAGAACCGTTACCATTGTTGTAGCCGTTGCCGTTGTTAGCACCATTGTAGTTGTTGTTGCCGTCGAAGTTGCCGTTGCCTTTGGCGGAGGCGTTCATGCTGAAACCAAAGTCAGCAGAACCGTTACCAGCGCCATTAGCAGAACCGTTGCTGTTGTTGTAGCCGTTGTTATAACCGTTGTTGTTGTTGTTGAAAGGACCCCACCATGCTTGAGAAGCAGCAGAGGCGGTTAACAAGGCAGCAACAGCGATAATTTTCAAAGCTTTCATCGGGTTATCTCCAAAATATGGTGAGTAAAATTGAAACGGATGTTGTTTCGTTGATTCTCTTATCGGCAACGATGGCGCGAAGTTTATTAGAAGATTTTAATATAATCAAGTGCTATTTCTACTTTTTGTTCGTTTTTTTCTGAGGCTGTTTTGGCGGTGTTACAATAACCGTTTTGGTTGATTTGGAATTAAATTCATGAGTAGTTTTGTTGCTGTGGCGGATGTGGATCGTTTGTCTGTTGGAAAAACCATGCGGGTTGAGTGTCAGGGGCGAAAAATTTTGATCGCTAATGTAGAGGGTGTTTTGCACGCGGTGGATGATACCTGTACTCACGAAGATTCATCGTTGTCTCTGGGGTGTTTGAAAGGTGAGTTGATTCACTGCACGTTGCACGGCAGTCGCTTCAGTGTGCGTACCGGTGAGCCGATGGAAGAACCCGCTACGGAATCGTTGCGGGTTTATGCGGTAAAAGTGGACGCAGGCAAAATTTTGCTGGCTCCAGAAGCTTAGTTACGGC
Organism: Gammaproteobacteria bacterium; assembly: GCA_030949385.1. NCBI lineage: Bacteria > Pseudomonadati > Pseudomonadota > Gammaproteobacteria > Gammaproteobacteria bacterium. The sequence continues at coordinate 86,264 of JAUZSP010000005.1, read as the reverse complement.
TGTTGAGGCGATTTGGGTAGGCGCTCTTGCAGCAGTTTTTCCATGCGAATCAGGCGCTGCTCCATCTCTTCTGTGCGCCGATCAATTTTATGCACCTCGCCCGCTTCGCCTTCACCACTGGCTTGATCCATTTTTTCATGCTCTTTGTGCAGTGTTTCCAAGACGATGCCGATCATCATATTCAGAAACACAAAGGCGACGATAAAGATAAAACTCAGGTAATAGATCCAGCTGAGGGGGTAGACCTCCATGGTTTCGTACATCACGTCGGTCCAATCTTCAAAAGTAGCGACTCGAAACATGGTCAGTAGGGCGATGGTGATGTTGCTCCACAGGTCGGGGTTGATGGTGTGGAAAAACATGCTGCCGATGGCGGCGTAGATGTAAAAAATAATAAACATCAGCAAGCTGACGTAACCCATGCGGGGGATGGCAGTGACAAAGGCGTTGAGCAGGACGCGCAGCTCAGGAATGATGGAGATCAGGCGCAGCACACGGAAGATGCGTAATAAGCGCCCCAACATGGCGGCCTCGCTGTCGTCAACGGGGATCAAGCTGGTGACCACAATGATAAAATCAAAGACGTTCCAGCCTTTGCTAAAAAATCGTTTTAGGTTGGTTTCGGCAATCATGCGAATGACCAGCTCAACCAAAAAAATCACGGTGATGGTCAAGTCAAGGTAGTGAAACAGCGCCAGTATGGTGGGCGAGGTTTCGTAGGTTTTGGCACCGATCACCAGTGCCGAGAGCACAATGATGGCGATGACAAAGCTTTCAAACAGCTTGTTTTCTCGAATAGCGATAAAACGCCGTTGCCATGAGACGGCAGATTCGGTTTCCATGAGTATTTTGATCCTAAAAAATGGGAGCAAATTATACGCAGAAAGTGGGTGCTGATGGTGTGCTGTTTTTACGTTGGTTTGGGCATCAAGGAAAGATGCCCGTGTGTGTGGGTTACTGTGGGCAGGGGGTGTTCTGTAAACGTGCCACAACACAGCGCAGAGCGTGCGCTGCACTGTAAGCGAGAACAACACCAAGGGCGACCAGAACCACAGCGGGGACAAGGGTTAAAATGCTTTCAATAATCATGTTTCATGCTCTAATAGGTTGCTTAAGTTGCCTATATATTAGAATATAATAATATTCTGTCAATGTTTTTAAGCGTAAATAGAGTTGAAATGTGACTGAAGTCATAAAACGTATTGGGCGTTCGAGTGAACGCCCAGAAGATCAATGATGATGGTGATGGTTGTGCCAGTGGGGATAGTTGTCATGTAACGTTTCGTAGCCGTAGTAGAGCAGAGCGGCTACTAAGGCTATGGCGACAACGGCGGGCAGTGCGGTAAGTAGGCTCATGAAGGTCATGATGACACTCCTTTTGGTTGGTCTCTATCTAAATATTAGGACATGCTGATGCTTTGTCAAAGTATTAAGAACTGTTTTTTTAAAGTGAGCATTGAGCTTACTGAAACCACTGGGTAGGGTGGTTTTAGCTGCGGTGAGGGTGATCTGAAAAACCCTCATGAGAGGTGCTCCAAGGCGATTTTTTTCGCTTGACCAAAATCACTTTTACCGCTGCCCAGCTTGGGTATTTCTGCGACCAGCAGCAGCTTGCTGGGTTTCATCAAGGGGGTTAAGTCACTGCGCTCGATGGCATGTTTGACCGGCTCAAGATCGTCGCTACCGGCCACTAAGAGCACCACTTTTTCACCTTTTTTGCCGTCAGGCAAGGCGCAGCTGAGCAGCTCAATCTCTTCCGGCAGGTGTGCGCTGATGGCCGCTTCGAGGGCGGTGAGGCCGACCATTTCGCCGCCGATTTTGGCAAAGCGAGAGTAACGATCCAGCAAGGTGAGGAAACCGTCGTCGTCCAATCGGCCTTTGTCACCGGTTTTGTACCAGCGCTGGCCGTTCATTTCGAGGAGGGCTTCGGCGGTTTTGTCACGGTTGTTGAGGTAGCCCAGCATCAGCTGCACCCCAGAAAACAGCACCAGACCGGCTTCACCGATGGGCAGTGGGGTCAAGGTGTTGGGATCGACAATGCAAAAACAGCCGCCTGGTAACGGCAGGCCGACGCTGCCCTCTTTATGGGCGATTTGGCTGGCCAAACCGGTGCGGCGTTCTCGGTCGGCAAAGTTGGCGCTGGCCGCCGGTGCGGTTTCGGTGGTGCCGTAACCTTCGTAGAGGGTTTTATTGAATTTTTGTAAAAACCCGCTGCGTACCTCTGCGTTGAGTTTTTCTGCGCCGGTAATGATCAGGCGCAGAGAGTCGAGCATGGCCGGTTGCACTCGTTTGTTGCGATTAAAGAGGCGCAAAAAGGTGGAGGTGCTGCAAAACACCGTGGTTTGGTATGTTTGAATGCCTTTGGCAATGCCGACGACATCGGTGGGGTCGGGGTGACAAACAACGGGAATGCCTTCTGCCAGCGGCATCAGACCGGTGACACTCAAGCCAAAGGCGTGAAACAGCGGCAGACAAGAGAGCATGCGCTCTTCTTTAACGGGATCAAGCAAGGTGGCAATCTGTTTCATATTGGCCAAGATGTTCTGTTGGCTCAACATGACCCCTTTAGGTGCGCCTTCGCTGCCACTGGAAAAAAGAATCGCACTGACCTGATCGGTGGCGCGTTTTTTCCCGAACAGAGCTTGAATCCAAGTGGCGGGCAGCAGTACGGTACAGATCAGCAAGCCGAGTTTTTTCAGGCTACTGATCTCATTTTTCAGCTCTTCCAGATAGAAGACTTGAGTTTGTTCAAACAGCGCGCTGGGATCCATGCCGCGCTGTTTTAGTTTTTCCACAAAGCGTTTTGAGGTGTAGATGGAGTGAATGTCCGCTTGTTTCAGTGCAGATAGAAGGGCGCTTTCACTGGCGGTGTAGTTAAGGTTGACCACGGTTTTAGCGCGCAGCAGGGCGGCCATATTGGTGATCAATCCGGCGCTGCTGGTGGGCAGCAACAGGCCGATGTTTTGTTCGGGACTGCGTTTGGCAATCAGACCGGAAAAGGCCAATACCGCTGTGAGCAGTTTGTAGCCGGAGAGCTCGCTTTTCAGCGCCAGATCGGCGATGGCAAGGTTACTGCCCAAGCGTTTGCTGCTCTGAATAAAACGCTGGCTGATGCTGGGCAGTTGGGTAATGTACGGTTGCCAAGCATCAATGGAGCAGGCCATTACCGCTTGTTTGACTGCTGAGCGTTTGCTGTTGATGGAGAGTGGCTTACCAAAACAGAGCTGCAGGTTGCGGCGCAGGCCTTGGCGGCTTTGGCTCTGCATCCCTTTTCCGGAGCGGGAGAAACGGCTGCCCCACAAGCCGTGCAGATAGAAGGGCAGAATCACGCCATTGACTTCGTTCACGGTTTTTTTCAAAGCCGCGTTTAAATTCGTTTAAATGCCCGTTGCGGCTGATGCTGCCTTCGGGAAACAGGCAGACCACTTCGCCGTTTTTCAGCTGTTGATTGACCTTGCTTAGGGCGCTTTGACTGCCGCCAGCGGAGATGGGGATGACACCGAAGAAATTTAGAACACGGGTCAGGTACCATTTATTATAGATCTTTTTATCCATCACAAAATGCACCGGACGGGGTGAGGCGATCTGAATAAAGGCCCAATCCAACCAACTGATGTGGTTGCCGAGCATTAAAACCGCGCCTTGGCGAGGCATGTTGTCCAGACCTAGAATGGATAAGCGATAGCGTAGCGTAAAGAGTTTTTCGACCAAAAAGCGCACCAAGGGTTTAGGCAATTTGTATAAGGTGTAGAAGGTACCAAGAAGGGCAACGGTGGTGAGGAAATAAAACAGGTGATGGCTGTCGTAGCCGTTGAGGGCAAACAACACCGTCAAGGCTAAAAAGCAGATCATGGTGATGTTCTGCACCCAGTTGTTGCCTGCCAAGATAATGCCTAATTCTGTTTCTTTGGCGTGGTGTTGAATCAGGGCGTTGAGCGGTACGATTAACAGACCACCGCCGATGCCGAAGAGAATGAAGTTAAGTGCCAGCAGAGGGGTGTCGTGCAGTTGTGGCAACAGCAGCAAACTGACGACTAAAGAGAGTGCGCCGAGGGGGATCAGTGCCAGTTCAATCTGATGTTTGGAGGCACGACCGGCCAAGATGGAGCCGACAATGATGCCGATGCCGGAGCAGGCCATTAAGCCTTGAATCACCACCGTATTCATCTCGCCCATGCTCTGTTTGGCGAAGGCGGGGAACGCGGCCAGCAGCACCTGCGAGATGCCCCAAAAGAGGGAGAGGCCGAGGATGGCAAGCCAGATCATCGGGTTGCTAAAGAGACTTTTTAAATTATGTTTCAGCGCTTGGCCTTGGCGATATTCTGCCCAGGGAAAAGGCTGATTGGGGTTTTTGGCTTCGCCGTTGGGCAGTCGCAGTGCCAGCAGAAATTCAGCGACGGAGCAGAGCACCAAAATCCAGCCCAGCGGTGCGATGGCCAATAAAATATCGCTCTCATTTTGGTAGTTCACGCTTCTGAGTTGCTGTTCAAACAGAATGGAGAAGAGAAAGATGCCGCCCAAAATAGCGATGATGGTGACGGATTGAACAATGGCGTTGGCGCTGCTGAGTTGTTTGTCGCCCACCATCTCCTTGATGTAACCGTATTTGGCCGGTGAGTAGAAGGTGCTCTGCACCGCCAGCAGAAAGGTCATGGCAAAGGCGATTTGGAACCAACCTTGGTAATAACAGAGGGTGATGCCGAGGGTGATTAAGATCGCAAGGGCGGCGCTGATTTTCATCACTTTGGGTTTGGGGTGACGGTCAGCAAGAAAGCCCGAGGGGGTGAAGAGTAAAATGAAGGGCAGCAGGATCAGGCCATTGACGATGGCGGTGAGAATGATTTGCGTCTGGTCGTCGTATATTTTAAAAACGGTGTTCTGCACCATGATCTTGTGGCCAAGATCCACAAAGGCGTTCAGCAGGACGATCAAGATGTAGGGGGTGAAGCTGGGCAATCGGAACAGAGAGAACATAGTGAACGGTTTCCTGTTGGATTTGGTTGGTATATGGAGAGTGTGGTGGCTTTGGGTTTAAAGCGCTACTTTTAAATTCATTGTTGCAGTTTTTAAGCTACAAGGTATCGTTATATGATACCTTGTAGCTTAATTCTTTTTTGTGAGTGTTGGCTGTATGTCACAAACCTCTCGCCTTATTCAGACGCTTAAAAAAGCCTTGAAAGCTCAGGGTAAAACCTACGCTGATGTTGCGTTGGGGGTGCAGTTGTCAGAGGCGAGCGTGAAACGTCTGTTTGCTCAACAGAACGTCTCGTTAAAAAGGTTGGATCAAATTTGCCAATTGCTGGGCATGGAAATTTCTGATCTGGTGCAGCAGATGGGGCAAGATGAAACACGTATTTCCGCTTTAAGTGCAGAGCAAGAGCGAGAGATTGTGGCTGATTTGGAGTTGTTGTTGGTGACGGTGTGTGTGCTGAATCGGTGGGAATTTGAGCAGATATTGAATTTTTTTGCCATTGATGAGCTACGCTGCATTCGCCATTTGGCCAAACTGGATCGTCTTAAGGTGATTGATCTACAGGCCAATAATCGAGTACGTTTGCGGGTTTCAGCCAATTTTAAGTGGCGTGAAAACGGTCCGATTCAAGGCTTTTTTATGGATAAATTGCAAGAAGAGTTTTTTAACTCCCGCTTTGATCAGCCGAAGGAGCAGTTGCTGGTGCTCAATGGCATGTTGTCGGCGGCATCCAATCAACGCTTTCAGGATAAATTAGAACAGTTGGCGCAAGAGTTTGATCAGTTGAATAACGACGATGCTAAACTCTCTTTTAAAGCGCGTTTTGGGGTTACGGTGGTTTTGGCGATGCGCCCTTGGCGCTACGGTTTGTTTAAGCGTTTTCAGAAGAAAGAAAAAACATGATATTTTTTGATGTAGAGCAGCCCTATTATTTACCGCAATATTTTCCTGTTTGTCAACTGTTGCTGGCGCGTGGGATGGCGTGTACGTTTGTTTTTTATCGTTCCAATTGTGATGCTAATGTCATACAAGGAACACTGCCTAAAGGAGTTAAAACCGAATGGGTGGCGGAGAGCGAGAAGGCCACTCAACTCTATTTGAGCACAAAACCACAGTGGTTGGTTTTGGGTACAGGGTTTAAAAATGTAGATAAAATCAAACAAGCGGGCATTTCTACCGCAGTGATTTATCATGGCGCGGGAGTAAAAACCTCTGGTTATTCTGAGTTGTTAAATCAGGTCGATGTGCGTTTTGTGGAGGGAAGTCACCATTTTGAGGCACTGTCAAACCTGCATCCAAAAGGCAATTTTTGCTTGACTGGTTTTTCAAAACTAGACCCGTTAATCAATCAGAAATTGTCATTGCCAAGCTTGGAACAGATGGGGTTGGATGAGTCTAAAAAGACCTTGCTCTATGCGCCGACGTTTTATCCCAGCTCGATTGAGATGATGGCTCATGATCTGCCTCATGATTTAGCGGATTATAATCTGATCATCAAATTGCATCATTTTTCATATCATAAAAAGAAGTATCAAAAACAGTTGGTTTTGGCGCAGTCTTGGGCGGAAGCTGAGAATGTTTTTTTGGTTTCGGCGGATGAGAATTCCATTTTGCCTTATTTGGGTCTGGCGGATCTGTTGATCAGCGAAGCTTCTTCTACTTTGTTTGAATTTGCCGCGCTGAATAAACCGGTGGTTTGGTGTGATTTTTTGAAGTTACGCTGGACTTACCGAGGTATTTTTTCCTACCGATTTAAACGGCGTATGGATCAACGTATTTTACCGTATCGAGACATTGCGGCTCATGCGGAAAAATACACAGACTTAAAGCGGGTGATTGACGAGCAGATTGGGCAGCCCGACCAGTTTTCAGAAAAACGCTTGGAATACTCCGAGCGTCTGTTAGGGCCTCTGGATGGCAAAGCTTCGGAACGCATTGTGGATTATCTCTTGAATCATCTTCAATGATTCGATTTGTAGATTGGGGTGATAACCCCAATTATGGGTGAAAAATAATTTTAGCTTAATCCTTTTGAGCCAACATATCCTGCGCTGCTTGCAGATCTTCTTGAAAATCCACCTCAATGCAGCGCGCAGCACCAATGTTCATCGGCTTAAAGGTGGGGTTGTCGTGGGTGAGCAACTCCATTGCCCGTTCAAAATAATCTTGATCATCCACGTCTTGTAGTTTCTGTTTAAAGGCGGCGACCTGTTCGGCTTTGATTAAATTAATCCCCAGCGCTTCACCCAAAGGCTGTTTGACCTGCTTGGATATTTCATCAATAAACCCGTTTTCATCGACGGTGTATTTGATCTCTTCCTCGGCGACGCGGGCATTGTTGACCGCGACGGTGGAGCAAGGTGCGTTTAAAATGGATTCGATAATCTGTTCATCAAACACCACATCGCCGTTGAGCCACAACACATCCCGATCCTGTGTGTTCTCCAAGCCACAGAGCAGGCTTTTGGAGGTATTGGTGGTGTCATAATTGGGGTTGTAGGCAAACAGCAGGTCAGCAGCCGCTTCCATAATCAGCTCTTTTTTAAAGCCAACGACAGCGATAATGGGCAGCTTAAACTGTTTTAAAATACGCAGTTGGCGGGCGAGAATGCTTTCGCCGGTGCCCAGCGGCGTAAGGCATTTAGGGTGAGGTCGCCCTAAGCGACTGCCCATGCCTGCTAATAAAATCACCGCGATTGGCATTGACATACCTTACTCCTGCTTGTCTGTTGCTGAGGGTGCGTGTTTGTTTATTCTTAATGTCCACAACGCTGTGTATTTATTGAAGGTGTAATGACTGTAGAGAGTGGCCATGATTAAACCACGCCGACCGTCTAAGATACCGAGGCGAAACAGGCTGATGGAGAAAAAGGCCCACAGACTGTGCAGAAAGGCGAGCAGCAGACCGGTGCGTTTTTTCTGTTTTTGGCGTTGTTGCGCCCACAACCAAGCGTATTGATTATTCTTTTCCACGGCGTGATAAAAGTCGCGGAAGGTGTGGTGCAGCAGTCGCCCTGTCAATGTGCGTACTTCGCCTTGCAACTCGATTCCCTCATGTACCTTCGCCTCTCTGAAACGTGCGCCGTCGCGGTGAAACAGGCGCAGCGGTGCGCGTCCAGTGACGCCGTAATCAAGGCGTTTACCAAAGACCACTGTTGCCATTGGAATACGGTAGCCGCTGCACTGAGGCGATGCTGCCAATAGGGTTTTGATTTCGTTGTACAGCTCTGGCGTGACTCGTTCATCGGCATCAATAGAAAGCACCCAATCAGAGCTGGCTTTATCTAATGCACGCTGTTTTTGTGCGCCATAACCTGGCCAGTCAGTGCTAAAGACCTGATTGCTGAACTGTTTGGCAATTTCGACGGTGTTGTCGCTGCTACCGCTGTCTAAAACGAGGATCTCATCGGCTAGATCTTTGACGGAATGGAGGCAATCTCCGATACGATCTGCTTCGTTTTTACAGATGACGATCACAGACAGTGAGGTTTCGGTTTTGCTCTCGTTCTTGAGTTGAGTGGCTTGATGTTGTTGGCGAAGCAGGGCAAATAGAAAAGCGAGATAAAAGGCAAAAAAGGTGGTGGGCAGCGCCCGTTGTAAAATGGATTCACTTAAGGCAAAACTGGCGTAGAGCACCATTAGCAGTGTTCCAGCCAGAGCGAGGCGGCGCAGATTAGGGGGGCTGTGTTTGAGCGTGCGGATAAAGACCGCTAAGGGGATCAAGAAGAGCAGCAGCAGTGCGCCGAAGCCCAGCAGACCGGCGTTGACCAGTGAGGAAAAATATTGACTGTGTGGGTTGTTCCAGCGGGAGGCGGAGGGGTGACGCAGACCGGCATCCACCAATGTTTGTGCCTCACTTTGATAGTGCCCCCAACCGATGCCGAGCCACGGATTTTGTTTGAAAATAGCCCAGCTGGCTTGCCACATTTCCAAGCGAGTGCCAACGGACGTGCCACGCACGGCAGCATCCATTGGGCTATCGGCGTAGTGACTGAGGTTGTAAATGGCGCTGTCCACTTTGGTTTTAACGGCTGAATTGGGGCTGTAGTAGGCGGCGACGGGCAGCAGAATGACGATGGCCAGCACCGTGAGTACGTGACGTAGATTAAGGCTTTTTCGCGCTTGCCACGCGAGGATCAGCAACAACACAGGGATGGCGAGCCAGCCGCCACGAGCGGCAGCTAAAAAGCTGGCGCTCAGCCCACCGATGGCGGCCACCACAGGCAACAGCAGCAACCAGTGACTGCGCTCGCGAAAATAGCCCCAACCGGCCAGCGCCATCATGCCCATGCTCAGAGCCAAATCGCCAAACAGAATGGGGTGAGTGATGCCGTGGGCGCGGCGCTGTGCCAGTGGGCCGCTGGCGTTGATCAGTTCGTAAATGGCCATGCCAGCGGCGACGGTGGCACCGAGCACCAGTCCGTACCAGAACAGCCCTTGGCCTACTTTGAGTTTTTTCAGTAAATAGTAGAGGGGGATGGCGAGCAGCAGATTGAGAAATTTACCGAGGGTTTTAAAGCCGTCGTAGTTCATTTCGCTTAGCAGGTAGGTAAGCAGGTTGATGCCAAAAAAGAGAGAGACGGCAAAAAAGAGCCGTTTTTCATCCAGAGTGGCCTGTCCGCGTTGCTGCCCAAAGGTCGCCCAAAGCAAGCCGAGTAAGGCCAATAAATAAAACGCGCCGCTGTGAGCACTCTTGATCACCAAAGCCGTGGCGGGGTAGAGCAACAGCAATAGAGCTACTAGGCCAAAGAGGGGTTTCATGAGCTGATTTGTGCTGGAGGAAGCGGTTGTCATTGGAATGCTTGGGCTTTTTCTGTGGATGTATGGAACGGGAGGCTATAATGCCTCCCTTTGTGCGTCAACTTTGCTGTACTATTTTGGGCAAATTTGCCCTAAGACCATGTGGAGAAGCGGATATGGATATATTTTTTAGTGTCGATGTGGAGATCACCGACCATCGTTTGAGCTATTCTGAAAATTTAGATACTAATTTGTTGCTGCCTTATGTGAAGTTAGCGGAGTATTTGGCGCAAAACGAGATCAAATCCACCTTCTATTTGAGCATCGCCCCAAAAGCGTTGGGCATCAGCTGGGATGACTATCAGCGCTGTCTGAAACAGATCATTCGCATCAATCAGAGCGTCTACAGCGACTACATTCGCCTACAGCCCCATCTGCATTGCCTGAATTTGCCGTTTGAGTACGCTAAGCAGAGTGATTTTTTCCTCGATTACGAACCCAAACAGCAAGTGGAAATGCTTAAGTTTTCTAAACACTTTATGGAAGATCTCGGTGTTGAGGTGGACAGCTTTCGCCCGGGTGGCTTTAAAAACAGCCCAACGTATTACGAATCACTGGAGGAGGCGGGGTTTACCTACAGCAGCACCATGCGTAAGGATCTGAAACCGGCGATGGATCTGGTGAATAAAAAAGTAGACAAGCAGCATGGGGTTTTCAAGGAGGGTGGCATTACCGAGTATCCCGTTACCTCGGTGTTTCTGAACTCGGTCAAAGGCAATGAAGATACGATCAACTTGTCGCCGGACTTTTTCGAGTACGAGGCGATTGAGACGTATTTGAAGCAGATGGAGTTTATGGTGATTAATTTCCACTCCTTTTCTCTTTGTCATGGCCGTCCGGTGCGTGAACTGTTTCAGTCGCGGCGCAAAGAGACGCTGAAACACTTGATTCGTGAGTTTATCTTGAAAAAGATCAGCAAACCCTTTGATGTGGAGTTGATGACCAACACGATTTACGAGCGCCAGTTTTATAACTGGACAGAAAAATTGCTGAAGCCGAATAACTGCAAGTGGATTGGGGAATAAAGTGACTGCAATGTTTGTTTTAACGCAGACTGAAAAAATATGAGGCTGTATGAACGCTGAAGTAATAGAAAACCCCGTACCTCTGGCTGGCGAAGTCAAACAGCACATTCGTGATGCCTTGACCTCGGTGGGGGAGAAATTGCCTGGTTTTCGGGCGCGTTATCCACAGCGATTGATGATTGCCGAAATCGCCAAAACCTTTGCCGGTGAGTATGAGCCAGATCGGCGCATCATTTGTGTTGAGGTGCCGACGGGTACAGGCAAAACCTTGGCCTATCTGCTCTCGGCGATTCCGGTGGCGATGGCGCAGAACAAGCAGTTGGTGATTGCCTCGGCAACGGTGGCGCTGCAAGAGCAGCTGCTGCTGCGGGACATTCCCGATGTGGCGCGTTTGAGCGGCTTGGATTTTGTTGCGGTGCTGGCCAAAGGCCGAGGGCGTTACGTCTGCACGCGGGATCTGGTGCGTTACAGCGGTGCGGATGAGGCGGAACACGGTCAGGGGACGCTGTTTGAGGGTGAAGAGGCTCTGTGGGATCGACCGCCGCAACAGCGTGAGCTGGAGAGTTTGAGTGCGATGCTCAAAGCATGGCGCAAGATGAGTTGGTTGGGGGATCGAGACAGTTGGCATCAGCCTTTGGAGGAGAGCCTCTGGCAGAAGGTGGCCAGTGATCGCCACACATGCACCGGTCGGCGTTGTGATTATTATGATGATTGCCCCTTTTATCAGGCTCGTGAGGGGCTGCGCAGCGCCGATGTGATCATTGCCAATCACGACATGGTGCTGGTGGATTTGATGATGGGCGGTGGGGTGATTTTGCCCAAACCGGAGGAGGCCTTTTATGTCTTTGATGAGGCGCACCATCTGTCCAATAAAGCCCTTTCGCATTTCAGCGCGCAGGCGCAGGTGCGCGGCAGCCGTTATTGGCTCAAAGGCGCGCCGAAAAGTGCAGATACGTTGTTTTCCCTGCTGGACAGCCCCTCTGATGATCTGATTCAGGAGCAGATTGAGGAGGACGTGCGCCAGAGCCGTGAGTTGTTAAAGAGCCTCGATTTTCTGCTGGATGAGAGCGGTTGGTTTTCTGAGGATGATGACTGTCACCGTTTTCCCCATGGCAAGCTGCCAGTGGAGTGGTTGGACTTTTCCGCTGAGTTGGCGATGTTGGCCAAGGCGCTGTTTAAAGCCTTTCAAAAGTTGCAGGAGCGATTGAATAAAGCCCAAGACGACGGTGCTGTTTCCACGGCGGAGCTGGATGCGCTGTTGCCCTCGCTGGGGGTGCTGAATCAGCGTTTGGAAAATTTCAGCCAATTGTGGATGTTGATGGCGCAAGAGGATCAAGCGGGACGTGCGCCGCTGTCTCGCTGGGTGGAGCGCATGACCCAAAGCCGCGAGAGCGATTATTTGATCGCTGCATCCCCCATTGATGTGGCGCACATTTATGAAGAGTTGTTGTGGTCGCGTTGCGCGGGGGCGTTGTTGACCTCGGCGACCTTGACGGCGACGGGCAGTTTCAGCCGTTTTCGCCAGCAAGTGGGTTTGCATGAGGGAGATGGAACACAATACGTGCGTCTGCTCTCGCCTTTTGATTACCCCAATCGAGCGCGTTTGGTGATCCCAAAAATGGCCTCAGAACCGACTCAAGCCAATGCTCATACGGAGGAGTTGATTGAACTTCTGCCCAAATTGTTGGAGAAGGATAAGGCGGCGCTGGTGTTGTTTTCGTCTCGTTGGCAGATGCAGCGGGTGGCGGACGGTTTGCCACTGGCGTGGCGCGATGCGCTGTTGATTCAGGGCAGTGGCGCTAAACAGCAGTTGTTGGAACGGCACGTTACCGCGTGTGGCAAAGGCGAGCGTTCGATTCTGTTTGGCTTGGCCAGTTTTGCTGAGGGTTTGGATCTGGCGGGGGAGCTGTGTACCCATGTGGTGATCGCCAAGCTGCCGTTCAGTGTGCCGAATTCGCCGGTTGAAGAGGCGGCTGCTGAGTGGGTCGAGAGCTGTGGTGGCAATGCCTTTATGCAAATTTCGGTACCCGATGCGGGCATTCGTCTGATGCAGGCCTGTGGTCGTTTGCTGAGAAGTGAAGATGATGAAGGCACGATTACCATTTTGGATCGGCGTTTGGTGAGCAAGCGTTATGGAGCGTTGTTGTTGGCGGGATTGCCGCCTTTTGAGCGGGTTTTTGAGTGAGTGTAGGTTGGGGTGAGGTACGAACCCCCTTGTTTTTAACTCGCTTGAGCAGAAAATAATTCAAAATCGAGGAGAGACGTTATGGGGTGGTTTAGTAGTTTGTTCAGTTCCGTTGGTGTGGATTTTATTTCATCCGTGGGTAAAGTTGTTGATGATCTGGTTACCAGCGACGAAGAGATTGCCTTGACCGAGATTCAGCAGGCGAAAATTAAAGCCGCCTACGACATCAAAATTCAGGAGTTGATGATTGAATTGGATCAGCAAGCAGCTGATCATGAAGCGAAGATGGAAAGTGAGCTGACCGAACGTTTAGAGCTTGATATGAAAAGTGACTCTTGGTTATCAAAAAACATTCGCCCGATGGCGTTGATTTTTATGACCGCAGTGGTTTCAGTGCTGGCCTTTTATACGGTCTTTAGCGGCGATCTTACCGAGACTCAATTGTCGGCATTAGAAGAGTGGGTTCCCTTTTTCCAAATCTTGATGGTGGTGATGTACGGTTTCTATTTTGGTTCGCGTGGTTTGGAGAAAATGCAGAAGATGCGGGTTGAAAAACAGGGGCGTTTATTACGCAAGTAACGGCGTGGTTTGAGCATTTAGCCAATTTTCCACAGCGGCGCAATAACGATATTCAGACAGTCGTGTGCCTCACGTAGCGCCGCTTCGACCAATTCGGGGCTGGGGGCTTTGGCAAAGATAAAACCAAGATAACTGCTGCCCTCAGGCAGTGGCACCAGTTCGTAACCGCTGTAGAGGCTGATCTCCAACGAGGTGATGTAAGGCACTTTCTCTGCGGCCATCACTCCTTCTACGCGGCGCAATAGACCCGCTTTCGGAATCGGAATCATCAACACCCCCACCGCTTCGGGCGCTTTTTTCAGCGCCAGTGGTGTCCCCATCGCTTGAGCAATCACCAACTCTTCTAAGGTGTGGCCACTGCCAAAGGTGAGCAGACGGCCACATTGACCACCGATGGTGCGTGCCGCCACTTCGAGAATCCAAACCTGATCAGCATTGACGCGCAGCTCGGCGTGAATCGGCCCATGGCGCAGCCCGTAAGCGCGACACGCATCGGCGGTGACAGCCAAGATTTTTGCTTGCAGCGTTGCGGGCAGACGGGAGGGAGTGATGTAATAACTTTCCTCAAAAAAGGGGCCGTTGAGTGGCTCCGGTTTGTCGAACAGGGTCAGCAGTTGCAGTTGACCGTGATCCAACATGCCTTCCAGTGCGACCTCTTGACCAGGTAGAAATTGCTCCAGAAGCAGTGTGTTGCGTTCCTCTGCATTTTTTTGTTCATCAAGAAGTACTTTGATGCGGCTGGCGGCGCTTTGAAACTGAGTCTCGTTATTAACCCGAATCACGCCTCGGCTGGCAGAGAGAGAGAGGGGTTTGAGTACCAAAGGATAGGCTATATGAGGTCGTTGACCGGCAGCGATTTGCTCAAAGGTAAGGGTTTGGAAGTCGGGGATGGCAACATTGGCCTGTTGCAAACAGTGTCGTGCCAGATCTTTACGATGGCTGTAACGGGCGGCGTGAGGGGGGTTTCCGGGCAAATTGAGCCGTTCAGCGATGGCTCCGGTCAGTTCACTGACGCTGTCATCGCTGCCCACTACGCCCTGAAAGCCCTGTTGACCAGCGGCGTGTTGCAGTTTTATTACAGAGCCTTTCAGGTCGTCGGCATTGATGTGCAGCCCCTCGCTGAGGGCGCTGATTAAGGAGTGTTTGCCATCGGAGGCGACCAGCACCTCGATGCCGAGTTGCTCGGCGGCTCGAAGGTAAGGGGCAATGCGGTAACTGTTGCGTGGGGTGATCAGTAAGAGGCGAGCTGCCATCTAGCCACAGCCACCACCCGAACCGCCCGCAGAACCACAGGCATTACAACCACCAGAGCCACCCACGGCTTTGAAGACGTTTTTAAAGACGAAGCTGCCGCCGCCCATAGAGCGTTCTTGGTAGTCGATTTCAACGCCGTTGAGGAATTGCAGCGCTACGGAGTCAACGTAGACGTTCAGGTCGTCTTGTTTGAGCACCGCGTCGTGGTCGTACTGCTCAGTGGCGAAGGTCATGCTGTAACCCATACCACCACAGCCGCCGCCAGAGACAAAGATACGCAGGCCGAGGACATCGTCCTCTTGTTGCACCAAGCCGAGCAGTTGCTGGTGAGCGGAAGGAGAGATGGCGATTTCATTGCTGATGGTTGAATTGAATGCGTTCATAATGGACTCACAAAGTAGATGAAACGTGGGTGTATTTTCTGGCTTAGACCTCATTTTAGCAAAAATGTGCAGCGGCTTCTGCTTGTTAGGCCTACAGTAAAATGTAGGCTTACTTTAAACGCAGTGCAGAGGTAAATCTACCTTGCTTTAGTGGGTAGAGGTAAAAGGGAGCAGAATGATGGGCAAGGTGGTGGCGTTACAGCCCAAAAAAGGGACTGACGTAGCAGAAAACGAGCAGAACAACGATCCGTTGCAGCAATTGCAACAGCGGCTGGGGCGTGTGCATTTTCAGCAGCGTTTGGGTATTGAGATTGAACACGAAGCACAGGTGTTTGGCCAAGGTCGAACCCTGTTTCACATTGAAAACTGGTACTCGATTCACGCTTTGATTCGCACCACCTTGCGTCTTGCGCTGCTGCATCGGCGCGGCAAACGTAACGCCCGTGCCATTCGGATCAAACACAATACGGTGGTGATTCCCCATCTGCCCAAGGCCTTTGAGGGTTACACCCTGTTGCAGATCAGTGATCTGCATCTGGATATGGCAGCGGATATTCCTGCCGCGCTGATTGAGGCCTTAGACCGCATTGAAGAGAGGTACGATGTGTGTGTATTGACCGGTGATTTTCGCGCTAAAACCTTTGGTCGTTACGATCACGCCATTGCGGGGATGGCGGAGGTGCGGCCTTTTATTCACGCCCCCACCTACGCCATTTTGGGCAACCACGACAGCATTAAAATGGTGCCGGAGCTGGAGGCGTTGGATATGCGTCTGCTGCTGAACGAATCGGTGACCTTGGAGCGTGAGGGTGAAGTGCTGCATCTGGCGGGGGTGGATGATCCACACTACTACCGCGCCGACAATCTGCACAAAGCCTCGGAGGGTTGGGATCATCGCCAAGCGAGTATTTTATTGGCGCACTCGCCGGAGGTCTATCGTCATGCCGCTTACGCAGATTTTGATCTGATGTTGTGTGGTCACACCCACGGTGGGCAAATTTGCTTGCCCGGTGGCATTGCGCTGATGTGCAACGCCGATGCGCCACGACGCATGTGCAACGGCGCGTGGTCGTATCAGGGGATGCAGGGTTACACCTCAGCGGGGTCGGGGGTCTCGGTGGTGGATGTGCGCCTCAATTGTCCGGCGGAGATCACCTTGCATCATCTGCGCTCTGCTTGACGGTTTTTGCGCCAAACAGAACGGTGTAAAGCGTAGGTGAGCAGCACGTTAAGCAGAGTGAAGGCGAGATAGATCAGTAACAGATGTCGGCCACTGAGATCAAGGGGTTGCTGTAAAACCAACAGAGGCAGCAGGGTCTCAAAAAATTGGTCAAAACCATAAAGTTGATGGTGCGCCGCGAGGTCAAAACGGCGTTTGACAAAGCTGGTCAGCAGATCGCCACACATGGTGGCAACACCAACAATAAACCCCAATAGAGCGCCGTAACCGAGCAGCAACGCCAGCAGTGTCGTGACCAGCAGCGAGGCCAACAGACCCCGCAGGGTTTTGGCGCTGCCAAACAGTGGGCGCTGATCAAACCAGAGCTGTCCACCGTCCACTGGGGATTCAAAACGCCGTCCGAGCAGCAGGCGGGCAACCACCGGCGCGGCGTTGGCGGCGACAATCAAGAGCAGGGCGTTGAGCAGATCCATTTACTCACTCCTTTGGGTGGTGCGCTGTACGCGCGTTTGCCTCATTCTAACCGTTTCATTCGTTTATTTGCCAAATAATAACGTGGCTGGATTGGATCAAAGAATCCCTTTGGCGTAAGCTGCGCGGCTAAAAGTCGATACTAAATTGATGCTGTTTTAAGAGGAAGAGACGTTGAAGAGTGAACGGAATTATTTTATTACCACCCCCAAAGGGCTTGAGTCGTTGTTGGCCGATGAGGTGCGAGAGCTGGGCGGCAAAGAGGTCAAGCTTGGGCAAGCGGGGGTTAACTTCAGTGCGGATCTGAAAACCGCTTATCGAGTTTGCCTCTGGTCACGGCTTGGCAACCGCGTCTTGCTGCCGCTGGCGCAGTTCAAAGCCGCATCGCCCGAAGCGCTGTACGACGGCATTCAGCAGACCGATTGGGCGGAGCACATGAGCGAGACCGGCACTTTGGCGGTGCAGTTCAACAGCAGCAATTCCGCCATTACTCACACCTTGTACGGTGCCTTGAAAGTTAAAGACGCTATCGTGGATCAGTTTCGGGATCGTTTTGATGTGCGTCCTTCGGTGGATCGAGAGCGCCCCGATATTCGTATTAACGTTTATGTGTTTCGCGACAAAGCCCGTTTGAGTTTGGACATTGCCGGAGAGAGCCTGCATCGCCGGGGCTATCGCGCCTCGGGTGCCAAAGCGCCGCTGAAAGAGAATTTGGCTGCTGGTCTGCTGCGTCAAGCGGGTTGGCCGGAGAAGTTTAATAAACACGCGGGTTTGATCGACCCCATGTGCGGTTCGGGAACTTTGCCTATTGAAGCGGCGATGATGTCGGCGGACATTGCTCCTGGTCTGTTGCGCAGCTACTTTGGTTTTAAGGGCTGGTTGCAGCACGATGAGGCTCTTTGGCAAGAACTGCGCGAGGAAGCCTTGCAGCGCCGCGAAGCCGGAATTAAACATATTCCACCCATTTACGGTTTTGATCGAGACGGTCGCACCCTTGCCAGTGCTCGTGAGAACGTGCAGCGCATCGGCTTGCAAGATCAGATTGTGTTTGAGCGCCGCGAATTGGATCAATCGCGTCCATTGCCGGACGTAGAACCGGGTTTGCTGATCATTAACCCGCCCTACGGTGAGCGTCTGGGCAGCGAAGAGGGGGTGGCGAAACTCTACGGTCAGTTGGGTAAGGTGCTGAAAACGGTCTTTCCGGCATGGCAAGTGAGTTTCTTCACCGGCAGTCCCGAGCTGCTGTATCGCTTGCGCCGCCCCGTTGAGAGCAGTGGCGATTTTTACAACGGCGCGCTGCCGTGTAAGTTGGTGCAGTACGCGCCTTTGATGGTTGAGCCGGTGGCTCAGGCTGTTGAAGAGCAAGCTGCCGTACCGATGGCCGTCACCGAGGGCAACTTGAGCTCGGGAGCGCAGATGTTGCTCAATCGGCTGC
Organism: Gammaproteobacteria bacterium; assembly: GCA_030949385.1. Classification (NCBI taxonomy): domain Bacteria; kingdom Pseudomonadati; phylum Pseudomonadota; class Gammaproteobacteria; species Gammaproteobacteria bacterium. The sequence continues at coordinate 67,980 of JAUZSP010000005.1, read as the reverse complement.
GTAAAAATGTGAAAAACCTCAAACGCTGGGCGAAGAAAAACAGCGTCAGTTGTTATCGTCTTTACGATGCCGATCTGCCGGAATACGCCTTGGCGATTGATCTTTATCAGAGCAAGCAGCTTTGGGTGCATTGCCAAGAGTACGCGCCGCCGAAAAGCGTTGATGCGCAAAAAGCGCAGCAGCGCCGTGATGAGGCGTTGTCGGTGTTGCAGTTGTTGTTTGAACTGCCGCCGCAGCAGTTGATCTTTAAAACCCGTCAGCGGCAAAAGGGCTTGGCGCAGTACGAAAAGCAGAACAACCGCGAGCAGTTTATCGAGGTTGCTGAGGGGGCGTGTCGTTTTTGGGTTAACTTCCATGACTATCTGGATACGGGTTTGTTTCTGGATCACCGCCTGACCCGTGAAATGGTGCAGGGGTTGGCTAGGGGGAAAACCGTTTTGAACCTGTTTTCTTACACCGGCAGTGTGACGGTACACGCGGCGGTGGGCGGTGCGGTTGAGACCACCACGGTGGATATGTCCAATACCTATCTGGAGTGGGCGCAGCGTAATTTGGAGTTAAACGGATTTACCGAGGAGGATGGGCATAAATGTGTGCAAGCGGACTGTGTGCAGTGGTTGATTAACCAAACTCGCGCCGCAGCGGTGCAGCAGTACGATTTGATCTTTTTGGATCCACCGACCTTTTCTAATTCAAAACGCATGGAGCAGACGTTTGATGTGCAACGGGATCATGTGGCGCTGATCGGGCGAGCGGCGCAGTTGTTAAAACCCAACGGTACGTTGATTTTTTCCACCAACTACCGCAAGTTTAAGCTGGAGTGTGGTGTGTTGGATAATTTGCATTTTGAGGAGATCAGTCGAGCGACGATTCCGAAAGATTTCAGCCGTAATGAGCGCATTCATTACTGTTGGAAAATTCAGCGTAACAGCTTAGAGGTGTAACGCAGGCACAAAAAAACCGGTCAAGATATTCACTATCCTGACCGGTTTTTGTGTGTTGGCTTATGAGCCTATGTTTAATTTTTTCAGAATCATGGCCAGTGGGCAGAAACCGGTGAAGGCTGATTGCAGCAAGTTGAAACCGACAAAGGCGGTCAGGAACAACCAGTTAACGTCGTGGTAGTGAGACAGGGCTGAGCTGGCCAAAACAACGGTACCGGCAACGGCTAAAACAATGCGATCAATGGTCATAATAATCTTCTCCAAGAGACTTAGGGTTTATAAGAATTTGCTTATATTAGACTTTTTCAGCACTGAAAAGCAAGCTTATTGCGCTTAAGGGGCGGATTAGGCTGTTTTCAGGCCTGAAACCGTGCTTGGTTGCCGGACTAAGGTGACTCACATGCTTATTGGCAGACGTAGTTTTTTAAATTCTTCTTCAATGTCGGTGGTTGTGAGTTGCTCAAAGCGCTGTTTATCAAATGTGATAAAGGCACCGCTCATTTCAGCCCAAGCAAACCCAGCCGTCCAATTTTGATGTTGGTAGCTGCCTTGCAGGCGGCGCGGCAGCAGGTAAAAGCCATTGGCTAAGCAGACAAAGTTATAGCTCTGTTGTTGTTGGTGCAGATTCTGAAGGGACTGCCACGCCTCTGCGGGATCATCAAAACGAAAGCAGTGGCTTGGATAAGGGGTGGCACCGCCGTTGTGTTGCCACTTGCGGCTTGTTAGGGGCAGCTCTTGTTTAGCAATAAACATCTGAAAATGCAGATGATTGACCGATGAATAAGCGCCGTAAGCGTTGTAAGAAAAACCGACCCCAGACAAGGTCTGCTCCAGTTGTTGGGTCAGTTGCCAGAGATAATCAAACTCTGATTTTTGCAGATATTGCGGGTGATGCTGCTCGGTCTCGATGACCAACAGGCTGTGCAGATTGGCAAAGGGAAATTTGTTGTAAAACAGGTCTACCCTGCGCCCGAGCAGTTCGCCTGACCAAAAAATCTCTTTTTTCAGAAAGGCTTTATCAAAGTGAAAGCCCTGATCGTTAAACGGACGCTGGAGTGAATCAATAACGCTGTTGCTCAGACGTTGTGGGCGCAGAGCACGCAGCGGATTAAATTGCAGTTGCCAATCATCAAGTTGTTTAAATTGAACTGCTTCGATGTTTTCCAACCCCATTTCAACCAGTTGTGAAAAGACCACCAGATCGTCTGCTGCGGCACTGCTGTGATCGGCCTGTTTCAGCTGTTGGTAGCGTTGTTGCAGCGGTTTTTGTAGTCGGTTTTGCAGGCGTTGATCAAAGTGTGCGTTGGCCAGTACCAGAATAAAACTGCCCAATTCGGGGTAATCGAGCAGTTTTAATAGGCCGTCGCTAAAGGAGTGACGAAAGTTGTCTGGGCTGGTGAGGGCGGTGGGCAGCATGAAAACGGACTCTGGGCGGTGGTTAAAGGCGCTGATTTTAACCACTTTGGAGTCGCTTATCCGCTGGTTTTTGCTCTCAGGGCAGGTGAATGCCAAACTGACCGCCGTTGTCGATGCCTTGATTGCTGATGCTGATGTGGCCTTGGCGGTCGTTTAAGCGGTGCAGTTTGGCAATTTTAGTGGTGAAATAGATGCCAAGGCCGGTGTTGTGAGAGCTAAAACCGCTCTCTTTTTGCGTTGGTTTGTTGGGATTAACCAGAATCTCTGTGGGGTAACCGGAGCCGTTGTCTTTGATGTAGAGGGAGAGGGTGCTGGTGTCTCGTTCTGCGTGCAGGACAATTTTATCTTTGCTGTAGCGGTAGGCGTTATTGAGTAAAGTGGAGAGCGAACCCATGATTAAATTACGGTCAAAATACCAGAGTAGGTCGTCGTCACACTGAATCTCGATGGTGATGTTTTTGCTCTGCATCAGCTGCTGATATTCGGCGGCCAGTTCTTCAAAACAGTCGCGCACCGAGTGTTGTTGGATGTCCAATAGATACTGTTTTTGGTTGAGCTTGTAGAGGGTGAGTGATTTAACCACGTTGTTGTCGATGCGTTTGATCTCGTATTCGAGGTGTTTCAGTTGGCTCTGAGTGTCGGGGTTAATCTCTTGATTGTTGTTGCTCAGAGAGGTGATCTGATTGAGCAGAATACCGAGTGAGTGTTTGATGTCGTGGGTTGAGGTGGCCAACACTTGAGAGACATCAATATTGATCTCTGGAAAATCCATTGTTTGTTGTCCTTTTGAGGTTAGAGGTTGTTGAGGGCGTTTTGTAAAATGGGCAATTGCGGTTCATTGGGAGCGATGGTGTTGAGTCGTGCCAGCAGTTGCTGGGTTTTTTTCATTACATCTCGGCTAACTAAGTTGTTCTTCATGCCAAGAATCATGATTCTGACGGTATTGATGGTGATGGAACGATTAAAAGGGATCTGCTCCGAAAGGCTTAAAAAGTAGGTTTGCGCTTGTAGCAGTTTGCCGGATTCAAACAAGGCAACGCCTTCGTCATTACGCTGAGAAATGTGTTGCGAGTGTTCTAAAATAATCGGTTTTGAGGGGTGTTCCGAGAGGCTCTCTAGTAGCTCATTGATTGTTTCTAACACCTGCCGGTTGTCGTGATTGTTTTCAATCACTTTTTTCAGGGTTTCTAAACCGTATTTTTTTTCTTTTAAGTGATAGCAGAGTGTGGCGATGCCAAGTAGGGTTTGTTGCTCAAAATAGGTGTCGGTTTTTTTAATCATGCGTAGCATGTTATTTAGCAGCCGTTTTGCATCTAAAACATGTTTCTCTTGCCGTTGCAGTTCCGCTTCCAGTAGCAGGGTGTTTAATAGTTGTTTGGCATCGGTTTTGAAAATTTTTCGCGCTTCTTTGAGTAACAGCATGGCTTTGTTTTGTTGTTTTCTGCCAAAGTAGATTTCGGCGAGTTGGGTGTACTCTTGTGAGCTTCTGAAAAAAGAGTGTTTGCCGTGACGAACACATGCTTTTAAAGCTGAAATAGTACCGGCTTCATCCTGATTTTCCTGACATATTTTCGCCAGTTTCTTTTGTCGTTGAATGTTTTTCGGTGCCAACGCGGTGACTTTTTCCAGTGTTTGCTGGGCTTCAAGGGTTTGATCTAAGGCTATTTGACAGTTGGCGAGCCATTCGATTGCTTCTACATAAAAACGGTTTTCTTTAATTAAGCCAGTAAAGAGATCGTAGGCTTGTTGGTATTTTTGTTGTTGGTAATGAATTTTAGCCAAACCAAAACGCGCCCAGCTGAGGGGGCGTTCTGCCAGCGCGAGTTGATAGAGTTCACTGGCTTTTTCCAGATCTCCCAGTTTAAGATGGATTTCCGCTTCCAGTTTATGCAGTTCTTCGTTTTTAAACGGTTCTTGTTCGATCTGTTGAGTGCAGAGTTCTAAGGCATGTGGATAATTTTTGGTTTGGATCTGTTGCTGAATGTCAGCGGTTTTGGCTTTTTTTAGTGCCAGTTTTTCAGCCGGTGCAGCAAGACCTCTTTGGTGACCGGTTTGGCCATATAATCATCCGGTCGCTGCTCAAGGGCAGACATCACCAAGGGCAGGCTGGTTTCGGCGGTGATAATGATAAACAGGCTTTGTGCTTTGAGCAGCTGGCGTTCTCGTGCTTCTTCCAGTAGCTGTTGACCATCAAGATCGTCACCTAGGTGGTAATCACAGAGAATGACATCGTAATTGCGTTCTTCCATTGCCTCCAGAGCTTGTGCGCCGTTGGCAACCATATCAATGGGATGTTGGAAGGATTTGCGCAACATCTCTTTGAGCGAGGTGCGCATAAAAGCAAAGTCGTCGATGATCAGGCAGTGCATTTTTTGTAATGGATCGGACATAAGGTCTGTTTCTCGCTCTAGACAGTGTTGTTGAATTAGCAAGATTGGGGCAAGGTATTTAAAATACGGTTCTGTTTTTGCACCAGAGCGATGGTTGATCTGTTTTGGTAAGGGGCGTAGTCTGCTGCAAATCGCCTTTAAGTCTATTTTTCCTGTTTTGGTACATTACGTTAGCAATGGCATATAAATATAATTCTTCTATTGAGCAGAAAAAACTCCCCATTACGCGTTCTGTGAGTTTGTTGATGGCGGTGTTGCTGCTGTTGAGTGGTTTGTTGTTGAGCGCACTGGTCTACCAACAGCACCAAATCTTTCTAGCGCATCAGCAGGAGATGTCTCACCGAGCGTTGCAGAACAGCAGTGAACAGATTGATCTCTATTTGCAGCGGGAACGGCAGTTGGCAGCTCTGTTTGCCGAGGCGTGGCAAGACGATCTGCACCGCTGGGCTAAAGTGTCGGGCAATCAGGCGAAAAAAGCGCCTTTTTGGCCTGATTTGCAGCGCATTATGCCAGGGGTGAAAAACTTTACGTTGGCCGATAGACAGGGGCAGTTGAGTTTGTCTGATCCAGAAGGTGTGGTCGGTGCTTCGTGCCAGCGAGACATTCGTTATTACGCCCGTTATCAGATGCCCAATGAAATTTTTGTGCATCACAATCAGCAGGGCGATCATGTGGATGTGGTGACTCGTTTGCCACCACTGGCGGATTCCATAACACGTTATTTTTTTGTCAGTCTGAATTTGAGTGCATTAACGGATATTCTCAGGCGCAGTCAGCCGTTGCACCATCAGTTGCTGTTGCAGCGGCGTGATAATGGCACATTAGAGCTGAATGCTGAGGGCCTTACCGATACAGTGAACTCGAATTTTTCCACCTTCTCATCTATGCCACTGGCGGTGGCAGGCACTCGTTGGCAGTTGTTGGATCGGGTGGATGATGATTTTATTGCGCAGAATATTTGGCGTGGGGCTTGGTTGGTGCTGAGTTCTTTGCTGTTGCTGATCGTGCCGGTGTTGGGTCTATTGTGGTTGGTGGCTCGGGAGGAGCGGCGGCGTTTGGGGGTGGAGCAGAGTTTGGCTGACAGTCACCGCCGTCTTGAGCAGCGAGTGAGAGCGCGCACCGCTGAGTTGAGTTTTATGACCGCTCACGACCCGTTGACTCAGCTGTTGAATCGTCGGGAGTTGGAGTGGCGTTTAGAGCAGACTTTGCGCGAGGTTTACGCTAAAAAAAGTGAATGTGTACTTTGTGTTGTGGGGGTGGATCGTTTTAAGGTGGTCAATGAGACAGCCGGTCACTCGGCAGGCGACCAACTGCTCAAATTTTTAGCGCAGCATTTGTCGCAGGAGCAGCATGATGGGGATACCTTGGCGCGTTTGGGTGGGGATGAGTTTGCTCTTATTTTTCAGAATTGTTCGGCTTCGTTGGCAGTGAAGCAAGCCGCACAGCTGTGTCAAGGCATTCGGGAGCTGCCTTTTGCTTATCAAGGTCACATCTTTGATATCAGTGTCAGCGCGGGATTGGTGCTGATTAACGCCTATTCAAATGACAAAACCTCTTTGCTTTCACAGGCAGACAGAGCTTGTTATATCGCCAAGCAACAGGGACGCAATCAAGTTTACTTTTTTGACCCTGCTGAAGATAAACATCGCGGCAGAAGTACCTTGATGCGTCGCAGCCAAGATCTGGCTACGGCACTGACAACCGGAAATTTGGAGCTGTATTGTCAGCCGCTGCTCTCTTTGCAAGAAGGGGGTGGGCCGCCACGTTATGAAGCGTTGATTCGAATGCACGCTGAGGACGGTTCGTTGATTTTGCCCGATGAATTTATTCCCGCAGCAGAGCGTTTTGGGCGCATGTCGGAATTGGATTTTTGGGTTACAGAGAACGCGTTACAGGCCATGCAAGAGGGCAAAATACCGTTCTGTTTGGGGGTTAATTTATCCGCTCAGACCCTTGCCAATCCGGTCAATGTAACCTTGTTTGGGGATTTGCTGAAGCGGTACGGGGGTGTGCTCAACGCCTCTGTTTTGAGATCACAGAAAGTGCGGCGATGAGCGATTTTTCTCAAGCGATTCGGTTTATTGAGGCGATGCGTCAACAGGGCTGCCGTTTTGCGCTGGATGATTACGGCTCTGGTGCGTGTTCGTTTTCTTATTTGCGTAATTTGCCGGTGGACATCCTGAAGCTGGACGGTGAGCTGGTGTTGGCGATGCAAGATGATGAGGTGGCGGTGGCGATGGTGCGTTCGATTGTGACGATGGCCAAGTCGATGCAGATGGTGTGTGTGGCCGAATACGTCAAGGATGCCACTCTGTTGGAGCAGGTGCGAGCCTTAGACATTGAGTACGCTCAAGGGGAGCATGTTGGTGTGGTGATGCCTCTGTCTCAGGCTTTGGCGTTGCTAGAGGATTAAAACGCTAAATCGAGTATACTGAAGATCCCTTGATCAAGCTTAACCTTCTGATTTATGAACAATAACGACGAAAAAATTGCGGCTTGTCCCGATTTAATGGCGCGCGCTGAGGCCTATCACCAGATGGCCTTGCAACGTTTGACGGCCAAACGACGCGCCGAGCTGGGTCAGTTTATGACTCCGATCCCCTTGGCACGTTACATGGCCTCTCTGTTCAGCGTGCCACTGGATGGTGAGGTTCGCCTGTTGGATGCGGGAGCGGGGGTGGGTTGTCTGTCAGCGGCCTTTGTGGAGAGCCTCTATCGTGGTGAGCAGAGCAGCGATTCTCTACGAGTGACGGCTTATGAACTCGATGGGGTGTTGTGTGAGACGTTGCAAGCCTTGATGGACGATGCGGCGAGCAATTGCGCAACACTGGATCTGCCTTTTCAGGCGGAGGTATTGGAGCGGGATTTTGTTTTTGATGCCGGTGAACGCTTGGCTGGGGATTTTTTCAGCGAGGGTTTGCAGCATGAGGGCTTTACCCACGCGATTTTGAATCCGCCTTATAAAAAAATCAGCAGCCGTTCTGATTATCGCCAACTGCTCAACCGTCTCGGTCTGGAGAGCAACAATCTCTACAGTGCGTTTCTCTCGCTGGCTATTCGCCTCTTGGCTCCGGGCGGTGAATTGGTGGCGCTGGTGCCGCGCAGCTTTTGTAATGGCCCTTATTTTTTATCGTTTCGTAAGTTGTTGCTGGAGCAGATGAGCCTGCGTCAACTGCATCTGTTTGAGAGCCGAGATCAGGCTTTTGCTGAGGACGATGTGCTGCAAGAGAACATTATTTTGCATGCGGTTAAGGATCTCAGTCGCAGGCCGGTGCTGCTCTCTTCCAGCAGTGGGCCGGAGCTGGATGATTTGAGTCTGCGTCTGTTGCCTCATGCGCAGGTGGTGCGCGCTGACAGTGAACAGAGTTTTATCCATGTGGCCAGCAGTGAGCTGGATTCTCATGTGATGGAGCGCATGGCGCGCATTGAGCATTCGTTGCAGGAGCTGGGTTTGGATGTCTCTACTGGGCCGGTGGTGGAGTTTCGTCTCAAGGAGCAGTTGCAGAGTGATCCTTACGCGGATGGCTGTGTGCCGATGATTTATCCGGCTCATTTTTCTCAAGGGGCGGTGGTGTGGCCGTTGGCGGAGAGCCGCAAAGCACAGTCCATTGCTCAAGATGCTTTTAGTGATAAGGTGCTGCGCCCCAATGAGCATTACACTTTGGTGCGGCGTTTTTCCACCAAGGAGGAGCGGCGGCGGGTGATGGCGGTGGTGTATGATCCAGAGCAGTTTGATCATCAGCAGGTGGGGTTTGAAAACCACATTAATATTATTTACGCCAAGCGCCAAGAGATGAATTTGAAGCTGGCCAAGGGCTTGATGCTCTACCTTAACTCCACTTTGGTGGACATGTATTTCCGTCAGTTCAACGGTCACACACAAGTTAATGCGACGGATCTGCGTTTGTTGCCCTTCCCCAGTCGAGCGCGGTTGCAGGTTTTGGGGCAAAAATTGGGTGATGCGTTTCCACAACAGCAGCAGATTGATGCGTGGTTGGAGGAAGATCTGCTCACTCAGGGAGCCTTGGTGAGCGGTGATCCGACTCAGGCACGGCGACGCTTGGACGAGGCACGAGACTGTTTGCATCATCTGGGGATTAATTCGTGGTCGCAGGAGGTTGCGGCACTGAGTTTGCTCTCTTTGGCAAGTCTGGAGCCAGAGCGTCCTTGGAATGAGGCTCAGCTCTCTTGGTTAACGGTGCCTCAGGTGATGGCGTTTTGTCGTGATGTGTACGGTCGAGCTTATGTGCCGTGGCAGCAGAAAAGTGAACATTGGTTGGGATTACAAAGGTTGCTTTCTGCTGAGCTATTAGAGTACCGTCAGGCGGCCAGCGGTGAGCGTTGTTATCGTTTGCAGGATAATATCTTTCAATTACTAAAAGGCTATGGGCAAGCACAGTGGTTGCAGACCGTTGAGCATTACCAAGAAGCCTTAGTGGGAGTAGGAATAGAGTGAAATTGTGGTTTGTGGTGCTGTCGATGTTGAGTGTGAGTCCGCTGTTTGCCGAGGAAATTGGCAGTGTGGATACGGTCTTTAAACTGCTGGGTGCGAATCATAAAATTGTCATCGAAGCCTTTGATGACCCAAAAGTGAGTGGCATTTCCTGCCATTTAAGCCGCGCAAAAAAGGGCGGTATGAAAGCGGTTTTTGGTCTGGAAGAAGATCCGTCGAATGCCTCTATCGCATGTCGTCAGGTGGGGCCGATTGAAGTTACCGAAAAGCTTAAAAAAGGCGAGGAGGTCTTTTCAAAACGCACCTCACTGGTGTTTAAAAAATTGCATGTGGTGCGCTTTTTAGATAAAAAACGCAATGTGTTTGTTTATTTGGCCTACAGCGATAAATTGATTGACGGCAGCCCGCAGAATTCCATATCTACTGTGCCAATCATGCCTTGGCGGCAATGAGTTTACCCCACGCTTAATTTCTCAAAAGGTAAGTAGGCTAAATTAGCCAGTGCCAAAACAGTCATGCAGATAAAGGTGGTCTGCATGGCGAATACTCTGCGTTTTAAATTCTCTGTCAAAATACTGTTGGCGTGCAGCACTCGGCTGGCAAACACCAATATTCCCAAAATGTGCAGCAAGATCAGGTTGGCCTGATTCAGTTCCAGTGCGAACAACAACAGCAGCGAAATGGGCAGGTACTCAATGGCATTTGAGTGGGCGGTGGTGGCCAGTTTGAGGTCTTTTTTACCGCCATAACCGATGCTGATTTGGTGTTTGCGGCGCAGTTTGATGACGTTGAATGAGAGCCAGATGATTAAAAAGGTGGCGAGTGAAGCGTAAAGGACGGTGGTCATGGAAGACTCCTAAGAAGAGAGGGGTTGGTTATGAAGCCTTTAATACAGACAGTATTAAAATGGCAATGAGGGATGCAAAATAAAATGTGATCTGTCGTTTAGAGGGGTGTCGTGTTTTTCTGGAATATGAATTATTATTGACCTTACCCTCGTTCTTCCAACAACACATAATCATTAATAAACTGCAAAAACGTACCGCGCCCTAATAACCCCTGTTTCTGTACCTCTTCAGGTAAAATTCCTTTTGCTTTCTGATATTGAATCAACATCAGGCGTGCTGTTTTGGCCGCATCGTCGCTGGCTTGTTTGGGACGATAACCCAAATTACCGAGAACTTCCAGAACGTGTTTGGCGGCTTCCTGTTTCTGCTCTGGCTTCCAAGCAAAGTCGATGGCGGGGTGAAATTTGACCATATCTTGACGAATGATGTCCACCTGAAAGAGAAAACTTTTTGGGGTGTTTTGTTGCTGATTAAGTTGCGTTTGCAGCTCTTTTATCTGTTTGGCGGTGCTGCTGGTTGCCTGTTTTAAGCGTTGGTTCTCGGTTTGTAAATTTTGTCTGAGCTGTTCAGCGCGTTGGAGCTGGGTATCGAGCAGTTCTTGCTGTTGGCTGAACTCTCGGTTTTGGGTCGCCACTTGTCGAATTTTTTGCTGGGTTTTGCTTAATTGTTGCAGGTTTAGGTTTGCTTGATCAAAACGCACAAAGTTAAGCGGGATGGGCAGATCATTGAAAAAATTTTGAAACTGCTGATGTTCTTGCAGTCGTTGACGGATTTTATTGATGCTTTGTTGTGGTGTTTTTTGAGCGGTGAACTCATTGGGCAGTTGCGCCAATAGGTCATCAATTTTCTGCTGATGTTCGCTGTTGTTGAGGTTGCGAGGCGCTTTACTCTCAACACTGAGGGGATAGATGAGGCCGCCGAGAAACAGCCCGCAGAGCAGCACGATGGCGACCCCTTTGACGGAGATAAAACCGAGCACTTTAGCTTCGCCTTCGCCACCTAAAATATCGCTGCGGAATTTGGCGTTCAGAATCAGTGCCAACACCAAAGCGGACAAAAGTAGGGCGCAGACACCGGCAATCAAAAGAGGGAGATAATCAGCGTTCATACGGCTTGCCTACTGTGGTTTAGCGTCATTCCCGCGCAGGCGGGAATCCATGTGATTTTACCCTAACCGCTTACCTAGGATTTTGCAGCTAATTTTTTCTCCCAGGCCAGCGCGGTGCTGACAATCGCCTCCAGATCGTCGTGCTGCGGCTGCCAGCCCAGCTGGGTGCGGATCAGATCGGCTCCAGCAATCAACTCTGGTGGATCACCGGCACGGCGTGGCTCTTCGATGATGTTGAGGGGCGTGCCGTTGACTTTGCCCACCATCTCCAGCACTTCACGGACGCTGTAACCGTGACCGTAACCGCAGTTCAGCGCCGTGCTCTCGCCACCGCCACGCAGGTATTCCAAGGCTTTTAGATGCGCGTCGGCCAGATCTTCCACATGGATGTAATCGCGGATGCCGGTGCCATCGGGGGTCGGGTAATCGGTGCCAAAGATGGAAATGCTGTCGCGTTTGCCCACCGCCACTTCGCAGGCGACCTTGATCAACAGGGTGGCGTTGGGGGTGCTTTGACCGATGCGTCCTTCAGGATCGCAACCGGCGACGTTAAAATAACGCAGCGCCACGCTGCTCAAGTCGCTGACCGCTGAGAGGTCGCGCAGCATGTATTCGGTCATCAATTTGGACATGCCATAAGGATTGATGGGCGCTTTGGGGGTTTCTTCGGTGGCGGGCATGGTCTCGGGCATCCCGTAAACGGCGGCGGTGGAAGAGAAGATAAAATGTTTGATCCCCGCTTCATCGCAGCATTCGAGCAAATTGCGAGTGCAGCAGGTATTGTTGCCGTAATATTTCAGCGGGTTACTGACCGATTCCGGTACCACGGTGTGGGCGGCAAAGTGAATCACCGATTCCACATCGTACTCTTTGAGAATTTTGCGTACCAAGGCTTGGTCACCGGTATCGCCCACGATCAGTTCGCCGTAGAGTACCGCCTCGGCAAAGCCGGTGGAGAGGTTATCTAAAACGACGATGCGTTCGCCCGCTTCGCCCAGTTGACGTACCACATGGCTGCCAATGTAACCGGCTCCGCCGCTGACTAAAATTGCTTTCTGACTCATTTTTTATTCACTCCTTGTGACCCATTTTGCGGCCTTTGATCGGTTATTGTTGCAAAGCATACCAACAGTGGTAAAAGGTTGTGAACCCTGTTCCATTGTTGTTAGGGGCGGTTTTAGGCGTTTATTAAGGATATTGTCGGATAATGGTTTTTGCGGAACTGTGTGGGAGATCACCGGAGTTTGCTCTGATTGTGTTTAAGCTAAGATTAAGAAATGGAATAAGGACGATAGGATGATCACCTTTAGAGCAGGTTACGTTGTTTGGTTGTTGTTGCTGTCACTGCTGTTGAGCGGCTGTTCGCAGCCGGAAAACGCGGTGGTGGTGGAGGGTAATTTCCCCATTGTTTATGTGCAACGTCACGCCAGCACCATGGGCAGCCCTGTGGACGGCATTCGTTGGGCGGCGGGTGGTGACTTATTTTGGAAGGATTTGGCCTCGCCCAGTGTGGAGCCGATTAACCTCACCCGTGGCCACACTCAAGGTCAGGGCGATGTCTCTGATCCAGAGGTCTCTTACGATGCCAGTAAAGTGATCTTCTCCATGAAAGGGCCGCAGGACAGCAGTTGGAACATGTGGCAATACAGCATTGTCGATAAGCGCCTTACGCGACTGATCAGCGACGATGCGCTGGCCAATGCAGGTAACGATGTTGACCCGGCCTACCTGCCAGACGGTCGGATTGTTTTTTCATCGGATCGGCAGCAAAAGAGCCGTCAACTGATGCAGGCCGAGGGCATGGAGCCGTTTGCCAGCCGAGATGAATACGAACGTGAGGCGAGCATTGTCTTGCACACCATAAACGCCGATGGCAGCAACGTGCAGCAGATCTCCTTTAATCAGAGTCACGACCGCAACCCGACTGTGCTCAAAAGTGGCGAACTGCTCTTTGCCCGTTGGGATCATGTGGGGGATAAAAATCACTTCCCGCTCTTTTTCAGTAATCCTGATGGCACCAACCTGTTTGTGCTTTATGGGGCGTTTAGTCCAGGTAACAGCTATCTGCACCCCCGTGAGATGCAAGACGGTCGGATCATCACTTCGGTGATGCCCTTATTGGGGACGCACGAAGGAGGAGCCTTGCTGATCATCGACAAAGATAACTTTACCGACATTGATCAAGCGGCGTTTGAGGGTGTCACGGGTACGGGACAGCAGCAGGCGACTTTGTTTGAACTGCCGCTAGGACGAGAGATTTCAGACAAAGGCCGTTACACCACCCCTTATCCGCTCTGGGATGGCAGCAACCGCGTGCTGCTCAGTTGGAGCCCTTATCAACCGGTGCAGCAGGCCAACCCGTTCAGTGGGGTGAGCGAGGTGGTTGAAGGGCTGCCCCGTTATGGCATTTATATGTTTGATCTGCACACAAAAACCCAGCGCCCCATCGCCTTGGCCGCTGAGGGCTGGGTATTAACCGATCCCATTGCGATCATGCCTCGTGAGCGGCCTTTTGTGGTGCCGGACAAACCGCTGAACGCCGCGCTGGCGGCAGCAGGTGAGGCCATTCTCAATGTCAAAAGTGTCTACGACACCGATCAATCGGATTTGATGGGAGAGAGTGTTCTGCTGGCCAGCGAATCGTTGCCGATGCTGAACGGCAAAGCCGATCTGGCAAAACTGAAAGACCCGCTGCAAACCCGCGCCGCACAACGACCGGCGCGGTTTCTGCGCGTCAGTCGTGCGCTGCCCACGCCGCCGGGGATCTCGCGGGAGTTTATCGGGGCATCGCGTTTTGAGATGCAGCAGATTTTGGGGTACGCCGCCATCGAACCGGACGGTTCCTTCAAGCTGAAAGTGCCTGCCGACACCCCGCTGGCACTGTCGGTGGTGGATGCCGAAGGCCGAGCGTTGCAGATGCACACCAATTGGATTCAAGCCCGTCCGGGCGAAACGCGCACCTGCAACGGTTGTCATTCGCCACGGCGCGGCAGTGCGCTTAACACCGCTCCCATTAGCGGCAATCACCCCAATACGCTGCTGTTGGCGGAAAACGGTGAGTCGATGGCCGAGACCCGTACTCGTCTTGATCCGACGGCGTTGAATCTGGGCAGCGATCCGCATTTTATTGATCTCTGGACCGATCCGGCGCTGCGGGTTATTGATACCGAACTGCTGCTTGATTACCGTGGTTTAACGACGGCTGCACCGCAAAACGGCATGATTAATTACGCCGAACACATTCAGTCTCTTTGGAGTGTGAGCCGAGGTGTGGCGGGTGTGGAAACCTGTGTGCGTTGCCATAACGGCACGGATTTAGTGGCGGATCTGGATCTCAGCGATGGCCTCAGTGCGCTGGGACGTTCCACCTCTTATGAATCGTTGTTGATCGGTAAACCGCAGCTGGACAGTGCCGGTTTGCCCGTGGTGCAAATTGATGACGGTGAGGTGGTTTTGTTGCGTCAAACGCCGCTGGTCAGTGTGGGTAATTCACGGGGAACCTCGCGCTCCAGCGCCTTGATGGAGAAACTCAACGAGCAGGAGCTGTTGGCCACCGCCGCGTTGCCGGTGATGAGCGTTGATCATCGCAATATGCTCAATGGCAGTGAAAAACGCCTGTTGGCAGAATGGATTGATCTCGGTGCGCAGTACCGTAATGATCCTTATGGAGCCGATGCCAATGGCAACGGTCGGCGTGATTTGGCCGAGCTGGTGCAAGCGGTGGTGGGGTTGGATGAACGTCTATTTGAGCAAGAGGTGCAGCCGATTTTGATCAACCGCTGTGCCAATTGCCATCAGCCCTTTGGCAGCAGTGTGGGAGGTGTGCCGGACTTGGGTGCGGCCAACAGTACGTTTGTTGGGCGTAATTTTGTCCTCACAGGCAATCTTTTGGGAGATTTTAATGTGACTCTGGCTATGATCAGTGATGTTTGTCAGCCAGCGGAGAGTGCCTTGTTAAAACGAGCGCTGAACATTGAAACGGATCGTCCCCCCCATTTGTCGGTGAACGGGGCGGCGGTGTTGTCACCGACGGAGCTGGATTATTTGACGATTTCGGCGTGGATCGGGGCGGCAGGAGCAGCCAATGGTTGTCCATAAGAAATCTTTGTTACTCTCCGTTTTGTTGATGTTGGTTGGTTGCCAAGAGGTGACTGTTGAACCACTGCAAGAGCAGGGGCGGGCGCTCTGTCGCAGCGATTATCAGCTCTGTGTTGATCCGATTTTGCATACGGATATTAATAACAACGGCCTGAGCTGTTCTGCCAGCGGCTGTCATAATCCTGCCAGTGGTTCAGGCGGTGGTTTTAAAGTGTTTGTCAGCCCAGCAGCGGTTTCAACGCAGATGGAGAGTAATTTTGTGGCAGCTCAAGCGTTTGCTAATTTGGATCAGCCGGTGAACAGCAAGCTGTTGCTGGAGCCGTTGCAGGGCATTTCAGCCATCAGTGGTACGCATACGGGTGGGGATATTTTCCCGAACAAAAACGACCTCTGTTATCAAGCGGTTTTGAGTTGGATCACCACTCGAGTTGAGCAGCAGGACAGCCCCCGTTGCGGTCAATGCCAGCCGGTGGAGCTGAGTCGCTGTGGTTTTTAGCCGTCTTTTTAGGTTGTTATTGCTGTTTTTGCTGGCCACGGGTGCGCAGGCTGAATCGCTGACACTCTGGGTGGTGCAGCCGTTTTTGGAGCTGCGTACGGGGCCAGGAGAGGCTTATCCGCGTTTTTATGCCGTAGAGCAGGGTCAGAGCCTGCGTTTGCTGCGGCGTAAAACCAGTTGGTTTAAGGTGCGTGCTCAGGGCAAAGAGGGTTGGATCAGTCAGGCGCAACTGGAGCAGTTGCGCTTTCGAGATCGTTCCAGTTTGCAATTGCGCCCTGTGGCCAAAGCGGATTATTTGGCCAGACGGTGGGAGCTGGGTTTTGCCGGAGGTCTATTTTCTGGGGATGCGGTGTCGATGCTGCGCGGCGGTTATCGTTTTAACCCCAATTTGCTGCTGGAGGTGGGGGTGTCGAATGTGAGCGGGATTTTTTCTAGCTCGAATATGTATCAACTGGCTTTGGTTTCGCGTCCGATGCCGTCACTGACGTGGGCACCCTATTTTAGTTTGGGGCTGGGGCGGTTTGAAAATCGTCCCCGTGCGACCTTGGTGGATGCGCGTAACGTGGATGCGACTGCCATCACTGCCGGTATCGGGCTGAGACGCTATATTACTCGTCGTTTCCTGTTGCGTTTGGATCTCAAAGATTACCTGCTGCTGGTGGATGACAATCAAGCAGATGAACATACGGAGTGGTTATTGGGTGTTTCAGCCTTTTTTTAACAGAATAATATTGGGCGTTGCCGGAGCTGGATTTTTTCTGCTGTCCACATCCCTAATGGCCGAGCCGTTGCAGGAGCGCGAGGTGGTTATTGAACCGCAGTTATTGCGGCCTAAAGTTGTCGAGGCCAATATTGATGCGTTGGATTTTGAATTGGGGGTGTTTGGTGGGGCGATCAGCATAGAACATTTTTCTACACAGCCTCTGTATGGGGTGCGTTTGGCGTTTTATGTCAGCGAAGATTTTTTTCTTGATGCAAGTTATGGTGTTTCTCAACTGCAAGACAGTGCGTATCGTCAACTGGGTTTGGTGATTTTCCCGCAAGAAGAGGAGCCGTTGGATTTTTATCAGTTGGCACTGGGCTATAATTTATTTCCTGGTGAGGCTTTTTTAGGTAAAAACCGTGCTTGGAACAGCGCGTTTTACCTGCTCGCTGGGGTGGGCAATGTGCGCTTTATTGAGCAGGATCATTTCAGCTACGGCTTGGGTTTTGGTTATCGAGTCGTGCCGCTGGAGCGCCTCAATCTGCGTGTGGATGTCAGAGACCAACTGTTTGAGAGTGATTTACTTGGGGTTAAAACCTTAACCCATAATTTGGAAGTGAGCGTTGGAGCCAGCTTCTATTTTTAATTAATTGATTAATGTGAGACGTGTCATGAGAGGCTGCAAAACAGACAATAGGGTTTCAAGGATGAGCCGCTGGACAGGCGTGTTGTTGTTGGCAAGCTGTGCGGTATTGGCTGAGTTACCAGAAGAGCGTTCGGATCTAAGCTACCGTTATTATCAAGGTGATGGGGTGGAGGTGAATGCGCCCAGTCTGCTGCTGCGTAAGCATTTTGCGGAGCGTTATGCGCTCTCTTTTGCCTATCAACGCGAGTCGATTCGTGGTCTACCCGAGGATCTGCTTGCGACGGCCAGCCCGAGCCAAGAGCAGCGCGATGCAACGGATTTTGCGGTTGACTATCAGTTTGCCAACTCATTGATGAGTTTGACCTACAGCCGTAGTGAAGAGTCTGATTACCAGAGTAATCGTTTCTCTCTGCGGGTTTCACATGCTTTGGCGGGTGATCGCACCGTCAGTTTGGCTTTTTCTCGTGGGGTGGATCAGGTCTTGGATTTAAGTGATTCGGCTTTTGAAGCGTCAGCGGAGCACTTTAATTATAAGGTTGGGGTGGCGCAGTTGCTAACCAATGATCTGCGTTTGAGTTTTGATTACGAGTCGCTCAATGACAGCGGTTATTTGAACAACCCTTATCGTCGTTTGCAAGGCATTAACAGCGGTGTAGAGCTGTATCCTGAGACGCGCAGCAGTAATATCTTTGCCTTTGGGGCTAAAAAAGCGTGGTCTGAAGGTCGCAGCGGGCGGATTGATTACCGTTATCGTGCGGATACGTGGCAGGTGGCGGCACAGAGTGTCGAGCTGGGTTTTAGCAGAAAATTTCGGCGTGACTGGTTATTGGATCTCTACTATCGTTATTACGCTCAAGATCAAGCCAATTTTTATCAGGACAGTTTTGAGCAGAATTTTAATTTTATGGCCAGCGATAAAGTGCTGAGCCGTTATCAGAGCAACACCCTCGGGGCTAAAGTCAGTTTTGATTTGGCATCACCGCGTCAATGGGGGTTGGATAAAGGCTCATTTAATCTGGCTTATGAGTTGATGGAGTTTGATTATGACGATTACAGCGATCTTGATGGCAATGCCTACCGTTTTGGTGCTAACAGTTTGCAGCTTTATCTCTCCGTTTGGTATTGAGCGGTTGAGTTAACGAGGTATGAAGAGGCAAATAGGTTTTGCTTTGCTACTGAGTTTTTTACTCACCGCTCCTTTACTGGCAGAACCGAGTTTTAAAGAGCTGGAGAGTCGAACACGGGCGTTAAAATGGCAGGTGTTGCAGCTTAACCAAGAGCTGCTGCAGTTGGACGAGGCGCTGCGTTACCCTCAGCAGCAGAGGGTGACGGTGTTTGTGGCGCTGGATATTGGCTTTTTTTTTCAACTGCACTCCTTGCAGCTGAAAATAGACGGAGTGGCAGTAACAACGTCAGATTACAGCTTGTCGGAGCGTGAGGCGCTTAAAAAGGGCGGTGTACATCGGCTTTACACGGCTAATTTGGCGGCGGGTGAGTATGAATTAAGGGTGATATTTTATGGTCTTGGGCCTAATAACCGAGTCTATCAACGGGCGGCAGCATTTAAACTGCATAAATTAGAAAAATCACAGTTTGTTAAGGTCTTAATCCGCGATAAAGAGCTAAAACAGCAACCGGAATTTGTCATCAGCCAATGGTGAGGGTTGCGATTTTTTTCCTTTCTTTTCTATTTTCTCTCTCTGCACGGGCGGAGATGGAAACAGATTTAAAGCCTCTGCTTGACCCACATTACGGCGAAGTGCTTTACCACTTCTATCAGCAGGATTATTTTAGCGCCATTGTAAAACTGCTGGCAGCTAAACGTCAGCGCCAACTCTCTCATCATGAAACCGAAGCGGAGCTGTTATTGGCGGGGTTGTATCTCGCTTACGGTTTGCATAAAAAAGCCCAGCCTATTTTTCAGCGTCTGTTACAAGGAGAGCCACGCGCAGTGCGTAATCGTGCTTGGTATCTGTTGGCTGAAATGAGTTATCGACGCGGTTATCGCGTGGCGGCAGAGGCGGCTTTACAACAGATAAAATTTTTCTCTGATTCAGAAAAAATAAGCAGCGAATGGCAAGCCAAAGGCCGTCTTTTATTGGCGCAGATTCAGAGCCAAACTGGCCAGCGTGAAAAAGCCTTGCAGACCTTGAATGCCCATTGGCCAGAGTTGTACGCAAGGTACGCGGTTTATAATCGCGCCATGATCGCTGTTTCTCTGGATAAACAACAGGCGTTGCAGCAGTTGCAGAGTTTGGCTGATTTGTCGGTGCAGAACAGCGAACAGGTGGCACTGCAAGATCGAACCAATTTAACGTTGGGCTTGTTTGCGTTGCGAGAAAAACGCCCCGCAGCGGCGGAGACGGCACTGCTTAAGGTCTCCTTGAAGGGTCTGCACAGCAGCCGTGCATTGTTGGCGTTGGGTTGGAGCCGGTTGCATCAAAATCGTTATGCGGCGGCGCTTAGCCCGTGGTTGCAGTTGTCTGAGCGTTCCGCTGATGATCTGGCGGTGCAAGAGGTCTGGTTGGCGATTCCAGAGTTGTTGATGCAGTGGCAAAAACCGGCGCGAGCGGCAGAGTATTATCAGCAGGCTGTGGCTCATCTGCACCAGAGTTCTGAGCAGTTAGAGCAGACACGTCTGTTATTGCGTGACGATGAATGGTTGTTGGATTTAAGCGTATTGGCTGAGACTCAAGGTCATTACGGATTGCCGCAATTGCTGGCCAGTCACGACCTGCAAGAGTCGTTGTGGGATTATCGTGAATTAAGTCAGTTGGAAGATAACCTTCAACAGTGGCGGCAAAAAATCATCGCATTAAAAAGTTCACGGTAAAACCTGCTGATGATCGGTCTTTGCGACGGTTACAACGGCGTTTGTCTGGCATCTCAAATCGTTTGCAGCGTCTTTTACCAAAGTGGCGCAGTCATTTAAAACAGTTGGTGGCTCGGCAACTGCAAAAACAGGCGGTGCGATTGCAGCGTTTGATCCAGCAGTCCAAATTGGCGCGAGCGGAGAGTCTTGAGCGGGTTAAGGGTGAGAGTTTGCCATGAGGTCTTTTTTGCTTGGCCTGACGCTGTTTTTTTTGCTCTCCTGTGCATCTCAGCGTCCGGCAACCTTGGCCAGTTTGCCAAGCACTCAGGCGTTGCCCAAGCCAGAAAAAACAGTAAGCGTGTCTGCTGCGCCACGGCAGTTGGCCGTTGCGAGTTATCGCCAGCTGTTAGCGGAATCAAAAAACCCCAGCGCTCGCCCGGAAATTTTGCGGCGCTTGGCTGATCTGCGGCTGGATGAGGGTAGCGATGCTGATGGTGACAAACGTGCGTTGCGTGAGGCGGCGCAGCTTTATCAACGTATTTTAAACCAGCATTCTAACTTTATCCGCACTGATCAGGTGTTGTATCAACTGGCTCGGGCTTATGATTATTTAGCTCAGCCGGATCAAGTTATCATTACTTTGCAGCGTTTGCTGGCTGATTATCCACAGTCTGAGTTGTTTGTTGAAAGTCAGTTTCGTTTGGCTCAACTGTGGTTCAGTGCGGGTCAATATGCATTGGCAGAAAAAGCCTATCAAGCGGTTTTGGCTCAAGGAGACGGCGGTGTTTTTTATCGTCAAGCTCTGTTTATGTTGGGTTGGAGTCAATTTAAACAGCAAAAATACAGTGCCAGTCGTAATCATTTTATGACTTTGTTGCAACAGCAATTGGGCGCTGCTGAATTTCCTCAGAAACAGATTAAACAGCTCTCCCGTGCCGATCAAGAGCAGATTGATGATCTGCTGCGCGTCATGAGTTTGGGGTTTTCTGCTCAAGGTGGGGTGTTGGTGTTAACTCAGTTTGCTGACGCTGTTTTAAAAAAGATGCCAAAAGGGGCGCGTTATGAGGCGCTGTTTTACACTCGTTTGGCGCTGTTTTATCGTAAAAAAGAGCGTTTTTCCGATGCGGCGGCCAGTTATCAAGCCTTTATTGATCGTCGCCCTTTGAGTGTTCAAGCGCCGTTGTTTCACAGTCGTCTGATCGAAATTTATCAGCGTTCGGGTTTCAATCGA
Source organism: Gammaproteobacteria bacterium (assembly GCA_030949385.1). Taxonomy (NCBI): domain Bacteria; kingdom Pseudomonadati; phylum Pseudomonadota; class Gammaproteobacteria; species Gammaproteobacteria bacterium. The sequence continues at coordinate 46,835 of JAUZSP010000005.1, read as the reverse complement.
CAGGTGATTCAAGCCAAAACCGATTACATTCGTCGTTACGGTTTGGATGCGCCTTTTTGGCAACAACATCAGCTTGAGGCGTGGCCTGAAATTCAACAGGCGTTGCAAGAACACTTGAATGATCTGGCGCGTTATTATCATGCGCGGGGACAAAAACAGCGGCGTAAAACAAGACAGAAACGAGATTATCGGCACGCGTTGGGTTGGTATCAAACCACGTTAAATTTTTTCCCGCACTCTTCCAGCAGTGCCACCGCCTCGTTTGGTAAAGCGGAGGTGTTGGTGGTCTTGGGTCGTGATCGTGAAGCAGCACGGGCGTATGAGCAGAGTGCCTATGAATATGGTCTGCATCCCGAGGCGTTGGAGGCGGCCTATAAAACCATCACCACCTATCAGCGTCTGCAGCGGCGCGCAAAAAAATCGCAGCGAGCGTTTTGGCAAACTCAGGTATTAATAAACTCAGAGCGTTTGGTGTACTGTTATCCACAGCATCCGCAGGGAGTGGCGGTGCTGTTGCAGGCCGCCGAGCAGCGTTTTCAGCGTGGGGAGTGGGGTCAGGCATGGCAACTGGCGCAGTGGCTTTTATGGCAGAAAAATCTGAATCAACAGCAGCGGCAAGTGATCTGGACGCTGTTGGCCGATGTGAATTTTAAACAAGGTTATTTTTCTGATGCCGCTTTGGCGTATGAACAGGCGCTGCAACACTTACACGCTAAAAACAGAAAACAGCGGCGGCAGCGTCTGGAGGTGCAAAAAAGATTAACCGTGGCTGAGCATAATTTGGCGCTGGAGTATCGAGCGGAAAAACAGCATCAAACGGCTTATGAGTTGTTTAGTCGTGCGGCACTGCACGCGCCGAATAAAACATTACAGGCGATTTCGGTTTACGATGCGGCTACGGAGTTGTTGGCATTGCAGCAGTGGCGCAAGGCGGCGGCGCGTTTGCAGGCGTTTCAGAGAAATTATCCTCGACATACATTGGCCGATGAGGTGAGCCAAAAACTGGCTTTTGTCTATCTGAAATCGTCACAATTTGATAAAGCCGCCGCTACGTATGAAACCTTGGCGCGTTCAAAAAGCAGCAGTGAGGTTGTGGCCAGAGAAGCGGCGATGCAAGCGGCTAAATTGTATTTACGCAGCGGTAAAACAGCAGCAGCGATCGAGATCAATAAATTTTATGTCTATCGTTTTCCTGCGCCCATTGAGTTGAAAATGGAAGCGCAATTTCGTCTTTCGAGCCTGTATAAAAACGTGCGTAACAGTAAAAAAAGGCGCTATTGGTTGCGGCAGATTGAAGAGAGTTATCGCAGCGCACCTCGCCGTGCGCGCAGTGAGCGAATGTTGTTTTTGTTGGCGCAGGCGCAGATTAAATTAGCACAGCCTTTGTTGGCAGATTATCGCCGTGTGCGGTTGCGTGAGCCGTTGCAAACAAACTTGAAAAAGAAAAAATCAGCCATGCAAAAGGCGGTTAAGGCACTGGATTCCATTGCCAGCTTGGGCGTGGCGCAGGTGACGACGCAAGCGACTTATCAACTGGGTGATCTCTACACTGACTTTAGCCAAGCATTAATGAACTCCCAACGGCCACGAGGTTTGGATACTGAGGCATTGGAGCAGTACGGTATTTTATTGGAAGAGCGAGCGATTCCCTTTGAAGAGCAGGCGATTGAATTGCACGAATTGAATCAGGGGCGAATTGCCAAGGGCATTTATGATCATTGGGTGCAGCAGAGCATAAAAAAATTAGCGTTGTTGTTGCCAGTGCGTTACAACAAACAAGAGCGTATGGAGGCGGCGTATGAAAGTGCTTATTAATCTGTTGCTGCCACTTTTTATTACGGCGTGTGCTGCTATGCCTAACTTCTCTTCAGAGCAAAAAAAGTCGGTTCCCAGTGCGGTGGAAATACCGTTTCAGCAGGGTTTGGCGAGGATGCGAGCCAAAGAGTATCGCGCCGCAGAGCGTCTGTTTAAACGCGTTGTTTCAGTGGATAAAACATTGCCAGGGGCGTATCTAAATTTGGCCATTGTCCAGACTCATTTAGGTAAAGACTCAGCGGCGATGGTGGCCGTGGAGACGTTATTGGCGCTGGACGGCAAGCATGTGGCGGGGTTGAATCAACAGGGGCTGTTACTGCGCCGCAGGGGGGATTTTGAGGCCGCAAAATTGGCCTATGAAAAAGCCCTTGAGATAGCACCAAAATACGCTTTGGCGCGATTGAATTTGGGTGTTTTATGCGATCTTTATCTGAATCGTCCCGTTTGCGCTTTGCAAGCGTATAAACAATTTCAACAGCAAAGTGGCGCTAAAGACAAACAGGTAGCAGGTTGGATTCTGGATTTGGAGCGGAGGAAATAATGCAGAAAATCGGCTTAATTCTATTGTGTTTGTTTGCGCCGCTGAGTTGGGCAGAACAGCGCATCGAGCTGCAAAGCACCATTATTGGCAATAAAGAACTGCCCACCGTAACCTATCTTTTACCGTGGAAAGCAGCCAAACCGAGTGAACTCTCTGAGGTGAATTTTGGCCGCGTTTTAGATCAAGAACTGTTGCCCTTGGAGCGTGAACTGTTTCAACGAGAGCTGAATTTTTATGGTTTGGGTGGGAGGTAAGTGTGATTAAAAAATGGGCTTTGGTGTTGTTTTCGATGGGGTTTATTGCCATCGCGTATGCGGATCATTGTGATAAAACGGGAATATATGGTAATGAAAGCAGTGACTTGGAGATTCGATTTTCTGAGGGTATCTGGTCATTTTCATTGTTGACGGTTTCAGAAAGGGGGCGCACTGGGGATTTGGAGGCTAACTTTACCCTTGATGGTGAACAGGGGCAGTATAAAAATACCAAGAAAAATTGCGCCATTCGGTTGCAATTTTTGCAGCAATTGGTTGTGCTTAAACAGATGGGCAGCTGCGAGATGGGGATGGGTGTGAATGCATCAGGGGAGTACGCTTTGGTGACTCTCCCCTGAGGTTGTTTCTTAATGCCGTTTTAAAAGAAATAGGCCAATAAAGCCGAACAGCAATATGGGCCAAGTGAGCAGACCGCTGCCATCAATGGCTGTACTGTTATTGGTGACAATCACACGACGTTGTAGGCTGACTTGATTGCCGGCAGAATCGTTAACACGGTAGGTGAGTAGGTAGGTTCCAGTTTGTTGGGTGTTGACACTGCCACTGATTATAATTTTGTTACTGAGATCGCCGTCTTCATTGTCAATGGCGCTGGCACCGTGTTCAAAATAACGATCACCGAGGTTTAAGTTCATCGGGTTGGCACCGATTAAACTAAGTACGGGCGGGGATTGGCTGATAACTTGGTTGCTCACCTGATTGATCCAGCCAGCATCTTCGCCGGTCGAGATGGATGCATCTTTTGTATAGCGCCATACAATAATATGCTCACTTAGATCAAGAGGATAACTTTTACTGGCCCAGCTCTGAGTGCCGCTGATGCTTTCCATCAAAATATTATCAATATACAAGCTCAGTTGGTCGTAGCTTCTTTCTGATGAAACTTTCCAGTTAAAAGAGAAAGAAGTTTGGCCGCTGATTTGGGTGACAACGGTGCTGCTTTGCTGATCGCTGATGGTACCGCTGCGTAGAGCTGCGTTGCCATTTAAGCCGCTGCTGTCGTTTTTCCATGGAGTATCGTCTGCTTGGTACCAATTTAATCCCAGATTATCAATGGCTGGATTGAAGTTGATCGGGGTAGCAATGGTGCCGCTTAGCTGGCGGCTGATGGGAGGCAGTAGGTTGCTTAGGCTGATGCTGAGCTGGGCGGTGTGTCTCCCTGCTGCTGTGGTGTCCATATTTAAGGCGAGGGTGCAGCTCTGAGCGGAGGCTAGGGTGATACCGCTACAGAGATCCTGACTGATGCTGAACACGCTGGTATTATCGAGGCCGATGCTCTGTATCTGTTGGCTGTCGTTGCTGTTGTTTCTGAGGGTAAGGCTGCTGCTGGCGGGGGAACTTTGTTGTGGAATAACGCCAAAGGCGGTGCTGCCTTCCAGTTGCACGCCTTGGACAAACTCTTTTATCCAAGATTCGTAATTGGCGACGCGGGTGTAAACACCAGGGAATCCAGCTTGAGCACAGCCATTGCCAAAACTGACCACCCCTACTTGATGCCAGACACCGTTGTTTTGATACAACAGCGGGCCGCCGCTGTCACCTTGGCAACTGTCTTTGCCACCCGCAGCAAAACCGGCGCAGAGCATGTTGTCGGTGATGCCACCGCCGTAAGATTGATTGCAACTGTTTTGGCTGACCAAGGGCAGATCGACTTCTTGCAATGTATTTGAGGCTCGCCCATTTTCTTGCAGTACTCCCCAGCCCATGACTCTTAAGGGGCTGGCAACGGCGATTTGGTTCATTAAAGACGGTGTGGCGGTGAGCGTTGGTGTTTGATTGCTTGTTTGTGACAGTTCTAATAAAGCGATGTCACTGTCGCTGCCGCTATTGTGGGTGTAATCGGGGTGTATGTGGATGGTTTTTACGGTGATAAGTTGGTTTGGGGTGACAGAGTCGAGCGTGTTAATGCCAATGGCGACGTGCAATTGGCTTGCTGGAAGGGGGGTGTTATTGTTATCGAATGTGCAGTGTGCAGCGGTGAGTACCCAACGATCTGCGATCAGTGAACCGCCGCAGAAGTGGCCAAAATTATCCTGTAAGCTCACCATCCAAGGGTAGGCTCCTGCTACGGAGGGGGTGCCGCCGACGATTCTATTCGTGACTTTCTGTTCGGCCTGACTGGTGTTAATAAGCAGCAGCAGGGGCAGTAAAATCAGCAGTAATCGTGAGTGTCGGCGCTTCATTCTGAATCTCTCCGTAGATAAGTCTTAGTACGATACGGGTTTATAATTCTGTTGTCTGTGAGCCAGATCAGATCGGCTTGTTTTTAAACTCTGTTTTATGAGAAAAATGTGTATTTTTATTGTCTGGCAAGGTGTGTTGCTGGGTTTTTGATTGTGCTTAATGACTTGGGTGGTGTGATGAAACAGTCGAATTTTCCGTATATCGGGTTGTTGTTGGGGGTGTCGTTGTTGTTGATGGTGATGGGCGGTCGTGAATTGGATGTTACCGGTGAGTCACGGCTGCCTTTGCTGATGTTGTTGTTGATGAACGAGTTTGCTTTTATTATCAGCGCGATTTCGGTTTTTATCGGCATCAAGCGGATGAAATCCAGTGGTATGGATCTTTTATTGGCGATTGTGCTCGGTTTGTCTGCCGTGGTGGGTGTTGTGTCGATTGTCTTAGGGCTTCAATTGTGGCCATTATAACGACACTGACACTGCGACTTCTGGTCTGGGTGATACTGTTGGTCGGAGTGATGCCTTCGATGGCAGGTGAACCCGTATCGTCACTGGATTTTTTGCAACCTGAAAGCACAGATTCAGAGTTAACATTAGAGCAGATGCAAGCGCAAGAGGCAGTTGTGCAGAGTGTTTGGTGGTTTGAAAAAATGGTGCTAAAGGGAGGGTTCCAGCACTACCTATTGATCTCTGATCCAGATCTGATCGAGCAGATTTTTCAGGATCTGCAAACGATTGGAGCGCTGAAAATCAAAGAATTACTGCTAGAATCAGTGACGATTGTTTATAACGGTTCACCAGCAGAGGAGCGTGAAAAACGAGTGCGTTTATTGGCGCAGTTAACCGAAAAACAGCGCACTGTTTTGCTGAAGTTGAATCAACAATTTTTGCAGCAACGGCCTATTTTACGGCAGCGCATCGTTGTTTATCTTCAGACTGGATAAAAACGGGTTTATTCTGTTTTTGTGAGCCAGTTCACTGACAGCGTTTGAAAAACTCATTTTTAGCTGCTATAGAACTACCCCTTCATATTAAGCCGTCCATCGGTCTTGTGGTTGTCTAAAACGGTCTAAAAAGGGTTGTGTTTTGATTGCAGTTGTAAAATAGTGGCAGTTTGTTTCGGTTGATCCATTGTTGTGCCATTAAAATGCACAATCGATCACTTAATTAAAATGGATAGGGATGTAAAGTGGAAAATAAATTGAATTGGGAACAACTCAGGATAAGGATGATCCGTCGCTGGGAGCGTGGTTTTATGTGGAAACAAGATCATCGAGTGCGTGCAAGTGCGGGTCTGTTTAGCAGCTTATTGCTGCTGTTTTTATGGCTCTCTCCTGCGGTGGTGCAGGGTGCAGTCAAAGAGAAATTTGATCACTGGAACACCAGTTTTCCTCTTAGCGGAACCCATCTGACAGTGGATTGCGAAACCTGTCATGTGCGCGGGGTCTTTAAAGGTACGCCAACCCAATGTGCGGGTTGTCACAACGGTATTTTGGCCGTGGGCAAACATTCACGCCACATTGATACGGATGCGAGTTGTGAAGAGTGCCACACCACCACCCGTATGTCCGATGTGCGCTTTAACCATAAAAACGTTACTGAGGCCTGTTCCAGTTGCCATAACAATGTGAAGGCGACGGGTAAGTCAAAACAACACATCAACAGCAGTGAAAACTGTGAATCCTGCCATAACTCCCTCTCTTGGCGGGTGCGCGGCAAGGTTGATCACGACAACGTTAAAGGCAGCTGTGCCAGCTGCCATAACGGCACTGTGGCCACCGGAAAACGCTCCTTACACATTCCCAGCAGCAATAATTGTGAGAGCTGCCACAGCACCAGCGGTTGGGCGGCCAACTTTACCCATGCGGATGTTGTGGGTGATTGTGTGCAGTGCCACAACTCTTTCACCGCCGTAGGAAAGCGCTCCAATCACATTGTCAGCAGTGATAATTGTGAAACTTGTCATAGTACCAGTAGCTGGAAGCTGTCGAATTTTAACCACGTTGGCATCAGTGGTAGCTGTGCCAGTTGCCACAACGGTGCTCGCGCCAGCGGTAAATCGAGCAGTCATGTGCGCAGCAGCAACAGCTGTGAATCGTGCCACACGCCTGTGGGTTGGGTGCCGATTCGCACCATGGATCACGCCCAGATTGCCGGTTCTTGTGTCAGTTGTCATAACGGCAGCATTGCCAATGGCAAATCGGCGCGACATATTGTCAGTGGCAGTGATTGTGAGAGTTGCCACAACACCGGCAGTTGGAGCACCACCTTTGATCACCGTGGTTTAAGAGGCTCGTGTGCCAGCTGTCATAACGGCGTTCAGGCAACGGGAAAAAGCGCCCAACACATCACCAGTGGCAACGATTGTGAGAGTTGCCACAGCACCAGCGGTTGGTCTTCGGGCAGCTTTAATCACAACAACGTCACCAGCAACTGCACCAGTTGTCACAACGGCAGCAACGCCAGTGGTAAATCGACAAAACACATTAATACAAGCAGCCGTTGTGAGAGTTGCCATCGAGCGGGAGCGCAATGGGCGCCGGTCAGTGGCGTGGATCACAACGAGGTAATTGGCAGCTGTGCCAGTTGCCATAACGGCAGCACGGCGACGGGTAAATCGGCCTCGCACATCACCACCGGCAACGATTGTGAAAGCTGTCATACGCCGGTGAATTGGTCTTCCACCAGCTTCAATCACGCCAACGTCAGCGGCAGTTGTGTCAGTTGTCACGACGGCAATAAGGCCACTGGAAAATCTCGCAGTCACATCAGCAGCAGCAACCGCTGTGAGAGTTGCCATACCGCAGGCATCTGGTCACCGGCCAAAACCGTCGATCACAACGAGGTGCAGGGCAGTTGTGCCAGTTGCCATAACGGCACCACGGCGCGCGGCAAGACACGGAGCCATTTGGTCACCAATCAGGCCTGTGACAGTTGCCATACGCCCAGCAGTTGGGCGACGGCCAACTTCAATCACAGCGGTGTGGTGGACAACTGCGCCAGTTGCCACAACGGAGTGACCGCCACCGGAAAATCGGTGGATCACATCAGCAGTCGCAACAGTTGCGAGAGCTGTCATACCCCCAGCGGTTGGGGGCAGGTGAGTCGAGTGGATCACGCTGCGGTGATGGGCAGCTGTTTTACCTGCCACAACGGCACCATTGCGATGGGCAAAAAAGCCAACCACATCACCTCAGGTAATGACTGCCAGACCTGCCATAACACCGTCGATTGGTCGGCGGGGCAGTTTGATCACAGCACGGTCAGCAGCAATTGCAGCAGTTGCCACAACGGTACGCAGGCAGAGGGCAAAAACAGCCGCCATATTGCCAGCAGCAACGTCTGTGAAGCCTGCCATGTGCCAGGCAGTTGGGATAATGTATCGAAAGTGGATCACAGCCAAATTAACGGTTCTTGCTCCACGTGCCATAACGGTGTGATTGCGAAAGGCAAAAAAGCCAACCACATTGCCAGTAGCAACAACTGCGGCGATTGCCACACGACCGACAGTTGGTCGTCGGGCAGCGTCGATCACTCCAACATCACAGGCAATTGTTTCAGTTGTCACAACGGGGTTAATGCGCAAGGCAAACATCAGGCTCATGCCAGTACCAGTAACAATTGTGAGTCATGCCACACCCCTGGTCGTTGGACACCCGTGACGCGGGTCAATCATAACGACGTGTTGGGCAACTGTTTCAGTTGCCATAATGGGGTGATTGCGATGGGCAAGTCGGCCAATCACATTACCGCCGGTAACGATTGTGAAACCTGTCATAAACCGGGCGGTTGGGATACGGGTACTTTCGATCACAGCACTGTGACCAACAATTGTTCCAGTTGTCATAACGGCGTTTCCACTTCGGGTAAAAGCCGTTCACACATCAGCAGCAGCAATCGTTGTGAGGCGTGCCATACCCCAGGCAACTGGAGTCCGGTGACGCGAGTGGATCATAATGAGGTGACGGGCAGTTGTGCTAATTGCCATAACGGTACCGTGGCTGAGGGTAAACCGGCAGATCATATTATTACCAATGCCGGTTGTGAAACCTGTCATTCGCCCAGTGGCGGTTGGGGCAGTGGTCGTTTTGATCACAGCAACGTCAGCGGTACGTGTTCAACCTGTCACAACGGCACAAATGCCACCGGCAAACCGAACAATCATCTGCCCACCAACGCCCAGTGCGACACCTGCCACAGCCCAGGCAGTTGGCAGACCAGCGGCTTTAACCATGAAAACGCAGCGGGGCGTTGTTCAACCTGTCACAACGGCGTGACAGCCACGGGGCAGGGCAGTCGTCATTTTGTCACCACGGCGCAGTGCGACAGTTGCCATACCACCACACGCTGGTCATCTCGCTTGACCTTCCGCCACACCACTTCCAGTTATCCTGGGGATCATCGTGGCGGGTTGGCGTGTCGAGATTGTCACATCAGTAACAGCGAGCAGATTCCGTGGCGTTTTCCAGCGTATCAACCTGATTGTGCGGCCTGTCATGCGAATGATTACGATGCCAGCGAGCATCAAAAAACGCCAAACACCAAGTACTCGGTGAGTGAGTTACGAGATTGCAGTGGTGCGTGTCATGAGTACAACGCCAACGGCACGATTCTCAAGCAGCGTTTTGGGGAGCATCGGGTGACAGATAATGGCTTTGATTGATCTGAGCTTGTTTGTTTAAATGAAGTAAAAAAGCCGGAGTTTCTCCGGCTTTTTTGGGTGTGATTTTTGGTAGCAGTTTTAAATACGAGTGTTTTTGAGACAGCACTATTTTTTGTACCGCGTTGATAACGGCTGTTGAAATGCATTTAACGAGTTGTCGATTTTGTAATCATCAAAGCTTTTCAGTGATGGCGTTAACCACCACAGAACAACTCCAATCGCTGCGCCTGAAATCACGCCTGAAATACCGGCCAGTAGGCAGCCGATTCCAAACCAAATTCCCAGTACAATCAGCGTCAGCATCCATAGGATAATCATCATCGGATTAATATAGCATGAGTCAATACATTTCTTTTGTGCTGGGTGTTACGATATTTTTATCTTTGCTCTATTCATCCGCAAGCCGAACAACCGCCTGCGCCAGATCGTCGCTCAAACTCGCCAACAGACGGCTCTGTGCCATCACCAAGGTTTCATAGGTGTAATCAGACAAGGTTTCTCGATAGGTTTGGCGTTTAAAACGCAATGTCTTTTGGCGTTTGCCATCCAAAATTTGCCACTGCACCGACAGCAGCGCTTCTTGCCCGAGTGTGCCGATAAAATCGCTGATGCTGACTAAGATAAAATAGTCGATCTTTTTTGCTTGCAGACGTTGTGCATAAGGCAACACCTCACCTTCAATGCGTTGTGCTAAGTCTTGTATTAGAACCCGCTCAACGCCATTGATCATCGGCTCTGCCCAGAGGTTGCTTTTGGATAGCGACACGCTGCTGCCTTGTTCACGGGTTAAAATTTGCGCTTGTTTAACGTAATTTGGTAATTCCAACGGTTTTAATATCAGTAATAATGGGGTCGCTCTATTTTTAAGAGTGTTTGTCGGTGTGATTGCCGAAAGTAAATAGTGTTGATGAAGATCAATGGCGCAGCCGTTGAAAAAAACAGAACTTAATAAAAAAATCACGCGGATTTTTTTTCTAAAAAAAGACATAAAAAATCCTTAACGACCAAAAATAAGCGAGTTGGGTTTTTGCTCTAAACCATCAACAAAATCCTGTACCGCGCGTGACGCTTCTTGCAGCTCCACCAACGTATTGCTCATTTCCAGATAAAGATTGGAGTCTGGAGAGAGTTCTTTCATGCTGTGTTCTGTGCTCAACAAGGTTTTATTGAGTTGTCTAATCATTGCTCTTAGATCGGTAGGTAGACGCCGTACCTCCGAGCTTTGCAGCAAAACATTCATATTTTTAAAGGTGTGATTTGCGCTGCTGCTTAATTTTGGTAACTGCATCTCTTTCAGCGTGACCCCCAAGGTGCGTAAGGTCTCGGTGCTGGTTTTCAGTAGCGGTTCCAGAGGCAGATCATTAAACTTTTTTAACAATTTATCCAACTGCTGTTGCAGCCCGTCGATCATGCTGGGTTCTTCTTTTTTATCGCTTGGTTCCGCTGCGGAGGCGGCAGCACGATTGGAAAAAAGGCTGAAACGCTCACCGTTAATGATTTTTTTATCCGTTACCTGTTGGCCTAACTCTGCGAAAGCGATGCCGCCATAAACCAGCGACTCAAGGGACTCCATCTGTACGCTGACACCGCTGCTGTCGAGTGTCACCTCTAGGCCACTGACGTTCCAAAAACGGCTATTAGAGGTAATTAAGCGGTGGTGTGGTGCTTCAATAAAAAGATCAAACTCCACTTGTTGGTAATCATCGCTAAAGCGGCGCGCTTCAACTTGCCCCACCTGAACTTGACGGTAATAAACCGGCGAGCCGACCTGCACCGATCCCGCCTGCTCAGCGCTGACGGCCAGCCGCAGACCGGCGGCGTTGTTGCGTCGCAGTGGCGGCTCTTCAAGGCCATGAAAAAATTCTCGATAGTCGCCTTCACGTACCGGATCAACCTGAATATAGGCACCCGAAACAAGGGTACTTAAACCTGAGATGCCGCCTGCGCCCACTCTGGGGCGTTTGACCCAAAAGCGGCTGTTTTCGGTGAGGTATTCATCAAAACCGACCACCATTCGAGCGATCACCCGTACTCGCTCCAGACCTTTATCGAGAAAGACCTTTTCTACCTTACCAACGGAAACATCACGGTATTTGATCTCGGTTTTGCCCGCTTTCAAACCTTGCGCACTCTCAAAGGTGAGGGTGATTCTGGGGCCGAGCTGGGTGAAGTGTTGATACGCCAACCACAATCCCAGCAGCGCGGCCACAATCGGAACCAGCCAGACCAGAGAGAGGCGTTGATGGTGTGCGGTTGAATCAATCATCGGTTCTGCAATGTCTTCAGGGTTCATATTTTTCCACTCGATCCCAAATAAGGCGTGGGTCTAAGGCCAACGCCGATAACATGCTCATCACCACCGTGGCGGCAAAGGCAGAAGCGGCGGGGCCAGGGGCAATCTGCGCCACTGCGCCCATCTGTACCAAGGCGGCCAACAGCGCCACCACAAACACATCCACCATTGACCAGCGCCCCACCAGCTCCACCAAACGATAGAGGCGCATCTTCTCGCGCAAGCGCCGAGGCGAACGGCGCTGAATGGAGAGCAGCAGATAGAGCAGCGCCATAAATTTCAGCACCGGTACCAAAATACTGGCGACAAACACCACCGTCGCAACCAGTAACGAGCCGTGTGCCACCAGCTCCAAAACGCCGCTCATAATGGTGCTCTGTTGCACTTGCCCCAGAAGTTCGCTCTGCATCATCGGCATTAAATTAGCCGGAATATAAAGAATTATGGCTGCGAGTAACCAGGCCCAAGAACGTTGCACACTGTTGGGTTTGCGCTGATGCAGTTGTGCTTCACAGCGGCTACAGCGGTTTTGGGTCTCCACTGGATGCAATTGACCACAGGAGTGGCAGCGCAACAGACCCGCTTGTCGAGCGGTTAACGAATTCGATTCAATGCTTGGCATAAGTGCTCCCCATCGTAACGAGACGAGATCCAACTGCTGATGACAATCAGAGCAGCAAAGGCCCAAAAAGCCGCCCCCAGCAGCAAGGTGGCGACAGAGGCGAGTTTCACCATCGTCACCAGCGCCCCGAGCAGATAGATTTCCATCATGCTCCATGGGCGCAGCCATTCCAGCAGATGAAACAGTTTCAGGTGGCCTTTCAAGCGGTGGCCACGGCGTACCATCCAGAGCAGAGATAAAAGAGAGAGCAGACGCAGCAGCGGCACCAGCAAAATCAACACAAAAGCAAAACAGGCCAAAATCCACATGCCGCCAGAAAAGAGCGCCAGTACGCCTGACACCAGAGAAATGTGTTGCTGCTGACCGTTGAGGTCAAGCGCCAAAAAAGGCAACACATTGGCGGCAACATAAAGTATCAATGCTGCCACCGTCAAGGCCAAAAGCTGCTCTAGATTTTTTACGCCATCCACTTGCCGATAAAGCACGGCGCGACAACGGCGGCAACGTGCGGTGCTGCCGTTGGCCAAGGTGCGCCGATGGTGCAACAGATCGCATTCGTGGCAGGCGACTAAATGTTCGAGAGCCATCAACCTACGGAGACCAAGGCTTTTTCGCGCAACAATTCCAACTCATCACGCACCTTGGCTGCCTCTTCAAATTCCAACTCCTGAGCGTGTTTGAACATCTGTTTTTCCAGCTTTTTCAGCTGTGCCGCCAACTGTTTGGGCGTTAGCTTAGCGTATTTGGCCACATCCTCGGCTATTTTAGCGAAGTGCTCCGGTGTATCAGGCCCGCCTGGGCGTGCGCCTTCCATTACATCAATGATGGCTTTTTTGATTCCTCGTGGGGTGATGTTGTGTTTTGTATTGAACTCTTGTTGGGTGATGCGTCGTCGTTCAGTCTCGGAAATGGCTTTCTGCATTGAGTTGGTGATACGGTCGCCGTAGAGAATGGCGCGGCCATTGAGGTTGCGAGCGGCACGGCCAATGGTCTGAATCAGAGAGCGTTCGGAACGCAGAAAACCTTCTTTGTCCGCATCCAAAATCGCCACCAGTGAGACCTCGGGCATATCCAGGCCTTCCCGTAGCAAGTTAATCCCGACCAAGACATCAAATTTGCCTAGCCGCAGGTCGCGGATGATCTCCACCCGTTCGACGGTTTCGATGTCCGAGTGCAGGTAACGTACGCGCACACCGTGTTCGCTGAGATAATCCGTCAGGTCTTCCGACATGCGTTTGGTTAGGGTGGTGATCAAGACCCGTTCGTTGATCGCGGCGCGTTTGTTGATCTCTGACAGAACATCATCCACTTGAGTCTCGACGGGACGTACCTCGACCACCGGATCTAACAACCCTGTGGGACGCACCACTTGTTGCACCACTTGGTCGCTGTGTTCGGCTTCGTAATTGCCTGGGGTGGCGGAGACAAAAATCGCTTGTGGCATTTGGCGCTGAAATTCTTCGAATTTTAGCGGCCGATTGTCTAGCGCTGAGGGCAGACGAAAACCGTAATTGACCAAGTTTTCTTTGCGTGAGCGGTCGCCTTTGTACATCGCGCCCAGTTGCGGAATGGTGACGTGACTCTCGTCGATTACCAACAGGGCATCTTCAGGCAGATAATCAAAAAAACAGGGCGGTGGTTCACCAGGAGTTCGACCGGAGAGATAACGGGAGTAATTTTCGATCCCCGAGCAGTAACCCAGCTCTTGGATCATTTCCAGATCGTATTCGGTGCGCTGTTGCAGTCGCTGCGCTTCGACCAATTTATCTTGCTCTCGTAACAGCTCTAAATGCTCTTTTAGCTCAACGCGAATGTGTTTAATGGCTTCCAGCAACACCGCGCGTGGGGTTACGTAGTGGCTTTTGGGGTAGACCGTGATGCGGGGCAGACGTTGTAAAATCTCGCCGGTAAGCGGATCAAACAGGCTAATCTGCTCCACTTCGTCATCAAACAGCTCGATGCGCACGGCCTCTTTTTCTGAGTCGGCGGGATGGATGTCGATCACTTCACCGCGCACGCGATAGGTGCCACGACTGAAGGCCATGTCGTTGCGGGTGTACTGCAATTCAGCCAAGCGGCGCAAAACGGCACGTTGATCAATGCGGTCACCTCTGACCAGATGCAGCAGCATTTTTAGATAGGATTCAGGATCACCCAAACCGTAAATGGCAGAGACGCTGGCAATAATAATGGTGTCGCGTCGTTCCATTAGGGCTTTGGTGGCGCTGAGGCGCATCTGTTCGATGTGTTCGTTGATGGAAGCGTCTTTTTCAATAAAGGTGTCGGAGGCCGCCAGATAGGCTTCCGGTTGGTAATAATCGTAATAGGAGACAAAATATTCAACGGCGTTGTGAGGGAAAAAGGCTTTCATTTCACCGTAGAGTTGTGCGGCCAAGGTTTTATTAGGAGCGAGAATCAAGGTGGGGCGCTGGCGATCTCGAATTAAATTGGCGATGGTGAAGGTTTTACCCGAACCGGTCACGCCGAGCAGAGTTTGACAGAGCAGACCGTCGTCCAGCCCTTCGGTCAGTTTACGAATGGCCTGTGGTTGATCTCCCGCAGGGGCAAAGGTGTCGGCAAGTTGGAATTTTTTTGACATTAGTGATCTTTCAAGATTAACGTCTGTTGAGTGTACGATTTTTTGCGGCGGTTGACGGACAAAAAAATAGCCAGCGTAGGCTGGCTATTTTTTAAACACGGAAGTGGTGTATTTACTTCACGGTTTTTTCGATGGAATCGCTTCCACCTTTGTTGTCTATCCAGCTCAGTTTCACTTTGTCGCCCTTAGCGCCGTCTACTTTGAAAGAGAGGTAAGGGTTTTTGGAAACAGCACCACTCCAGTTGGCGGTGAAGACGGTTTTGCCTTCGATGACCGCAACGACTTCGGTGATGTGGTGAGCGGGGATCATCTCACCGGTTTTTTTGTTTTTGCGCAGGCCAGTTTCCATAGGGTGACTCATGAGAGCCTTGACTGTGGTGACACCGCCTTTGTTTTTTGCGCGAATTTTAATAGAAGCCATCTGTTTTCTCCTGAGATGTTAGATCAATTAACCGCCGCAACCACCGATGGTGACTTTGACTTCTTTTTTGCTGGTGTAGAGTTTACCGCCTGCTTTTACGACTGCGATAACATCTGAGGATTTGCCCATTTTGATTCGAGTTGAAACATAGCCTTTCGTACCGGCACCCATTTGGTGTGAAGCGATCAGGGGGGTGCTGTTTTTGGCGGCGATGATGCTGATGGACTCAATGTTTTCCAGCGAGGTGGTGATGGTGATGGGCACCACGGCACCGTTTTCTGCAATATCGGGCGCTTTAAGCGTGATGTCGCTGGACTCGCTGCTGTCGTCGCTGCCAAAGGCGGCTTTCATGGCGTCTTCAACGCTCTTAGCTTTGAAAGCATCGACTGGGAAGGAGGCCAATACGGCACGTGGAGCCAATAAACCGGCACTGGCTGCAACAGCGATGGCGCTGCCCGCAAGGGTCTTTTTAAGCATGATTCTGCGTTTTATGTTCATGGTGTCTCTGTCTCTCCAAAAGGGTTGAAATGCGTTTTTAGAGGTTGTTAATAAACTTTACGGTACATCAAGCCGACTTTTTGAGTTGATGCTTAACGACGCCCTAGCATACTTAATGCATTGTTAAGTGCAAGTGATAAATGTCATTCCCCTCTGCTTTTTATTTCTTTATTTCTTTATTTCTTATTCTTGTTCCAACTCCGCTTTTTTTGTCTCTAATGTTTCGATTTTGACCTTGATCCTAAGTGTATCAGGGCTGTTTTTTGGCAATTCTTTAATGGCCCACTTTAGTTGTTTTATGGCTTGTTTTAGCTCGCCTTGGTAGACGTAATATTCTGCCAGTGCTGCTCTACTGGCGACGTCGTTGCCGAGTTTTTTTTCGTTTTGAGCCAACATTGAGTAAGCTTGGGAGGTGTATTGATAGCTCTCCCTGAGGTGACGGCGTAACAACTCGACCACGGCTTTGGGCTGATCGTTATTTTCCAAGTGGTGGGCGTAAGCGATCACCGCAGGATGGTGATTAGGGTAAAAGGCAAACAGCTGCGAGAAGAGCTGCTCTGCCTGTTTTATCTGCTTGCTGGCAGAGGCGAGTTGCGCGCTGGCGAGCAGGTAGTGAATGTTTTCTGGTGTTTTTTTCAGTAGCGGTTGCAGGTAGAGCAAGCCCTCTTCTGCTTTGTCCAGTTGTGCTAAGGCGAGGGCGCTGCCGTAGTTCCAGACATCTTGATTTAGAGAGGCGGCTGTGGAGAGTGCCATTTGACGAGTGGTGGCCACTAAGGTTGGCAGTTCCTCGCTGGTTTTGATCCGTAATCGCATGCGCATCAGTTGAAACTTGAGACTGTCGGTTTTCTGTTGTGATTTGCTGTAGTTTGCGGCGCGATTTTTGGCCTCGGCAATGCGGGCGTTATTGAGCGGATGAGTACGCAGATACTCGGGCAATTCGTCGCTGCTGAGGTCATTTTTTTGTCGCAAGATTGTAAAAAATTGCGCCATTGCTTTAGGGTTAAAATTACTTTTTACCAATATGTGAATGCCGAGTCGATCTGCCTCGTATTCATTGGCTCGGGTGAAGTTAATCGCCAGTTGTTGGCTGGCAGCCAAGCCGCCATAAAGCACCGCTTGACTCTCTTGTGTCTTGCCTTGGCTGCCAAGCACGAGGGCGGCTAGAAAGGCGGCGGCGGTGGTGAGGCTGGATTTGTAAGCCTCGGCTTGGGCGCGTGCGATGTGGCGTTGCTGAACATGGACAATCTCATGTGCCAGCACGGCGGCCAATTGGGCTTCGTTGTGGGTTTCGGTCATTAATCCGCTGTGAATACCGATGTACCCCCCAGGTGCGGCAAAGGCGTTGATGGCAGAGGCTTTGACTATAAAGAAGGTGAAGGGTCGGTTTTCGTTTGCACTGGCGCTGAGAAGCCGGTTGCCGAGGTTTTGTAAGTAGTAATTGAGTTCGGGGTCATCAATCAAGGCGTTATTGGCGCGAATTTGACTCATAAAAGCGTCACCAAGCAGCTGTTCTTGCCGTGGTGAGAGGGTTTGATCAACGGGATCGCCCATCTGGGGCAGTTGTAGATTGTCGGCGTTAAGAGGCGGGCTGATAGAGCAGAGCAGGCTTAATAATAGGGTGTGCAGTTTGATCACGGTAGGGGGTGTTTTTCCGTAGCTGATTATAAGTGGCTATCCGACGTTATCAGTTTACCCGAAGTTCCCCATTGGTGGGGTGTAATAAAAAGGGTTGACCTTAACGGCATAGAATATAATAATATGCTGATTAACTTTTTGATTGCCAATGGCGCAGATGGAGGTTTGGTTGAATATCAGTGAAATTGATGCAAATGGACTGAATGAGTGGCTGCAAAGCGGCAAGCAGGTGCGCTTAGTAGATGTGCGCAGCCCAGCTGAAATGGCTCAGGGCATGCTTCCTGATGCGGAACAGCTGCCACTGCATCTACTGCCGTTGCAGATTGATCAGTTTAAAGATGAAGAGGTTGCCACAGTGTTTTACTGTCGTACCGGTGCTCGTTCTGCCCAAGCGTGTGCGTTTACGATGAATCATGGTAATCATAATGTACATAATTTACGTGGCGGCATTATCGCTTGGGTGCGAAGTGGTCTGCCCGTTGCTTCCTAGGGGTTATCCCTAGGCGAAACGGGGTCTACTTGCGTTTCGGTAGCGATTCGCATATAAATGTCGGGCTTTTTTTGGGTATGAAATGCAAGCACGGCTTGCTAATAACAAATAAATGGGAATGAATATTATGGCTGATTTTGATCAAGAATTGGATGCCTCTGGACTGAACTGTCCCCTGCCAATTTTGCGTGCTAAGAAAGCGTTGGGTACTCTGTCTACAGGTCAAGTGCTGCGCATTGTTGCTACCGATCCTGGTTCGGTTAAGGATTTTGAAGCATTTTCAAAACAAACAGGTAATGAGTTGCTCTCTTCTGGTGAAGAGGCTGGCAAATTTATCTTTATGATTAAGAAGTCTTAATCATTTTGTAGGCAGTCGGTTATTTAACCGGCTGTTTTTCCGTATTGAATTATTTTTTTAGAAGGTGGAACGACTATGGCTGATGCAAAAAAGCTTGCGATTATTGCAACAAAAGGCACCCTCGATTGGGCTTACCCTCCCTTCATCTTGGCTTCCACCGCGGCGGCTTTGGGTTATGAAACTGAAATTTTCTTTACCTTCTACGGTTTGCAGTTGGTGAAAAAAGATTTGAAATTGCAGGTCAGCCCTTTGGGTAATCCTGGTATGCCAATGCCTTTGGGCATGGATAAATGGTTCCCTGTAATTGGTACCGCAATTCCTGGTATGCAGAGCATTATGACCGGCCTGATGAAGCAGAAAATGAAAGCCAAAGGCATCGCCAGTGTCGGTGAGCTGCGTGATCTCTGTCAGGAAGCCGAAGTGAGAATGGTGGCTTGCCAGATGACCGTTGATCTGTTTGACATGAACCCTGCTGATTTTGTTGATGGCTTGGAGTTCGGTGGCGCAGCGACCTTCTTTGAATTTGCCGGTGAGTCGGACATCTGTTTGTATATCTAAAATTTCCCTGCGGATTTTTCTGCACTTTAAAACGCCAACCTGCATCTGCAGCTTGGCGTTTTTTTATGGCTAATCATTGTGTATGGAATTGTTCTGTTTATGTGGAGGAAGGGTATGGAAAACCCCAGTATCAAAGACTTGATTGTGTATTTGCAGTTAAAAACGACAATTGTTTTGACACTGTCGCTTTTTTTTGTCAACTTATCCGCATGGGAGTGCCATTTTTGTTGTTTTAATGCAACAATTAGACACAGACAAGGAAGGGTTCTAATCAATTTTTATAAAGACCGCAGGGTAGATATTATGAGTTTGATATACAGACGTTCGTTACTTTCTTCAGCTGTTTTGGCC
The DNA here is from genome assembly GCA_030949385.1 of Gammaproteobacteria bacterium. NCBI lineage: Bacteria > Pseudomonadati > Pseudomonadota > Gammaproteobacteria > Gammaproteobacteria bacterium. The sequence continues at coordinate 27,536 of JAUZSP010000005.1, read as the reverse complement.
ATTTTAGTTGCCCCTACGGCTGCGTTAGCTACCAATGGCATGAACTTGGAAGGATATGGCCCTGAGGCGACCGGAATGGGTGGGGCTTCGATGGCCTACGATAACGGTTCAGCTGCTTCAATGAATAACCCTGCTACTTTGTCTTTGATGAGTGATGGTGAAAGTCGTCTGGACGTTACGCTTGGTTTTTTAAACCCAACGGTTTCGGCTGGCGCACCACAGGCCGATTCAACAGGTACCTCCTATCTAATGCCAGGGGCAGGTTGGGTCACCAAGCAAGGTCAGCTTAGTTACGGTGTGGCTCTGTACAGCCAAGGGGGAATGGGGACTGAGTATGCAAAAGATTCTTTCTTAGCTACAGCAAACACTACTCTTTTAGATGATGGGGTGCGTTCTGAAGTGGGTGTGGGTCGTTTGATGGCCCCACTCTCTTTTCAGGTCAATCATCAGCTCAGCGTGGGTGGCTCCTTGGATTTTGTCTGGGCGGGCATGGATCTGAAAATGGCCATGAATGGACGGCAGTTTGATGACTTTATGCCAGGTAAGGCCAATAATGCGGGTACTGCCTCAGGTAGTTTGGTTAATTCCTTTGTGGGTTCCATTGGTGCAAGTGTTTTAAACCCTGCTAACCCAGTGCAAAAAGTGCGTTTTGATTTTTCCAATGACAGTGATTTTAGCGGTGAAGCAATGGGTACCGGTTTCGGTGCCAAGCTGGGACTGACCTTTAAAGCCAGCAGTGGCCTAACCTTTGGCGCGACCTTCCATACTAAAACCAATATGGGTGATTTAGAAACCAGTAACGCATCTTTGACTATGGATGCTAATTTCAATGATGCTATTGTGAATGGGAATTTTAACCCGCAAACGGGAATAGGTACTTTGGCTGGCACCTACTCAACAGTGAACGTGCCTGTCAGTGGTAAAATCAGTGTTGTTGATTTTCAGTGGCCTGCTACCTTGGGTGTGGGTGCAGCCCTGAAAGTAAGTCCTGCGGTGATGTTGGCCGCAGACATCAAACAGATTTATTGGTCTGGTGTGATGGACAGTTTCCGTATGCAGTTTACCTCTGATGCAAACCAAGCGAATCCATTGGCGGCGGGTTTTGCCGGTCAGGTTATGGATCTAGAGCTGTTCCAAAAATGGGAAGATCAGACCGTGATTCAATTGGGCGGTGCGTTTAAAATGGGGCCGGCCTTGACCATTCGTGCGGGGATGAATATTGCCAGTAATCCTGTGCCCAATTCAACTTTGAATCCGCTTTTTCCAGCCATTGTTGAGAATCATTACACCGCCGGTTTTACTCTGGCTTTGACTCCGGCAAGTGATTTGAGCGCTTCTATGGCCATTGCACCGGATGTGACCGCAGTGGGCGACAGTGGTGTGACCTCCAAACATGCGCAGGCCAATTTTCAGATTATGTACAGCCACAGTTTGTAGAAGGGTTCAAGTGTCTATTTGTAGAGGCTGACCTTTGTGTCAGCCCTTTTCAAATGGGTAAAATCAAATTTAGAGAAAATTAAAATGAAGAGAATACAGCCGTTTTATCGGGTTATTTTTGCCCTGTTCATGTTGGTTGGTGCACAGTCCGTGTTGGCGGCAGAAAAATTAAAACCGTTTATTTTGGCCAATGCCGCCGGTGGTTCTCTGCAAGAGGCTACTGCTGCGACTGAGAAAGCGTTGCAGGGTGCCGGTTTTGAAGTGGTGGGAACGTACGCATCTTATGATGGTGTGCAGTTGGTTTTGGTCAGCAGTGATGAACTGAAAAAAGCGGCTGCTGCCACGAAACGAGGTGCGTATGCAGCGGTGCAGCGGGTCTCATTGGTCAAGCGTGCTGATAAGATTGAAGTGGCGTATACCAATCCTGTTTATTGGGCGAACGCCTATCAATTGGAGAGCGATTTGGCGGGGGTCTCAAAAGCTTTGGCTGATGCTCTGGGGGCGGGGGAGCCTTTTGGTGCTAAGGGTTTGACTGCCGATGATCTGCGCGGCTATCACTACACCTTTGGTATGGAATATTTTGACGAGCCTTATGAGCTGGCTGAGTTTGTTTCGTTTGAGGCCGCTGTGGCGCAGATTGATAAGGGGCTAAAAGCCAAGACTGCGGGTGTTTCGATGCTGTATCGAGTTGAGATTCCTGGTCGTGATCAAGTGCTGTTTGGGGTGGCAATGCAGAAGGGCGCAAAGGGAGATAAATACAGTGATGATGCTTTTATTATGAGTGTGGTTGACTTTGAAAAGCTCAGCAGTGCTGCGCATCTGCCTTATGAAATTTTGGTGAACGGCAAACAAGCAGAAGCTCTGCACGCCCGTTTTCGTATTGCGATCAGCTTTCCTGATCTGAACATGATGGGGGATAACAGCTTCATGAAAATTATGGAGAGTCCGCCTGCGATTGAGCGCGCGTTGCAAGCCGTTGCAGGTGTCAAGGCGGCTGAGAGCGATTATTAGTGAAATCCTGATTTTATCGTATTAGAATAGCGCTCTTATCCGACTCAACCCTCCGCTTGCGGGGGGTTGAGTTTTTTGCGGTGGGGAATAAACCCCCAAAGAAAACAGTGTTTTGGGAGTAGCGGGTGGAATTATCAGGTGGCGATATCCTCGTCCAGGCCCTGAAAGAGGAAGGGGTCGAGTTCATTTTTGGTTATCCAGGTGGTGCGGTGTTGCACATTTACGATGCGCTGTATCGTAGCGAAGGGATAAAGCACATTCTGGTGCGTCACGAGCAGGGGGCAACCCACGCAGCGGACGGTTACGCACGTTCAACAGGCAAACCTGGGGTGGTTTTGGTTACCTCTGGTCCTGGTGCAACCAATGCGGTCACGGGCATTGCTACCGCGCATCTGGATTCCATTCCGATGGTGGTGATCACCGGCCAAGTGCCCAAAAAGGTCATTGGCAGTGATGCGTTCCAAGAAGTGGATTCCATTGGCATCACTCGCCCTTGTGTAAAACACAACTTTTTGGTCAAGGACGTTAAAGACTTGGCGGAGACCATTAAGAAAGCCTTTTACGTTGCCACAACGGGTCGTCCAGGGCCGGTGGTTATTGATGTTCCCAAAGACATTACCGCCCCAGATGTCAAAGTGCCGTTTGATTACCCTAAAACGGTGAGTATGCGTTCCTACAACCCCACCAGTAAAGGTCACCCTGGGCAGATTCGCCGGGCGGTGGATCTGCTGCTGGCGGCGAAAAGACCGATGCTGTACAGCGGTGGTGGCGTGGTGTTGGGTGATGCGGCCGATGAATTGACTCAGTTGACTCAAACCTTGGGTTATCCGATCACCAATACCTTGATGGGTTTGGGTGCGTATCCTGGCACCGATAAGCAGTTTGTCGGCATGCTGGGGATGCACGGTACCTATGAAGCCAATTTGGCCATGCACGAGTGCGATGTGCTGTTGGCCATTGGGGCGCGTTTTGATGATCGTGTTACCGGTGATCTGGAGCATTTCTGTCCACACGCTAAGATCATTCATATTGACGTCGATCCCTCTTCGATCTCCAAAACGGTGCCTGTGGATGTGCCGATTGTGGGTGATGTGAAAGAGGTCATGAACGACATGCTGACTTTGTTGGAAGAGACCGACATTAAACCCGATGCTAAGGCGTTGGCGGCGTGGTGGCAGCAGATTGCCCTTTGGCAAGACAAAGATTGCATGGCCTATGCGACCAGCAGCAGCGTGATCAAGCCGCAATCGGTGATTCAATCTTTGCACAAAGTCACCGAGGGTGATGCTTTTGTGACCTCCGATGTGGGGCAGCATCAGATGTGGGCGGCGCAATATTACCCCTTCACTAAGCCTCGTCGCTGGATCAACTCCGGTGGTTTGGGCACGATGGGGTTTGGTCTGCCTTCTGCTATGGGCGTGCAGTTGGCACATCCCGATGCGACGGTGGCCTGTGTGACCGGTGAGGCGAGCATTCAGATGTGCATTCAGGAGCTTTCTACCTGCAAGCAGTACGATTTGCCGATCAATATTCTCTGTTTGAACAACCGCTACATGGGCATGGTGCGCCAGTGGCAGGAGTTCTTTTATGATCGTCGTTATTCGCACTCTTACATGGATGCGTTGCCAGACTTTGTCAAATTGGTCGAAAGTTACGGCCATGTGGGTTTTCGCATTGAAGACCCTGCTGATGTGGAAGGGGCGATTCGTGAAGCGATTGCGCTGAAAGACCGTACCGTCTTCTTGGACTTTATTACCGATCAGACCGAAAACGTCTACCCCATGATCGCCAACGGCAAAGGCCATCACGAAATGCACATGCCACCCCCACGGGAGTTGTCATAATGCGCCACATTATCTCTCTGTTGATGGAAAACGAAGCCGGTGCGTTGTCACGGGTAGCAGGACTGTTTTCTGCCCGTGGTTACAACATTGAATCTTTGACCGTGGCCGCCACCGATGACCCTTCTTTGTCACGGATGACCTTGGTCACCCGTGGCAGCGATGAGATCATTGAGCAGATCACCAAGCAGCTCAACAAGCTGGTGGACGTGGTGCGTTTGATTGATCTCAGCAGCTCCAGTTACATCGAGCGTGAGTTTATGATGATCAAATTGCGCGCGCTGGGTGCGGCGCGGGAAGAGTTCAAACGCTTGGCGGACATCTTTCAAGGCAGCGTCATTGACGTGACTGACAACAGTTATGTTATTGAGATGATCGGTAACAGTGAAAAATTAGATGCCTTTATCAAAGCGGTCGGCGATGAGGTGGTGCTGGAAGTGGTGCGTTCCGGTGTGACCGGGATTTCACGCGGTGAAAAAGGTCTGCGGGCTTAATCGCGAAACACATTTAATAACCCAAACAAATTTTGAGACTTACGGAGCAAACATGAAAGTTTATTACGACAAAGACGCGGACCTTTCCATTATCCAAGGCAAAACGGTGGCCATCATCGGTTACGGTTCACAAGGCCATGCGCACGCCAATAATCTGCAAGATTCCGGTGTTAAGGTGCTGGTGGGTCTGCGAGCCGGTTCTGCCTCGACGGCCAAAGCGGAAAAAGCCGGTCTGACGGTGAAGTCCATTGAAGAGGCCACTGCGGCTGCGGATGTGGTGATGGTGTTGGCACCTGATGAACATCAAAAAGCGTTGTATGAAACTCAATTGGAGCCGAACCTGAAACAGGGCGCTGCACTGGCCTTTGCTCACGGGTTTAACATTCACTACGGTGCAATCACACCTCGTGCTGATCTGGATGTGATCATGATCGCACCGAAAGCGCCTGGCCACACCGTGCGCAGCGAATTTGTTAAAGGCGGTGGTATTCCTGATCTGATCGCGATTGAGCAAGACGCTTCTGGCACCGCTAAAGCCATCTCCCTCTCTTACGCTTCTGCCATTGGTGGCGGTCGTACCGGTGTGATTGAAACCACCTTTAAAGACGAAACCGAAACCGATCTGTTTGGTGAGCAAGCGGTGTTGTGTGGCGGTGCTACGGCGCTGGTGCAAGCGGGTTTTGAGACCTTAGTCGAAGCGGGTTACGCGCCTGAGATGGCCTATTTTGAGTGTCTGCATGAGCTGAAACTGATCGTTGATCTGATGTTTGAAGGCGGTATTGCCAATATGCGTTACTCGATCTCTAACACCGCTGAGTACGGCGATTTGACCCGTGGCCCTCGCATCATCACCGATCAAACCAAAATCGAGATGCGTAAAATCTTGACCGAGATTCAAAACGGCGAATTTGCCCGTGAGTTCATCAATGAGAACCAAACCGGTCAGTTGACTCTGAAAGCGAAACGTCGCATCGGTCGTGATCATCCCATTGAAGAAGTGGGTGATCGTCTGCGCAGCATGATGCCGTGGATTACGGCCAATCAGATTGTGGACAAAAGCAAAAACTAGTCCCGATCTACATTCAGCTTTGCCTTCTGTGGTGAAGCTGATTTGCCGTTGACTCCACCTGCTGTTTTGACAGAGGCTGAACTCATGAGCGATCCAATAAAACCCCATCGCGGCATCTATCTGTTGCCCAATCTCTTTACCACTGCGGCTCTGTTTGCCGGTTTTTACGCCATTATTGCCGCCATGAGTGGCCAATTTAATAATGCTGCGCTGGCCATTTTAATTGCCATGATATTGGATGGTCTGGATGGCCGTGTGGCACGCATGACCAATACACAGAGCGATTTTGGGGCGGAGTACGACAGCCTCTCCGATATGGTGTCTTTTGGTCTGGCTCCGGCTTTGGTGGTTTATGAGTGGGCTTTGGTACACATTCCAGGTTGGAGTTGGGCCAATATCGGTTGGTTGGTGGCTTTTCTCTACACCGCCTGCGGTGCGCTGCGTTTGGCGCGTTTTAATACTCAGGTGGGGACGGCGGACAAACGCTTTTTCCAAGGTTTGGCCAGTCCAGCAGCGGCAGCGATTATGGTCTGTATGGTTTGGGTCGGAAACGACATGGGTTACAGTGGCGAAGAGTTGTCAACTTTGGCGCTGGTGGTGACGCTGTTTAGCGGTCTGTTAATGGTGAGCCGTTTTCCCTATTACAGTTTCAAAGATTTTAATGCCAAACAGAAGATCCCGTTTATGACCTTGTTGGCGGTGGTTTTGATCTTTGTTTTGACCTCCATTGATCCGCCCAAAGTGATTTTTTTGGTGATGCTGGCCTACGCGCTTTCCGGCCCTCTTTGGAGTGGTTATCGTTGGTATCGAAAACGCGGGCGTGACGTCACGGAATCAAGCGACAAATAGGGCTTGGCAAAACGAATAAGGTAAGGCTATAGTGGCCTTTACTTATTCGGATTTTTACAGTGTCTTTTTTCTATGAACATCTGCACGAAACACCCCTTTCAGCTTCTCCCTTCAGCTCTGCTTGAGCTACGCTTTTTGCTGCCTTGGGCAGTCTAAAGTTACCCTGACGAGGGTCAATACGTCACCTTACCCATTACCCCTGATATTTTATGATCGTTCTGCGAACGGTCTGATGGAAAGAGTCTCATGAGCAAAGAAAAATTAATTATTTTTGATACCACCTTGCGTGACGGCGAACAGAGCCCGGGCGCTTCGATGACCAAAGATGAAAAGCTGCGCATTGCCAAAGCGTTGGAAAAGATGCAGGTGGATGTGATCGAAGCCGGTTTTCCGGTGGCGAGTAAGGGTGATTTTGAGGCGGTGAACGTCATCGCTAAAACCATTAAAGAGAGCACCATCTGTGCTTTGGCGCGTGCCATCGACCGTGATATTGACGGTGCCGGTGAAGCCTTGGCTCCGGCCGCTTCGGCACGGATTCATACCTTTATCGCCACCTCACCGATTCACATGCAACATAAATTGCGCATGCAGCCCGATGCGGTGGTGGAACAGGCGGTTAAGGCGGTTAAACGGGCGCGTCGTTACACCGATAACGTCGAGTTTTCGCCTGAAGATGCGGGGCGTTCTGAGTTGGATTTTCTCTGTCGTGTAATTGAGCGGGTGATTGATGCCGGTGCGACCACCATCAATATTCCCGATACGGTGGGTTACAACGTGCCGCATCAATTTGGTCAATTGATCCATAATTTGATGGAGCGTGTTCCCAACGCCGACAAAGCGATTTTTTCCGTGCATTGCCATAATGATTTGGGTTTGGCGGTGGCGAACTCTCTGTCGGCGGTGTTGCACGGCGCACGGCAGGTTGAATGTACCATCAATGGCTTAGGCGAACGGGCGGGCAACGCGGCTCTGGAAGAGGTGGTGATGGCACTGCAAACGCGCCAGGATGTATTTAGCTGCAACACCACTTTGGACACAACGCAAATTGTACCCTGTTCACGTTTGGTCTCTAACATCACCGGTTTTCCGGTGCAGCCGAATAAAGCCATTGTGGGTGCGAATGCCTTTGCTCATGAGTCGGGCATTCATCAAGACGGTATTTTGAAGAGTCGCGAAACCTACGAAATCATGCGCGCTCAAGATGTGGGCTGGAGCAACAACCGCATTGTGCTGGGCAAACATTCGGGGCGTAACGCCTTCCGCACCCGCTTGGAAGAGCTGGATATTGTCTTTGACTCTGAGGAAGAGTTGAACGCGGCTTTTGCTCGTTTTAAAGATCTGGCCGATAAAAAACATGAGATCTACGATGACGATCTGCAAGCCTTGGTGACCGATGCCAATTTGGTGGCTGAGAATGAAACGGTACAGTTGATTTCGGTTAAAGCCTGTTCCGAGACCGGTGAAACCCCCACCGCCAGCGTGACCTTGTCGGTGGCTGGGGTGGAGCATTCCGCCAGTGCCACGGGTGGTGGACCAGTGGATGCGGCCTTTAAAGCGATTGAGTCCATTGTGAACAGCGGCACCGAATTGACCCTCTACTCGGTCAATAATGTCACCAGTGGTACGGATTCTCAGGGAGAGGTGACCACACGTCTGACTTACGAAGGCCGTATTATTAACGGTCAGGGAGCGGACACCGACATTGTGGTGGCCTCGGTGAAAGCCTACGTCAACGCGCTGAATAAACTCGATCAAGGGAGCGATAAGGGACACCCGCAACTGGGTGAGGTGTGACTCAGAGCGCCGAAGAACAGCGTCTCTATCTGCAGGCGATGGGCATCCCTGTGTGGGAAGTCCGTCAACCGCATTTGCTGCAAAATCTTCCCGTAGCGGATGCGGTTGTGGTCGAATCTGAGCGTGAGTCTGATGTGGAATCGCCTCTCGCTGAAGCCGTGGTTGAACCACCTACGGTCTTAAATTGGCCTGACTTACAGCAGCGGGTCAGCAACTGCACGACCTGTGCGGCACGTCAGGGTCGGATGCAGCCCATTTTAGGGGCGGGCAGTGAGCAGGCGGATCTGTTGATTGTGGGCGAGATGCCCAATGCCGATGAGGATCGTTTGGCCACGCCCTTTGTTTCGGCTTCCGGTCAGTTGTTGGAGGGGATGTTAAAGGCCATCGGCCTCTCTCGGCAGGCGGTTTATTTGACCCATATTGTTAAATGTCATCTTGAAGAACACCGTGATCCAACCCCTGAAGAGCTGTCTGCTTGTCAGGGTTTTCTCTTGCAGCAGATTGAGTTAGTGCAGCCCAAAGCTATTTTATTGTTGGGGCGCATTGCGGCTCACGCTTGCTTGCAAGTGAACACACCACTCACCCAGCTGCGCGGTGAGTGGTTTGAGTTTGCTGCCACGCCTCTGTTGGTCAGTTACCACCCTGCCTATCTGTTGCGTAAACCTTCGGCTAAACGTCTCGCTTGGCAAGATCTAAAACTGCTGCGGTCGCGGCTGCAAGGTGAGTGATCTGATGGGTGCGGATGCGCTGCGTTTTATGCAGATTACAGATCTGCAACGGGTGTTGGAGATCGAGAACAAAACCTACGACTACCCGTGGAGCGGCGGTATTTTCAGAGATTGTCTCAATGTAGGTTACTGCTGTTTGGTTTATCAACGGCAAGATAAGGTGATGGGCTATGGGGTGATGTCGGTGGCGGCGGGTGAGTCGCATATTTTAAACATCTGCGTTGATGCGGATGGCCAGCGGAATGGCATCGGCAGGCAGTTGTTGCTTCGTTTGCTGGAAATGGCGCAGAAACTGGGCGCGGAGTGCAGTTTTTTGGAGGTGCGGCCAAGCAATTTGGCGGCGGTGAAATTGTACGAGAGCGAAGGTTTTTTGGAATTGGCGGTGCGGAAAAATTATTACCCCAGTGCTGAGGGTAAGGAAGATGCTTTGGTGATGCGGAAAAATCTTGCTGATTAAAGGGTGGGGTGTTTTCAAGCAGCTTCAGGAGTGACTTGTTTTTGTATGCATAAAGTTATAAGGTTTTATGCATACCCTTTGGAGATGATAATGAGAACCACACTGGATTTACCCGAAAATCTACTGAATGAAGCAATGAAGTTTGCTCCTACGAGTACTAAAACAGCTTTGATTATCAAAGCATTAGAAGATTTTGTTCGAAAGTCAAAGATCGCAGACCTTAAGCAGTATCGTGGAAAAATTGATTTGGATATTGATCTTAATGAAATTAGAGATCGTTCTTGATGGCTGTGTTGGTTGAATACTTCGGACAGTTTTAAACCTGAATAGCCCCATACTCACTCAGCTCATGGTAAACCGTTTCGACTTTTGACAAGATCTCTCCAAACCAATACTTCGGACAGTTTTAAACCTGAATAGCCTCATACTCACTCAGCTCATGGTAAACCGCCTCGACTTTTTGACAAGATCTCTCCAAACCTAACTTGTCAAAAAGTATTTTCATCAAATATTGATTGAATTTCTTGCGTCGCCACGAGGCAATCGAAATCACCGAAGGCTCAGGGTTGTTTTTGTCCTTACGGTCTTCCAGCTTCAATAAATTCAGTGCAGTGAATGAGGCATTAATATGAGTTTGAATGGCCTCTGGGCAACGCGCTTGGCAATCCATTAAACCCGTATGTTGCTTGGCTTCACGAAACAAAAATTCAATCTGAAAACGAGCGGTGTAATATTCGACAATCTTTTCTGGAGCCAACTCCGAATCCGTAGAAAACAGCAGAGCCGAACGGACTTTTGTCTTCTGCTCCCATCGCAGCAGCACCACACGGATTTTCCGTTTGAAGCAACACGAGTGAACCACGGCGCTGTAAATCGATACCCCCTTATCCATTACGCCACACGCATCAAAACGGGACAGCTCCGTTTGGAAATTGACTTTACCATCGTACGTTTTAGGACGTCCTTTGCCACCGTATTCGCCCTCAAAATACCAGCTTAGGTTGGCATCTGAACGCAGCTTTCCAATCAGGTGTAAGTCATCTGAACAGACCGCATCGACAAACTTCACCTTGCTGTAGTAGGCGTCTGCGGTAAGGTAGCGAATGCCTTGCGCTTGAAGATCACAGGCAAGGTCACAAACCTGTTTCGCGTAGCAGTCCACTCGGCTCTCACCCTCTTTCTGTTCCGAGTCCAACGTTTGGCGAGCCTCCAGCGCGTAAGCAGTTCGACTTTGAAGATCAATTCGGCAAACCAACGACAACTCCAATCCCACCATGGCTTGCCCCAAAGCGCCGTTGTAAAACCAACCCAACCCTGCTGTTTTCTGACCACTTTTTTCATAAAGCTGGCATCAATGGCGGCAATTTGATCGTGCTTTTGTGGCAGCTCTTTTTGAAGTAGGCGTCTGTTGAATTGTGCAAAATCAAATGAACGTCGAAACCAACGCGACAGACGTTTTTCATGCAACGAACTGTAACGACTCAAATTACGAAAAGTGGCTTTCCCTTGAAAAACCATCAATGCGGAAAACAGAGCTGAGAGAAAAAGACGTTGTGGTTTTTTAACACTGGACATGGAGAGTAAAACCGATTCTACTATGGATTCCACGGGCGGCCTTCTTTGATTGTCGTTTTTTGAGAACTCTATTTTCTCAGAATCCGCCTGTGGTTCCTATCTTTTTCTCTCTAAAACTGTCCGAAGTATTGTCCAAACCTAACTTGTCAAAAAGTATTTTCATCAAATATTGATTGAATTTCTTGCGTCGCCACGAGGCAATCGAAATCACCGAAGGCTCAGGGTTGTTCTTGTCCTTACGGTCTTCCAGCTTCAATAAATTCAGCGCGATGAACGAGGCATTGAAGCGCTTTTTATTCCTTGCTCCCATCGCAGCAACACTGAACAGACTGCATTCACAAACTTTACCTTGCTGTAGTAAGCGTCTGCGGTAAGGTAGCGGATGCCTTGCTCTTTAAGATTACTCGCAATGTCACAGACTTGTTGACAAACACCGCCCCAAGTCAATGTCATAACGTCAAGGACAGCGATATTTTAGAGCAGCGAAAAGCGATTTATGAGGCTGCTAAAGAGCGAAATCCGACACGGTGGTCAGGCAACATCAGAGATTGGAGTCCGATCTCTGAGGTGTGGCTCAACCCACCGAAAGAGATGCGAGCTGAGGAGCAGAAATTGCCTAAAGAGGCGTTAGGAAAACCGGACAAATTTGTTGACAAAAACTGAGGCCTCAGTTTTTTAAAATCCTATAAATTTCTTATAAAATAGAGTGTTCCGGTATTGTTGTGAATTTAGTTATAGAGTTCTTCTTCTTTCCCACGTAGCCTCCTGCTCGACATAATTTTATTATGATCAAACAGTTTGGGAAGATTTTAATAAACCAAAATCTTTTGTCCGGACTAAAAGTGCTGAGCATATTCTGGAAAAAGTGGGTCGTGATAGAGCAGCATTAGATAAATTATCGGTATCTTTAGGACACTGCACTGGGGCGGGTATGAACACTAAAATAAAAAAATCAATGAATACTGTACAAGCAACCTCCGCAATTTATTGCCAAATAATCCAAGCTATAGATAATTTACTCGAAAAAGTTAGGGGTGATGTAAGTAAGAACTCCTCAGGTGCGGTTGAAGAGTTAAATTCTTCAAAAAAGAATGCGCATGAGTTGTTGTTAGAGATACGCAATGATGTTGTAAGAAATTTAGAAATGCTAGAAAAAAATGCAGATTGGAATACTTTTACCATGGCTTTCTATGGTGAGACCAATGCGGGTAAGTCTACAATTATTGAAACTTTGCGCATCATGTTTGATGAGCCTGGAAAAAGAAAAACGAAAGAAAAGTTTCGTGCATTACAACAGAAGCTAAATATAGACCAATCATCGTTTGATGAGGTTCGAAAAAATATACTGCAGCTAGAAAATATGGAAGTGATTGCGCATGAGAAAAAATAATTAGTAAAGAGCTTGGCTTTTCTGAAGCTTTGGTAAGTATTGAACATGAGCTGTGTGAATATAAAGACAAGTACAATGTGCAGTGCACTAAACACGATGAAATGCTTGCACAGCTGAATCAGTTAGAACCATTGGCGGATGGTGGCATTATTGGTGATGGTCGATCAGATTACACGCTCAATAGCCAGAGTTATTTAGTGGAGCAGAAAGGAAAAAAATTTGCATTACTGGATGTGCCAGGTATTGAGGGTAAGGAAGAAAAAGTAGGCGAAAGTATTTGGCAAGCTGTACAGAAAGCGCATGCAGTATTTTATGTTACGGGTAAAGCTGCGGCACCACAAACAGGTGATGAGAACACTAAAGGTACGTTAGAAAAAATCAAAGAACATCTGGGAGATCAAACAGAAGTTTGGGCTATTTTTAATAAACGAATTACTAATCAACTTCAGTTACAGAAACCACAGCTAATCAGCAGTGGCGAAAAAGAAAGCCTGCGTTCCTTAGATGAAAAAATGCGCGAGCAGTTGGGTGAAAACTATCAAGGTAGTTTTTCAGTGTGTGGCTTGGTTGGTTTCTTAGCGGTAGCAGATTGTTTGGTGCCTGGTCGAGAAAACAGCAAACGCAAAGAAAAATTTATGGCTAAGCATGATGAACAATATTTATTGTCATACAGTGGTATGACTGATTTCAAACGTATGCTGTCTGAAAAGTTTGTTAGAAACTTTAAAATAAAAATTAAACGTGCAAACGTCAATAAAGCGAACGAGGTATTAAAAGTAGCATCCAGCTCAATAGAACATTTGCGGCAAGATAGATTTATTCCATTATATGAAAAATTGCTGCAAGAAGCCGATGCAGCTAATTATCAATTAGATGAGGAATTAAATACGCTTAAAAGCGATTTGAGAGCGCTTTCTGGGAGCTATGTTGATGGATTTAGGTCAAATGTTCGTAATACTATGTATAAAAAAATATCTAAAGATATCGATAACGATGATTTTAAATATGAATTAGAAATCGCCATTTCGCATGCGCAGCAAGAGTTTGATGAGAAATTTCCTATAGCTATAAAATCAAAAATCGAATCATTCGGTGAGAATATACAAAACATTGTTAAACGTTTTCAACAACATGCTGATGAAATATTGAAGCTGTACTCATCCTTTGATCCGTCAGGCTTCTCAAAAGGGTTCAGTCTAGATGTTAATATCGATAATGGCGTAAATGTAATGGCTCTTGTTGGCACAGTTATTGGTGTGGTTGGTTTGGTATTTACACCAGTAGGTTGGGCTGCAATAGCTATAGGCGTTGTTGGTTTGGTTTTTTCATTTTATAAGTCAGTTAGAAGCTTTTTTAGCAGCAATTACAAAATGTCGCAGCAACGAAAGTCAACGGATGATAATATATGCGTTGTCGCTGAAGAGATTGAGTGTACAGTCGATAGAAATATCGAGGATGCCGTTCCAAATATAGAAAGCCAATTAGAAGTGTTAAAAGAAGTACTTAAGACACCAGTTGACAATACAAAAGCCATTAATGATGTACTGGGTGAATCCATTGGTAACTTGCATAAAATATCAAACGAAATTGAAAAGGTAGTTTAATATGGAACATACGCTCGATACATTCAAACAGCAACAAAACAAAACTGTTAAACTTTTAAGTGCCTTACAAGACTTCTTGCAACAAGGAGAGGCGGTGGGTGTTAAAATTGATGTTTCATTAATTAATAAACTTAAATCAGCCATTGGTGATGCTCAAGATGGTAAATTAAAGGTGGCATTAATTGGCGGGTTTTCGGAAGGAAAGACTTCCATTGCGGCAGCCTGGATGGAGCGTCTGGATCAATCAATGAGCATCAGTCAGCAGGAATCGTCCAGCGAGGTGGCTATTTATAATGTCTCAGACGATCTTCAGCTCATTGATACTCCGGGGCTATTTGGTTTTAAAGAAAAGGTCAGTGCCGACACTGCCGAACTAGAAAAATATAAAGACATCACTAAAAAGTATGTTAGTGAAGCCCATTTGGTTTTATACGTAATGAATTCAACCAATCCAGTAAAAGAAAGCCATAAAGATGATTTAAATTGGTTGATGCGAGACCTTAATATATTGCCGCGTACTGTTTTTGTTTTAAGCCGATTTGATGAGGTGGCGGATGTAGAAGATGAGTGGGAATATAATGAAAACTATAAAGTAAAGAGTGGTAATATTACTCAGCGCTTACAAGAGATGGTGGGTTTGACGAGTGAAGAGGTCGCGGAACTATCGATTGTTGCAGTTGCTGCAAATCCTTTTGATATGGGATCCGATTATTGGCTAGAAAATATAGAGCATTTTAAAAAGCTATCGCATATTGCATTACTGCAGAAAGCAACTCATAAGAAAATTAACAGCAATGGCGGTATCGCGGAAATCGCAGTAGAAGCAAAAAACAGCATAATTCGTGATGTATTAAATAAAGAATTGCCAGCTTCAATTGAAAGGGATGAAAAAATAGGTAAAGAAGTCACCAAGCTTGCAGATGTTGTTAATGTTACAAAAAATAAACTTGAAAGTACGCAAGGTTCAATTTCAAGTGCACGCACCGCCTTGCGTGAGTTTGTGACTCGCTACTTTACAGATTTAATTATGCAAGTTGAAGGAACAGATCTACAAACATTTAATCAGTTTTTTCAACGTGAAATCGGTGATAAAGGCGCTGTCATGACGTCTAAATTACAAAATGAATTTGATCGGCATTTAAAATCTGCAAACCTTCAAGTTCAGAGTATGAAAATAGGGTTTGAGCAGGAAGTAAACCATTTTAATGATGCTTTGTTAGGTCTTGGTAAGCAAGGAATGAAATATATTGTTAAAAGCAATATGATTAATAATGCCTCTATCTTAGCCGCTCGAGATGGCGTTAAAACTGTTGCTAAATTTGTGGGTGTTGATCTAGGTAAAATGTTAAGTTTTAAACCTTGGGGCGCTGTTAATCTTGCTAAAGGCGTTAATGGTGCGCTTGTTGTAGTGGGAATCGCACTGGAAGCCTGGGATAGTTACAAACAACATGAGCGAGAGGAAGCCTTTCGAAAAACAGTCACGGACATGGTAAGTGATTTTAATCAGCAGCGAGAAGAGATTTTAGGTCTCATTAATAGTGGCAGTTTTAATGAGCAGTTTTTCCCTAAGTACGTTGAGCTTGAAAATGAAGTGGATAGTCTGGGTGTGGATCTTGAAGAACGAAAGCAGCAGCGTGAAGACTTTCATGCGTGGCGCTTAAGTGGTGAAAATATTCAGAAGGAATTTGAGTGTGTATGATCTTGTGAGCATTAGCTTCCTATCCTCTGTGTCAGGGTAGTTGTCCGGTGAGTTGAATCAGTAAACTTAACTCTCAGGGGGCGGAAAGTGACCCCGCAATGCCCAGATACACCGAAGACTTCAAAGAGCAGATTGTACAGAAAATGATGCCACCGAACGCCCAGTCCATCGCCCAAATCAGTGGTGAGACCGGAGTTTGTGTTCCGCCCCGGTTCACCGTGAAACACCCGTTTAACCCCAGCCCGTAATCTCAGCCACCCCGTCTCCCAACATCGCAGGTGAACGCACCGTATGCACGCCTGCCGCTTCCAAGGCTCTGAATTTATCTTCGGCGGTGCCTTTGCCACCGGCAATAATGGCTCCGGCGTGTCCCATGCGCTTGCCTGCCGGTGCGGTGACCCCAGCAATGTAGGCGGTGACCGGTTTGCTGACGTTGCTCTGGATGAATTCCGCCGCTTCCTCTTCTGCTGTGCCGCCGATTTCACCCACCATTAAAATCGCTTCCGTCTGTGGGTCGTTTTCAAACAGCTCCAGACAGTCGATAAAGTTGGTGCCGGGAATGGGATCACCGCCGATGCCGATGCAGGTGCTTTGGCCGTAGCCTTTGGCGGTGGTTTGGTAGACCGCCTCGTAGGTGAGGGTGCCGGAACGCGACACCACGCCCACCTTGCCTGCGTGATGAATGGCGCCGGGCATAATGCCGATTTTGCACTCACCAGGGGTGATGATGCCCGGGCAGTTGGGGCCGATGAGGCGCGCACCCATCTCATCGACGTATTTTTTTGCCTGTAGCATGTCGAGGGTGGGAATGCCTTCGGTGATGCAGACGATCAGTTTGATCCCCGCATTGGCGGCTTCGATAATGGAATCTTTGCAAAAGGGCGCAGGCACGTAGATGACGCTGGCATCGGCTTGGGTCTGATCCACCGCTTCACGCACCGTATTAAAAACCGGCAGATCAAGGTGCCTTTGGCCGCCCTTGCCGGGAGTGACCCCGCCCACCATCTGCGTGCCGTAGGCGATGGCCTGTTCGGAGTGGAAGGTGCCTTGTTTGCCGGTGAAACCTTGGCAAATCACTTTACTGTGGGTGTTGATTAGAACGCTCATGCTCTCTCTCTTAAATTAGGCTTGGATGGCGCTGACGATTTTTTCAGCGGCATCGGTGAGGCTGTGGGGGGCGATGATGTTGAGGCCACTCTGCTCCAAAAGGGCGCTGCCCTGTTCGGCGCTGTTGCCCTCCAGTCGCACCACCACCGGCACCGTAATGCCGACCTCTTTGACCGCTTGAATAATGCCCTCGGCAATCAGGTCACAGCGCACGATACCGCCAAAAATATTCACCAAAATGCCCTTGACGTTGTGATCCGATAAAATAATTTTGAAGGCTTCGGCGACCCGTTCTGCTGTGGCTCCGCCGCCCACATCGAGGAAGTTGGCCGGAGTGCCGCCGTAGAGTTGGATCAGATCCATCGTGGCCATGGCCAAACCGGCACCGTTGACCAGACAGCCGATTTCGCCGTCGAGGGCGATGTAGTTGAGATCCCACTTTTGCGCTTCGATCTCGCGGCGGTCTTCTTGGCTTTCGTCGCGCATCGCCAGCAGATCGGGGTGCCGATAGAGGGCGTTGTCGTCGAGGTTGATTTTGCCATCGAGACAGATCAATTGGTTGTCGCTGCTGACCACCAAGGGGTTGACTTCCAGCAGACTGAGGTCTTTTTCCACAAACAGTTTGGCCAAACCGCTGGCCAGTGTGCCGAACTGTTTAAAGGCCGCGCCTTTCAGACCCAGAGCAAAGGCCAGCTCACGGCACTGGTAGGGCAGCAGGCCGAGCATGGGATCAATCACCACCTGTAAAATTTTCTCAGGGGTGTCGGCGGCGACCTTTTCGATCTCCATGCCGCCTTCGGTGGAGGCCATCATCACCAAGCGTTGCCGTGAACGATCAATCACTGCTCCGAGATAGAGTTCCCGCTCGATGGTGCAGGGTGCTTCGATCAGCACTCGATTGACGGGTTGGCCGTGGGCATCGGTCTGAAACGTGACCAGTTGGCTGCCGAGCAGTTGAGTGACAAAGTGCTGCACTTCAGCCGCAGAATCCAATAACTTAACCCCACCGGCTTTGCCACGGCCACCGGCATGAACTTGGGCTTTGACCACCCAGCGTTGGCCGCCGAGTTTTTGCAGCACCGCTGCAACCTGAGCCGCATCGGTGACGGTGTGGTTTTCTGGCACGGCGATGCCGTACTCTTGGAAGAGCTGTTTGGCCTGATATTCGTGTAGATTCATGCGTTTACCTTGGTTTTTTCTGTGAATTGCAACCGTGTGGTTATTAGATGCTAACGGTGAGGGAATGGCAAGGGTTTGGACTTTGGAATAACGTTGAGATTGCGGCCTATTGCTTTAAGGCAAGGCAACGTCACACTGAGTTACATTTTTTGCCTTGGCGATAAATTTTTTATCAAACGTGTACAGTTTTTCGTGTTGTTGGCATTGAGCCAGATGCAACGCATCGGAGAAATCCACGCCCTGTTTGTGCCATTCAATGGCTTGGGCAATAAAGAAGGGATTGGAAAGCTGAATGTTCTTCAAGCCAAACAGAGCAATAAAGGCGGTGCAGATCTCTTCAGGAGAGAACGTGTAGGCGTAGCGCAGCACCCACTCGGTTTCGAGAATCACGGTGTCTGGGATAAAGATCTCTTCAGAGCTGAAAAGTGAGTATGCTTTTTTGTACTGTTGTTCATCATCTTGGGTCAAGAATCGAACGATGAGATTGGTATCGACTGCAATCATTTGAATGTATCCCGAATTCCCTTGGCAATGGCTGCTTCCATTGCATCTAATGTTTTTGCTGATTCGGTGGTTTTCAGGCAAGAAGCCACCTCATTAATGTGGGTTTCTGCAAAAGGGGATTTGGGTTTGAGTAGAATTCCATCACCGACATCAACGGCGACAAGCTCTTGACCGGTTTCCCAGTGATGAGCCATTCGCAATGGCTTTGGTATGATCACTTGGCCTTTGCTGGATAATCGTGTGATGTTCATTGTGATCCGCCTAAGAGGTAAGAATAAAGTAAGACTTTAGTTTCAGATTGGATGTGTGTCAATGGCTTTTTATCATCCAGATGTTGTGATGATTTATAATTGTTTCAACTCCGCTATGGATCCATCCGATGACTCAGCATAAGAACAACCTATGAAAACAGTAGCCGCACATAACCTCGCTTGTCCTTTGGATGCCGCACCGTTGTTGAAACAGGGCAGGCAATATTGTTGCCCTCAGAGTCACAGTTTTGACCTTGCGCGCCAAGGTCAGCTTAATCTCTTGCCAGTGCAGTTTAAAAAATCCAAAGATCCTGGCGACAGCAAAAGCATGATCGCGGCGCGGGGTGCGTTTTTGCAGCGGGGCTTTTATCAGCCGCTTTCGCTGGCGCTGAATGAGTTTATTAAACCCCATCTTGCTGAGCAGGGTTTAATCACGGTTTTGGATGCGGGCTGTGGTGAGGGTTATTATTTACGCGGTTGGTTGCACAGTCTGCCCCTTGATGATCATGAGCCTAAGGTGGCTGCGATTGGTTTGGATATTTCCAAATGGGCGGTGTTGGCCGCTGCGAAAAAAAGCCAACAGGCCACCTGGTTGGTGGGCAGCAACCGCCATCTGCCGTTGCAAGATAACTCGGTGGATCTGATTCTCTCTTGTTTTGGTTTTGCTGATTACGCTCAGTTTAAACGGGTGTTAAAACCCAAAGGTAAAATTATCCTAATGGATGCGGGTGAGGATCATCTGCTTGAACTGCGGCGGATTATTTATGAAGAGGTGCGCCAAAGCCCTCTGGCCAGCGTTGCTCAGGCCATTTCATTGGGGTTTCAGGTGCAGCAAAATCAGCGGGTGCAGTTTGAGTTGGAGTCCTTGCCAGCGGAGCCTTTACAGCAGCTTTTGAGCATGACACCGCACCTTTATCGCGCTTCGAAGCAAGGCAAACAGGCGGTGGCTGATTTGACACAGCTCTCTTTGACGGTGGATGTTGGCCCGTAACCTCAGCCACCCCGTCTCCCAACATCGCAGGTGAACGTACCGTATGCACGCCTGCGGCTTCCAAGGCTCTGAATTTATCTTCAGCGGTGCCTTTGCCACCGGCAATAATGGCTCCGGCGTGTCCCATGCGTTTGCCTGCCGGTGCGGTGACCCCGGCAATGTAGGCGGTGACCGGTTTGCTGACGTTGCTTTGGATGTATTCCGCCGCTTCCTCTTCTGCTGTGCCGCCGATTTCACCCACCATTAAAATTGCTTCCGTCTGTGGGTCGTTTTCAAACAGTTCCAGACAGTCGATAAAGTTGGTGCCGGGAATGGGATCACCGCCGATGCCGATGCAGGTGCTTTGGCCGTAGCCTTTGGCGGTGGTTTGGTAGACCGCCTCGTAGGTGAGGGTGCCGGAACGCGACACCACGCCCACCTTGCCTGCGTGATGAATGGCGCCGGGCATAATGCCGATTTTGCACTCACCAGGGGTGATGATGCCCGGGCAGTTGGGGCCGATGAGGCGCGCACCCATCTCATCGACGTATTTTTTTGCCTGTAGCATGTCGAGGGTGGGGATGCCTTCGGTGATGCAGACGATCAGTTTGATCCCCGCATTGGCGGCTTCGATAATGGAATCTTTGCAAAAGGGCGCAGGCACGTAGATGACGCTGGCATCGGCTTGGGTCTGATCCACCGCTTCACGCACCGTATTAAAAACCGGCAGATCAAGGTGCCTTTGGCCGCCCTTGCCGGGAGTGACCCCGCCCACCATCTGCGTGCCGTAGGCGATGGCCTGTTCGGAGTGGAAGGTGCCTTGTTTGCCGGTGAAACCTTGGCAAATCACTTTACTGTGGGTGTTGATTAGAACGCTCATGCTTTCTCTCTTAAATTAGGCTTGGATGGCGCTGACGATTTTTTCAGCGGCATCGGTGAGGCTGTGGGGGGCGATGATGTTGAGGCCACTCTGTTCCAAAAGGGCGCTGCCCTGTTCGGCGCTGTTGCCCTCCAGTCGCACCACCACCGGCACCGTAATGCCGACCTCTTTGACCGCTTGAATAATGCCCTCGGCAATCAGGTCACAGCGCACGATACCGCCAAAAATATTCACCAAAATGCCCTTGACGTTGTGATCCGATAAAATAATTTTGAAGGCTTCGGCGACCCGTTCTGCTGTGGCTCCGCCGCCCACATCGAGGAAGTTGGCCGGAGTGCCGCCGTAGAGTTGGATCAGATCCATCGTGGCCATGGCCAAACCGGCACCGTTGACCAGACAGCCGATTTCGCCGTCGAGGGCGATGTAGTTGAGATCCCACTTTTGCGCTTCGATCTCGCGGCGGTCTTCTTGGCTTTCGTCGCGCATCGCCAGCAGATCGGGGTGCCGATAGAGGGCGTTGTCGTCGAGGTTGATTTTGCCATCGAGACAGATCAATTGGTTGTCGCTGCTGACCACCAAGGGGTTGACTTCCAGCAGACTGAGGTCTTTTTCCACAAACAGTTTGGCCAAACCGCTGGCCAGTGTGCCGAACTGTTTAAAGGCCGCGCCTTTCAGACCCAGAGCAAAGGCCAGCTCACGGCACTGGTAGGGCAGCAGGCCGAGCATGGGATCAATCACCACCTGTAAAATTTTCTCAGGGGTGTCGGCGGCGACCTTTTCGATCTCCATGCCGCCTTCGGTGGAGGCCATCATCACCAAGCGTTGCCGTGAACGATCAATCACTGCTCCGAGATAGAGTTCCCGCTCGATGGTGCAGGGTGCTTCGATCAGCACTCGATTGACGGGTTGGCCGTGGGCATCGGTCTGAAACGTGACCAGTTGGCTGCCGAGCAGTTGAGTGACAAAGTGCTGCACTTCAGCCGCAGAATCCAATAACTTAACCCCACCGGCTTTGCCACGGCCACCGGCATGAACTTGGGCTTTGACCACCCAGCGTTGGCCGCCGAGTTTTTGCAGCACCGCTGCAACCTGAGCCGCATCGGTGACGGTGTGGTTTTCTGGCACGGCGATGCCGTACTCTTGGAAGAGCTGTTTGGCCTGATATTCGTGTAGATTCATGCGCTTACCTTGGTTTTTTTTGTGAATTGCAACCGTACTGTTATTAGATGCTAACGGTGAGGGAATGGCAAGGGTTTGGACTTTGGAATAACGTTGAGATTGCGGCCTAATTTTTAAGGCAAGGCAACGTCACACTGAGTTACATTTTTTGCCTTGGCGATAAATTTTTATCAAACGTGTACAGTTTTTCGTGTTGTTGGCATTGAGCCAGATGCAACGCATCGGAGAAATCCACGCCCTGTTTGTGCCATTCAATGGCTTGGGCAATAAAGAAGGGATTGGAAAGCTGAATGTTCTTCAAGCCAAACAGAGCAATAAAGGCGGTGCAGATCTCTTCAGGAGAGAACGTGTAGGCGTAGCGCAGCACCCACTCGGTTTCGAGAATCACGGTGTCTGGGATAAAGATCTCTTCAGAGCTGAAAAGTGAGTATGCTTTTTTGTACTGTTGTTCATCATCTTGGGTCAAGAATCGAACGATGAGATTGGTATCGACTGCAATCATTTGAATGTATCCCGAATTCCCTTGGCAATGGCTGCTTCCATTGCATCTAATGTTTTTGCTGATTCGGTGGTTTTCAGGCAAGAAGCCACCTCATTAATGTGGGTTTCTGCAAAAGGGGATTTGGGTTTGAGTAGAATTCCATCACCGACATCAACGGCGACAAGCTCTTGACCGGTTTCCCAGTGATGAGCCATTCGCAATGGCTTTGGTATGATCACTTGGCCTTTGCTGGATAATCGTGTGATGTTCATTGTGATCCGCCTAAGAGGTAAGAATAAAGTAAGACTTTAGTTTCAGATTGGATGTGTGTCAATGGCTTTTTATCATCCAGATGTTGTGATGATTTATAATTGTTTCAACTCCGCTATGGATCCATCCGATGACTCAGCATAAGAACAACCTATGAAAACAGTAGCCGCACATAACCTCGCTTGTCCTTTGGATGCCGCACCGTTGTTGAAACAGGGCAGGCAATATTGTTGCCCTCAGGGTCACAGTTTTGACCTTGCGCGCCAAGGTCAGCTTAATCTCTTGCCAGTGCAGTTTAAAAAATCCAAAGATCCTGGCGACAGCAAAAGCATGATCGCGGCGCGGGGTGCGTTTTTGCAGCGGGGCTTTTATCAGCCGCTTTCGCTGGCGCTGAATGAGTTTATTAAACCCCATCTTGCTGAGCAGGGTTTAATCACGGTTTTGGATGCGGGCTGTGGTGAGGGTTATTATTTACGCGGTTGGTTGCACAGTCTGCCCCTTGATGATCATGAGCCTAAGGTGGCTGCGATTGGTTTGGATATTTCCAAATGGGCGGTGTTGGCCGCTGCGAAAAAAAACCAGCAGGCAACGTGGCTGGTGGGCAGCAACCGCCATCTGCCGTTGCAAGATAACTCGGTGGACCTGATTCTTTCTTGTTTTGGTTTTGCCGATTACTCTCAGTTTAAACGGGTGTTAAAACCCAATGGCAAAATTATCTTAATGGATGCGGGGGAGGATCATCTGCTTGAGTTGCGGCGAATCATTTATGAAGAGGTGCGCCAAAGCCCTCTGGCCAGCGTTGCTCAGGCCATTTCATTGGGGTTTCAGGTGCAGCAAAATCAGCGGGTGCAGTTTGAGTTGGAGTCCTTGCCAGCGGAGCCTTTACAGCAGCTTTTGAGCATGACACCGCACCTTTATCGCGCTTCGAAGCAAGGCAAACAGGCGGTGGCTGATTTGACACAGCTCTCTTTGACGGTGGATGTTGCTTTGCGCGTGTTGACGCTGTGAGCTGTGTTTCACAGCGGTCTTCTAGACTACAATCTTCATAAGATTTTCATAACTATTTACCACATCGTATTTGACTTGATCTGATGTAATTTTTTTGAAGAATTTCTTAGCACATTTTATTTTCATATTTTCTATTTTTTTAAGCTGTAAAGAGTTCATTGTGCCTTTGGTCTCAGCAATAAAATAGACGTGTTTTACAGAGCCTTCTTTGAAGGAAATAGCCCAGTCAGGGTTATAGCTACCAACAGGCGTTGGAATCGAAAAGCCTCTTGGTAATTTTGCGTAGACAACCACCTCAGCACTTTTATCTAGCTCTTTAACAAACTGTGTTTCAATTTTCGAATCGGTGAATACATAATCATAAATATGCTGATTTACAGGAATTGCTTTACTGAAATCTTCCTTTGGCTTATCGGCTGTAAATATTTCAGTACCATAAACTTCATCTAATGGGTCGTAGGATAAGTGTTCAATTATTGTTGTGGCTTTCTGTTCGTTAATAAGTACTGAAACTTTGAAAATAAAATCCTCAGGATTGGTTTTATATAATCCAAACACTGCTGTATTTATGCCTTTTAATATACTGCCAATAGTCCGCCTGGTCAGTTGAGTGTTTTCTGCAATCTGCCCGATAAGATCGTATTTTATGGATGACTTGATAGAGTCTTTATATGTTTCCGTAGACGTTTGAGATACTTTAAAAGCTGTTCCGTCTTTGATATTGTCATAGGTGGACGTATCTGTTTGCGCACCTGATTCAATAACATATTGTAGTGGGGATATTTTCAAACCATCTTTTTCATTAAGTGTATTTACGCATTTTTCGATCAGTTCGTTTGAATCAAAGTCCACTGTGTATACGGCTTTACGATTGATTTTTTCCCAAAGCAGCTGGAACTCTTTTTTATAAAAATTATCATTGAGAGGGTTTTCTTTTGCTTTACGACCATCCTCAATATCTGGCAATAAAGAGGCACTAAAGACACCACTTATCAGGTGATGTATTTCTTCTGTATAGGGTTTCAAGTCTTCAGGTAGTTCCGAGAGTGTCCCCTCTCGCTTTGCCTCATGATATGCCTCCACAATCATGTCGTCATCATCTGTATAATCGCTTTTCAGAAGATAACGATAAATTTGTTTTGCCATTTGATCATCAATTTTTACGCTACCATCTTTTGTTTTAATGGATTTTCCTTTGAAATAATCTTCATCGGCAGATTTAGGTCTTGCGGAAAGTGAATCTGCTGTTTCTTTAAGAAGTGCTTTTACAAAATCCTTATAGCTTTCGTTCGCAATAACGGTTAACACGTTAATCTGGTGAACGTTTAATGGATTATCCATACGATCACCGTTTTGGTTTACAGCCAGCCGTAGTCCACGACCAAGTTCCTGACGCCTTGTAATCGTATTATCGTAGTTTAGATTTTTAAGCTGGCAAATATTGAAAACATTTGGATTATCCCATCCCTCACGCAATGCGGAGTGTGAGAAAATAAAGCGTACTGGTTCTTCAAGTGAAAGTAGTCTTTTCTTATCTTTTAATATCAGGTCATATGCATCCACATCATCAGAAGCTTCTGCTCCGCGTTTGACTGTAGAATTTACAAACTTTTTCTTTTTGTCTTTTGAAAAATACCCCTCATGTGTTTTTTCTGTAGCAATGTTTGTGAGATATTTATTGTAAGCGGTATCTTCTAGTGTCAGAACTTCGTTCAAATATTGATTGTATTCTTCTTCAAATATTTTGGCGTACTCACCACGCATATCTTCGGGCGTTTCGTAATTTCGATACTTAGCCACTTCATCAATAAAGAAAAGGGACAGGACTTTTAATCCTTGATGATAAAGAACCTGTTCTTTATCAAAATGGGCTTTGATTGTTTCTCTTATCTGAATGCGGCGTAAAGCTTCTTCATTTACATCACCAATAGCATCCCCAACCGTAAGCTCAACACCGTTAGTAAATGTCAGTGTATCCTTAACAGCATCAATATCTGAAACTACAAAATCTTTATACTCTGCTAACCCATTGGATTCATCGAATAAGTTAATGCCTTTACCGATTTTTCTGACTACACGCTTGATACCATTGTTTTGTTTAACCTCAAATTCAATACGTGCCACGGGTGGCTTCGTTGAAGTAACCTCAATGGATTGCAGGTAGAGATAAGCATTTGTGCCGCTCAGTCCTTTAATCGATATTCCACGTACAGATATCTTCTTCACAAGCTTCTGGTTGTAAGCATCCAAAGCATCTAAACGGTGTACTTTATTGTGTTCATTTTTATGTGTTGCAGAATAGCGCAACGTGAACAATGGTTCGAACTCTGCCAGAGACTCCATTGTCTTCTTGCCTTCCATCTTTTGCGGCTCATCCAGAATTAATATAGGACGATTCTTCTTAATCACGTCTATAGGACGGCGTGATTGGAAGTCATCAAGCTCCATATAAATACGGCGGGCATCTTTGCCTCGTGCAGCAAAGGCTTGCACATTGATAACCATGACATTAATACCTGCATCGGATGAATAATTTTCAATCTCGTGAAGCGATTTTGAATTATAGATAAAAGCCTTGGCGCGTTTACCGTACTCTTCTAAAAAATGATCCGTCATGCCATCAAAGGATTGATAGACCCCTTCACGAATGGCAATACTAGGCACAACTACAACAAACTTATTCCAGCCATATCGTTTGTTCATCTCAAACATGGTTTTGATATAGCAATAGGTTTTACCTGTCCCTGTTTCCATCTCTGTATCGAGATTTATTTTGCAGGATTTTGTTTCCACTAACGCATCAGAAATAGGCAGGTTTTTTTTCTGTTGAACATTTTGAATATTGGTAAATACCTGTGCCGCAGTGAGCATAAGATCAGTATTTTTAAACCCATCCTGTAAAATATCAGCACGTCTTTGACTAGACTCATCAACTTCTTTACCCGGATCAATACGGTATGACAAAGCAGAAAGTTTAGGTTGCCCAGCAAAGCAATCGACCACAGCCTCTACGGCCTCGGTTTGATAGGGAAGTTGTTTAAATTGTAAGTTCTTCATTTTTAGAGTCCCTCTTAAATAACCTTGATATCGGTTGTTGGTGATTTAAGTTTGAATATTTGTTCAACATTGATTTTAACGGCATCGCTGGCAAAACCATCATCACGGAAAACAACGCGCAAGGGTTGTTTCTCAGCGAGTTTTTTAACAAAGTTTTCATTGATATTTTCATCAAAACACGCCGCCAAAGCATTGCCATCAACAAAGAAGACTTTCTTCCCTTCAATATCTTCTTGAAGAATGGGGAGAGATAAATCCACGCCCCAATCCAGCAATACTTGGAACAATAAGTCTTCGGATGACCTGTCTTTTTTAATATTCCCAACCTGTTCCTCAAACATGTCTGGATGTGCTTCATCAGGGGATAGCGTGACATCCACCATGTTGGAACTATCAATTTTGAAAACACGGAAGCCTATATCAAGATTTTCTATGCCGTCTTTATCTGCATTGTCTTCTTTGATTTTTTTACCAGCACGACGGATACGCTCTTTTGATATTTCAGCGATATTTTTATAACCAGCTTTGTCCGCTTCGGACTTCTTATCAGTTTCTTCGGGAAGCTGCACAGAAATACATTTCCGATTTCTACCATCGCCTGCGTTGAGTTGCATAACTGCATGGGCTGTTGTAGCAGAACCGGCAAAAAAATCGAGAATTATATCGTGCTCGCTACATATAGGTTGAATTAGTTTTTCGAGA